>JAFWQT010000178.1 GCA_017508965.1 Prevotella sp. | reverse complement strand
TTCTGCAGTTTGTCGGCATCGCAAGTCTTCGTCATAGCGTTCACCTCGTCGCGCATGATTTGCACTGCAACGTCAGCCTTTTCGGGTTTCATGGGGCAATAGGCAAGGACTTGTGTGGTCGTCTCGAAGTCGGTGCGGCTTATTCCGGCTTGCGAAGCCACTGTGTAAGCAGCGCTGGCGTCTTCACGAATCTTCTTCAGGTATTCCATGCTTAGAATCTGACCGACGATGGAAGCCTTGATGCTGTTCTCCAACGTGTAGGGGATTTGCTTCGAATACCAATGCATCATGGCGATGGCCTTCGGTGTCTCCGCCTTATGTTTGAAGTTGTTGACGACATTTCCTTCGTAGTCGGTGTCCACCTTTTTGCTCTTCACCACCTTCTTTTGTGAGGGCAGCGAAGCCAGGTATTGCTCGATGAGCGGGCGGATGGTGGCTTCGTCGTAGTTGCCGATGATGGTGAAGGTGAATGCGGCGGCGTTAGCCGTTTGCTCCTTGGCCATCTGCAGGATACGGTCGTAGTTCACCTTGTCGAGGTCGGCCACTTCCAAAGGCTTGTTGCGCGGGTTGTGGCAGGTGACGGTGGCGGTCAACGAGTCGTTGAACACGTTCTCGGGCTGCAGCAGACGGTTCTTCAGCGAAACCTCTGCAGTCTGCATCGTATTGTCATACGACTTCTGGTCCTTGGCGATGTTGGTGAAATAGAGGTAAACCAGTTGCAACATGGTCTCCACATCCTTCGGAGTGGAACTTCCGCTGACATTCAGACGGTTTTCGCTAATGCTGAGCGATGCGCTTGCAATCTTGCCAGCAAGGGCTTTTTCCAATTCTGTGTGCGAGAAGTTGCCCAGTCCGCTGGACTCAATCACCTCATCGAAAATCTTGATGTTATTGAAATCCTTCTCGCCATAGAGGGCGGAACCACCAAATCCCTCACCACTCAGAATCACCTGATCTTTCTTCAGGTCGGTCTGCTTCAGCAACACTTTCGCGCCATTCGAAAGGGTGAGCTCGGTGTAACCGAAGAGGTTGTTCTTCGTCTCTTTCTTGATGGAGCCCTTCTTAGGCAGAACGGTCATCAGCGGCTCGTCCTTCACATTGTCCACATAGGCCTCAATCTGGGCGGAGCGGGCGGCAGAAATGGCATTCTTCAAACCATCCTCCGTGGGATAGACGGCACCTTCTTTCTCGTTGTTGAAGTTCAGTACAACGAGGTTGGAGTCCTTCATCGACACGAGTTCCTTAATCACCATGTTGACACCTTCCAGCGGCAGCATCGGCACGTATTGCTTCATCGTCTCGTAAGTGTAGTCGATGCTGGGGATGGGCTCGTTGGAAAGGAAGTTTTGCACATATTGGTTCACAAACTGGCTGTTGTAGCGTTTGTCTTTGTTCGAATATTGCTTGTCAAGCGAACTGGTGTAGTTGGCTTTGAAACGGTTGTACTCGGTGGGCGTGAAACCGAACTCGGCGGCGCGGCGAGCCTCGGTCAGCACCGTTGTGACAGCGGCTTCCATCTGTCCGTCCTTGGGCAGAATGTCCAGTTCGAAGGCGTCAACGGTCTTCGAGAGCACGTATTGTCCGTCGCCAGCCGAGGCCTGAAGGAACGGGCTCTCGGGCTTTTCAGCATATTCGCGCAGGCGGTCGTTGAGCATCGAGAGGGCTGCGTTCTTCATGTAGTTGGTGAGGAGATAGACCAACGAACCCTTCAGCGAGTCGGGGAAGGCCTCGTGCTTCATCATGATGTCAACCAAGTTGACCTGTTGCTCCTTGTCTTTGTCGATGACGAAGATGGGCTCTGCATTGTCGGGAACGGGCTCTGTGGTTACCAGCGCGCGGTTCTCGGGCAGCACGATGGGCGAGAAGAGCGTCTTGATTTTCTGCTCTACCTTGTCCACATCCACATCACCCACGACGATGATGCCCTGATTGTCGGGACGATACCATTTCTCGTAATAGGCTTGGAGGAACGGGCGCTCGAAGTTGTCGATGATTTCCATCAGTCCGATGGGCATGCGGTGGCCGTATTTTGAACCGGGATAGAGCTTCGGCAGGTCGCGCTCCAGCATGCGCATCTGGGCGCTGGTGCGCAGACGCCACTCTTCGTGAATCACGCCACGCTCCTTCTCAATCTCCTCTTGTTCGAGCAGCAGACCGTCGGCCCAGTCGTAGAGGATGAGCAGACACGAGTCGATGATGCTTTCGCGCGTGGTGGGAACATTGCTGATGTTATAGACCGTCTGGTCGATGGAGGTGTAAGCGTTCAGGTCGGTGCCGAACTTCACGCCAACACTCTCGCACCAGCGCAGCAGTTCATTGCCCTTGAAGTGTTTCGAGCCGTTGAAGGCCATGTGCTCCAAGAAGTGGGCCAGTCCGCGCTGGTCGTCGTTCTCCTGAATGGAACCCACCTTTTGGGCGATGTAGAACTCAGCGCGATTCTCCGGCCAGTTGTTGTGGCGGATGTAATAAGTCAGTCCGTTGTCCAGTTTGCCGATTCTAACATCGGGGTCTTTGGGG
>JAFWQT010000027.1 GCA_017508965.1 Prevotella sp. | reverse complement strand
TCAATGTGCTGCGCAATCGTGCAGGCATCAACATGCCGGAGTTCACAGAGGACGGTCAGGAATGGGTGAAGCGCTACGAGCGCGAGCGACTGGTGGAGCTGGCTTTCGAGAACCATCGTTTCTGGGATGTGCGCCGCTGGAAAAAGGGCGACCAGTATTTCAAGACGATTCAGGTGGCCAACATCAGCAGCAATTTGACGCTTACCCGCTCTACTGTTACCCGTCAGTGGGATGACAAGTTCTATTTCTATCCCATTCCACAGTCGGAACTGATTAAGAATTCCAACCTTACCCAGAACCCTGGATGGTAAAACGCTTCGCTAAGTGATAACTGATAAATGAAAATTGATAAATTATGAAGCATATAATCAATTATTTAGGCGCGCTGCTTGCGGTGGTTCTCATCGGTGCCACTTTCACAGCCTGCGCTGAAGACGACGAAGGTTCGGCTAACGTCGGACTAGGCATCAAGACGTTCTTCCCTACGAAGGTCGTCACCAACCAGCCGATGACCATCAACGGCTCTGGTTTCAACGACGTTAAAGAAATAGAGTTCCCCGGTGGCATAAAGGTTTCAAACTTCGAGATTGTCGGCAACGACATGATCAGGCTTAAAGCTCCGTCGGGCATACCCACAGAAGGCGGCAATATTAAAGTACGCACCGACAACGATGAGGCTGAGTCGCGTCTGCCGTTGACGCTCGGACATACCAATGTGTCGGGATTCTCAAAGCAGCCGGGCGACGAAGCTGCTGGTGGTGAGCTCATCACAGTCTATGGAACGGACCTGGAGTTCATAAATCAGGTTGAACTACTTGATGCCGAAGGCGAACCGCAGTTCATCGACCACAAGGATTTCTACCGCAAGGGGACTAGCAACCTTATCTTCCGTGTTCCGCAGAAGAACATTCCTGAAGAATCCTTTGTTGGCTATCTCCATACCTACGATGGACAGAAGATTGCCATGCCGGAACTGGCTTACAAGCCTGCCAAGGATGCAGGTCACATGGAAATCGTGAAGACCGTATATTGGAAGAACGAAGCTCCAGAAAGGACTGGCGTGATTAATTGGAGCGGCACTTATCGCTTTGGTCTTGACGGTACGGACGGCAACAACGAGTGTATCGCCACGTTCCCAGCCGACGTATGGGAGAATATTAAGACACAGAAGTTCTATATGCTCTTCAAACCCGACGGCGACTCCTATCAGATTCGTGTCACCAATGGCTGGTGGGATGTGCAATGGCTTGGTAAGGATAACGATATTGCTCCTTGGAATATGGCTGAGCGGATTATCGATAACGGCGACGGAACATACTACATCGAGGTTGATTTAGGTGATGATCCGCTTGTAGCTACCCTCGACCAGAAGCATCTGCTCTTCACCGGTAGCGGCTACACCGTGCTGGAACTCTATGCCGAAGAGGAAATATGGATCGATGGTCCCGGAGACCAGGAGGTGAAGAATACTTTCTGGGCTAACGATGGCTCTGGCGGTTCGATTAATTGGAGCGGTACTTATCGCTTCGGTCTTGACGGTACGGACGGCAACAACGAGTGTATCGCCACGTTCCCCGAAGACGTATGGAACAAGATGAAGACCGAATCGTTCTACATGCGCTTCAAGCCCGACGGCGACTCCTATCAGATTCGTGTCACCAATGGTTGGTGGGATGTGCAGTGGCTTGGTAAGGATAACGATATTGCTCCTTGGAATATGGCAGAGCGGATTATCGATAACGGCGACGGTACTTACTACATCGAGGTTAACTTCGGTGATGACCCGCTCGTAGGAACGCTCGACCAGAAGCATCTGCTCTTTACGGGTAGCGGCTACACCGTGCTGGAACTCTATTTCATCGATATCGTTCATGGCGGCGGTGGAGGTTCGTCGAGTTTTGATCTCTCTCAGTACGTAAGCAATCACAGCGGAACACCTGTCTCTTATCCTTACACCTTCACATGGGACGACAATGGCCGCTTTAACTTGCCATCTGACTTGTTGCTCAATGAATTCAAGGTGAAGAGTGGTTCAATCTTCCGTGTTACCAAGACCGCCGGCAACACTGGGCAGGTGCAGATTAATGATACTTCATGGACGGCTATCGACTATTTGGCCGACTGGGCCGGTGATGTAGAGGTGATGGAGAAAGTCTTTGATGATGACATGATGAATGCCGTAAACAACGGTGGTCTCATCATTCAGGGAGACCTCAAGGGCATCACTAAGATAGAAATCGTTCCTTAATGTTGTCCTTATCTGTTGCTTCTCTTTCAGAGCAATAGTGTTGATTATAAAGAGCGCCCGTCGTGACAACGGGCGCTCTTAGTACAAAACAAATATCAATAAATAAAAATGAAGAAAACTTTATTTCAGCTTTTGATGCTGTTGGCATCTTTCTCATTGTTTAGTTGTGGCGGAAGCGATGGAGACGACTCCACGCCGACACCCAGCGTAAGCCTGCAGCTAGTTTCGCAATCGATAGCCGAAGGTGCCCAGGTGGATGCTGCATCTACTACTGTCCTTACACTGAATTATAACAACCCTGTCAGAGTGCCCGGAAACGGCATTACCCTCAATGGAATAGCAGTGAAAGCCAAGGTTTCGGGCAACTCGTCTGTAGAAATCCCGCTTGCACTGGAAGCCAACACGGTTTATACACTGAAGGTAGCGTGGGGTGCCATCGTGGCTGCCGCTGACGGAAAAGTCGTGGCGCCTGAGTTTACGCTGAACTTCACTACCAAGGGAAATCAGCAGCCTCCTGTCGACGAGAACAGTCCTATTGCCAAGAAAATGGGCTGGGGATGGAACCTGGGCAACCATTTCGACACCAGCAGTGGTGCAGACGGTGTGCGTCCGCAGTGGGGATACTGGGACAATGCCAAACCCACACAGGTTCTCTACAACAACCTTAGAAACGCTGGTGCCAGCACCGTACGTATCGGCGTAACATGGGGCAACTACCAGAATACATCGAACTGGGACATTGATGCCAACTATATTGCCGAAGTAAGGCAGAATGTGGAGTGGGCCGAAGCTGCCGGACTGAACGTCATCCTGAACATGCATCACGATGAGTACTGGCTCGACATTAAGGGCGCTGCCAACAATGCAACGACCAACAGCAATATCAAGAATCGTATCGAGAAAACCTGGAAACAGATTGCCGAAGCCTTCAAGGACAAGGGCGAATTCCTCATCTTCGAGTCGTTCAACGAGATTCAGGACGGCGGCTGGGGATGGGGCGCAAACCGTACCGACGGCGGTAAGCAGTATAAAACCCTCAACGAGTGGAACCAGCTGGTGGTGAACACCATCCGTGCCACTGGCGGCAACAACGCTACCCGGTGGATTGGCATACCTTCTTATGCCGCTAATCCTTCGCTCGCACTAGAAACCGGTTTCGTGCTTCCTACCGATGCAGCCAACCGCCTGATGGTCAGCGTCCACTTCTACGACCCGAGCAACTTCACCCTGTCACCCTATGTTAGTGATGACAGCAGTGAGTATAAAAGTGGTGGCTATAGCGAGTGGGGGCACACTGCCGCTAAGGGCAAGGCCGATACTGGCAGCAACGAAGACCATGTGGTAGCTATTTTCAAGAAGCTGCACGATAAGTTCGTGGCTAAGAATATTCCCGTTTACATCGGCGAATACGGTTGTGTGATGCACAAGAATACCCGTTCCAACAACTTCCGCAACTACTATCTCGAGTATGTTTGCCGTGCAGCCCATGAGTATGGGATGCCGCTCTGCATCTGGGATAATAACGCTTCTGGTGGCGGCAACGAGCATCATGGCTATTTCAACCACACCGACGGTCAGTATCTCAATGCCATGGAGGCGCTTGTGAAGACAATGATCAAGGCGGCCACTAGCGATGATGCCAGTTACACCCTCGAGAGCGTCTATAACAAAGCTCCGAAGTAAAACGGCCCGATTCTAATATTACAGGGAGAGTACTATCAGGTGCTCTCCCTTTTTCATGAGACATTATTTGTGCTCAGCCTTCCGCTTTGACTCCGTTTGCCTACAAAAACAATCAATAATACAAAACGGAAGAGAAATAATACGCATTGTTATGGCGGAATGTCTGCCTTTTTGTACTTTTGCAACCAAGAAATATAAAGGCAGTATTAACATCCGATTTACGTACTTGTACTTGTATCTTAAAGATAGATTGAATTTTTATAAATAGATAAGTTATTATAGCTCAATGACAGAAATTTAACTGTCCGATTTTTACTTTTAGATTTGTGATAAATCATAAAGACGTAAAAACAATAGTCTAAAATCAGGAAAGGGCCGACGTGATGTCGATTCTTTCCTTTTTCTTTTATAGACCCCACCCCTAACCCCTCCCCTTTAGGGGCGGGGAGTACAATGGCGCTTTTATAAAACTTTGTACCTTTGTATCTTTGTGTTAAAAAATCCTGACCATTTTAAAAGCAATAACGAACGCGAAAAAAGGCCCTGAGAGGAGAGAATCAGGGCCTTGGTCACAAACGAAAAGGTAGGGTTTGGGTGGTTTCTTAAATACGGGTGTCGGCTTTTAGCGGGAGATTGTCTGACGAGCCACCCACCATGATGCTGAGATTTCCAGGCTCGAGCATCCATGCCTGTGCAGCTTCATCCCAATGGCACAGGTCGGACGTGCGCAGGCGAATGGTGACCGTCTTCTGCTCACCGGCTTTTAGTGCCACGCGCTGGAAACCCTTCAGCTCTTTCACTGGTCTCGACAGATGCGATTCAGGACGTGCCACATAGACTTGTGCCACCTCCTCGGCATCGGTTTTAGAACGATTGGTCAGGTTGAACTTGACCAGTATTTCGCCGGCAGTGGGACTGACCGTCAGGTCGCTATAGCCGAATTGTGCATACGACAGGCCGTAGCCGAAAGGATAGGCCACATCGGTATCCTTGCAGTCGTACCAGCGATAGCCCACCAAATCCTCCTCCGCATAGTTTGCCACTAGCTGCTGGTTCTTCTGCTCACCTTTGTTCCTGACCAGTCCGACGAAGATGTCGCCCTGTGCGTTTTCCACAGTTTGAGGATAAGTACCTGTGGCATAGGCGGGCACGTCGCTGAGTTGTATGGGCCAGCTCATGGGCAGTTTGCCCGAAGGCGATATCTGTCCTGTGAGCACTTCGGCCAGGGCCTGACCGCCCATGGAACCGTTGAACCACGATACGAGCAGGGCTTCAGACGCCTGACTGACGGTGCTTACATCTACGGGACCGCCGGCAACGAGAATGGTGACCATATGGGGATTGGCCTTGGCCAGCGCCTTGGCCAGTTCGTCCTGACCAGAGGGCAGCGTGATAGACTTGCGGTCGGAACCTTCGGTCTCCACCTCACGATTGTCTCCGGCCACGAAGATAACCAGGTCGGCCTGTTTGGCTGCCTTCACGGCCTCGGCCATCAGTTTGGGGTCGGCCGGCTGTTGCGGGCTGAGGCGCTTGTCGCGACTGCTGCGGTCGAAGCTCTTGTAACCCGGAACGTAGGTGATTTTTGCCTTGCCGTTAAGTGCCTGCTGCAGTCCTTCGAGCGGCGTGATTTCCTGACGCGTCTTCACACCGGCACCCACACCGCCGAGCGCCATCTTTGTCACGGCATTCTCGCCTACTACGGCAATGCGCTTCACACGGCTGAGATTGATGGGCAGCAGCGGTTTCTCGTTGTTGCCGTTTTTGAGCAATACTATAGAACGGCGAGCCACCTCCAGGGCAACGGCCATTTCCTCGGCATTGCCCACGGGTTTGGTGTTGGCCACCTCCTTGGCAACCGGGCTTACCGTGAAGCGCACGCGCAGAATCTCGCGCACGCGCTGGTTGATGATATCTTCGCTGACTTTCCCTGCCTTGACCGAGTCGAGCAGTGCCTTGCCCATGTATCGGCTGCCGGGCATCTCAACGTTCATTCCCGCGGTGACGGCATCCACGGTGGAATGCACGCCGCCCCAGTCGCTGATGACCATGCCGGGGAATCCCCATTGCTGTCGCAGGATGGTGTTCAGCAACATCTCGTTTTCCGAGCACCAGCGTCCGGCCACCTTGTTATAGGCCGCCATCACGCCCCATGCGTCGGCTTCTTTGACGGCCATCTCGAAGGGGCGCAAGTAGATTTCGTGCATGGCGCGGTCGGAGATGTGCACATCCACAAAGCCGCGATAGTTTTCCTGGTTGTTCAGCGCATAGTGTTTCAGGCATACTGCCGTGCCGTCTTCCTGACAGCCGCGCGTGTAGGCCACGGCCAGTGCTCCGCTCAGCAGCGGGTCTTCGCTCAGATATTCGTAGGTGCGTCCGCCTGTGGGAATGCGCTGTATGTTGATGGCTGGTCCCAGAATCATGTCTTTTCCGCGTAACCGGGCCTCGCGACTCATGCCCCGTCCGTAGGCATAGGCCCACTCGGTGCTCCATGTGGCGGCCAGTGCTGAACCGGTGGGGAAGAAGGTTGCCGAATCGGTCGAGAGGTGGAGCGAGTTCCATGAGTGGGGCTCCATCTCCTCGCGTATGCCGAATGGTCCGTCGGCATATTCCATGTCGGCAATGCCCAGTCGTGGGACTCCTTCCGACGAAAACATGTTCTTGCCGTGCAGCATGGCAATTTTCTCGTCGAGCGTCATGCCCTCGATGATTTTCGTAATCTGCTGTTCGTGGTCGAGCAGCCGGGTGGGGTAGGGCTGTGAAAATGCGGGAGCGGTCATGGCCAGCGCCATCGAGGCAATGACAGTCCGCGTGCTAAGGATTGTTTTCAGTTTTCTCTGCATGTTATTGATTGTGGTTGTTATTATATTATAATAAGGTGTGGTAAAGGCATCAGTAGCCCAGCCCGATATAGCTGTGTGCGGGCAGTTTGAGTTCGAACACGGTCTGGCTGTCGGTGTAGCCGCGGAACCGGAAGCGGCCCGGCGTCACCTGCACGGGATTCATCTTTTCGCCGCTGAGCAGGTTGCGCAGTGTGTTCACCTTGGCATTCACCACCACGCGCAGACTGACGGCGGTGTCGTTGAAATTCTCTACGACCATCGTGCGGTTGTCGTAGGGGAAAAGGGCCACTTTCGACGGTCCTTCGATATAAGCGCCCACGTCTTTGCTCATTACGCTACGGATTACGTTGAGCGCTCCGGCGGGATAGTCGTACAGATTGCCGAAGTCGTCGGGGATGGTGAGCACGAAGAGCATGCCTTTCGAGTAGGTGTTGCGCAGCAAAATGGGATAGCCCGACACGCCGCCCGTGAGCGGACGCCCGGCGCTGACAACCTCCCACGAGTCGTTGGTGAAGTATTTCACCTGCGGGATGATGAACTCGCGTTCTGCCTTGCCGTCGCGTCCGAAGTCGCTGACGATGGCTTTCAGGTCGGCGCAATACAGCTCGGTGACGTCGGCCAGCTGTTCTTTGATGGCTTTCAGCAGTCCGGTGGTCACGATGACGTCGCCGCCCTGTTTCAGCTGGCGCTTGATTTTCTCAACAATCTGCGGGTCTTTGGCGGCCTGCTGGGTGAGCAGAATCTGCTGTTGTCCGTCTTTCCACTTCGGATGCATGTCCATGGGCAGACCAATCATGCCGAGGTAGTTCTGCAGGAAGTCTTCGCCCGACGAGTGGAAGGGCTTATACGAAACCAGACCTACGGGATTTCCCAGCAGTCCCATCAGTTTGTCGGTCTGGTGGAGCGTCTGGTCGGCAAAGCGCGCCATGGTGGTGGGCGTCACCGATTTGCCGTTTTTGGTGAAGGGAGCCACCATCTCGTCGTAGCGGAAGCTGTTGCCCCCGGCGTCTTGCCAGGGAGCGCGCATGTTGGACGTGATTTTCACTTCGGCCAGCTGCATGTAGTTCCACAGAATGATTTCGGGCGTCTTCGACAGCATGGTCAGGTGCAGCTGCTCGGCATAGCGGTCCATGCTCATGTGTATGCCGCCGGCATCCACCCATCCGCCGCCGTTGCGCCCGGGTGCGATATTGTCGAAGAAACGCATGATATTGTAGCTCAGATAGTTCTGCAGATGCTGTGCCGAGGCCGGGTCGCGTGTCTCGGTGCCCGTCCAGATGCCGTCGAAATAGGCCGGTTCTTCTTCCAGGTTGAATCCCAGTCCCTGGAAATGGTCGTACCAGTTAGGATATTTCACGATGACCTTCACCTTGGGGTTTACTTTCTTGGCGGGATTCACCACCAGTTCCTTTCCTGCATCGGCCATCAGTCTGAGCCGGTATTCCGTCCAGCTTTTGTTTCCTTTGGCGGCAATCTCGTCGTCGTTCTTGAGGTCGATGAAGAAGAAGTCGTCAAGAATGAAGTCATCGAACAGCCGTGCGGTGAATTCCGCCACTTGCTTCACCTGCTGGCGGTCTTTCTCGCGAGCGTAGCTGTAAGTCTCGAAGTCGGAGGGTTCCGACTGCGTGTAGGTGATGCCGCCGCCCACCTCAAGACCTTTCCCCTGGAAGAACTTCTTCACCTTGTTGATGGTCTTTTCGGGAACGGTAAAGGCGTCGCGGTGGGTTTCGATGTAGATTTTGTCGAGGTCCACCTGGCTGCTCACGGTTTCCCAAGTGGATTTCAGGAACTTGTCGTCGTCCATCCGTGCCACGTCCTGTGCCCGGATGTAGGTGGAAACCTTGAAGTTCTGATACTTTCCTGCCTGAATGGCCGTTACTGTCAACATGGCTGCCGCCAGAAGAATCTGCCTGAAGTGTAGCATGGCGAAGACTTTTTTTAATGGTTGTGTAATAGACATTATATTAATAAGTTAGCAATATGCCTGATAGTCCTGCGTCGCAATCCGGCTGCGTCTGATACTTTGTCAGCCGCAAAATTAGTCAAAAAAACAACATCTTGGTTTCTCTTCCCCGAATAATCCGCTCGCCTATAGTCTTTTTTAACTTTTCCCCGCCGAAAAGGCAACAGCCCAGTACCTTATTCACCTATGGACATTTTGAGCCCCTTGATAAGGGGCGGCCATAAAGCAGGGTTGAAATAGAAGTTGGATAGAAAATTCTTTATTGCCATGCTACAAGGCTAAAGGGAAATATTTTTGTCAGATTTTTGAAGATTTTTGTTTAAAAACAGAATACTATGTTCATTCGAATCCAATTCTTTCACTCCTAAGACTAAATTGCAGAAAATAATCATCATTTCTCCTTATAATGTGCAAAAGTTTTCGTATATTTGCAGCAAAATACATCAATACATATCGGCTTTCAACTTAAATAATACAGAAAGATGTCTGCCAATAAAGCAATATCAATGCAAGAGAACGAAATAGTGCTCTACCAACCAAATGATGCCATCCATCTTGAGGTAAGGTTAGAGGCTGAAACCGTCTGGTTGAACAGAAATCAGATGGCAATTCTTTTTGGGCGCGATGTCAAGACTATAGGCAAACACATTAACAACGCTCTACACGAAGAATTACATAACATGGCAACTGTCGCAAAATTTGCGATAGTTCAAAATGAAGGAGGACGTCAAGTCACACGCCTGGTGGAGTTCTACAATTTAGATATGATTCTTTCTGTCGGATACCGAGTCAAGTCAAGTCAAGGTATTCTTTTCAGACAATGGGCAAACAGTGTGCTGAAGGAGTATCTGCTGAAGGGCTATTCCATCAACCAACGTTTTGAACGTCTGGAACAACGGGTGGCAAAGACAGAAGAGAAGATTGATTTCTTTGTCCGCACGTCGCTGCCTCCTGTTGAGGGCATTTTCTTTGATGGGCAGATTTACGACGCCTACGAGTTGGTCAGTCGTCTGGTGAAGAGTGCCAGCAAGAGAATCATCCTGATTGACAATTATATCGACGAGAGTGTGCTGACATTACTTGACAAGCGCGAGAACGGGGTGACGGCAGAAATCTATACGCAGCAACCAAATGCCCAACTGCTACTCGACATACAGCGTCACGACAGCCAGTATGCTCCCATCCCTGTACATGTGCTCACCCGCTCTCACGACCGTTTCCTTTTGCTCGACGATGATGTCTATCCATCGGAGCCAGCATCAAGGATTTGGGCAAACGTTGGTTCGCTATCATGAAGATGCAAGAGACCAAGGCTGACGAGATCCTCAGACACCTGTAATAGTGTTTGAAGTAGATAGTAAACGGGAGTTTTTAACAAATAGGAGGATTATAAAGAATCTGATAAAAACAAATGAACATGAACAACAAAGAACCTGGATACGTTTACATACTGACCAACCCCAGTTTTCGGGAGCATACGGGGGAAGCGAGGCAAGAGTTCACGTCCTGTGAATGTGAGAAGCAAGGAACTGGATAAAACTTTAAAATTTTGTGTTGTGATTAGTTATTTGTAACTTTGTGGTCAAAATCAAAAAACTATATGGCAAAGAAAAAGGAACAGATAGAAGAGCCGTTGGAAAAACAGTTGTGGAAAGCCGCTGATAAGTTGCGTAAGAATATTGACGCAGCAGAGTACAAGCATGTGGTACTCGGCCTCATCTTCTTGAAATATATTTCTGTATCATTTGAGAAACTTTATGCAGAACTGGTAAAACTGAAAGATGAAGGTGCAGACCCGGAAGACAAAGAGGAATACAAAGCAGAGAACATATTCTTTGTGCCAGCCAATGCCCGATGGAGTTATCTTGTCAGTCAGGCAAAGAATCCGCTCATCGGCAAATACATTGACGATGCAATGGATGTGATTGAACGTGAGAATCCCTCCCTGAAAGGCGTACTACCCAAAGTATTCTCCCGTCCCAATCTTGACCCAACGAGTATTGGTGAACTTATCGACTTAATAGGCAACAGCACATTATCAAATGTCAGCACGGGCAGTGCAGATTTATTGGGCCATGTATTTGAATATTTCCTCGGTGAATTTGCTTTGGCAGAAGGCAAGAAGGGCGGCCAGTTCTATACACCTCGTAGTGTTGTTGAGTTGTTGGTCAATATGCTGGAACCCTATAAAGGTCGAGTGTTAGACCCATGTTGTGGTTCTGGTGGTATGTTCGTGCAGAGCGAGAAGTTTGTCAAGGAGCATCAGGGACGTATCGACAATATTTCCGTTTATGGTCAGGAGAGCAATCAGACTACTTGGCGACTCTGTAAAATGAACCTTGCCATTCGTGGCATTGACGCCTCCAACGTGAAGTGGAACACCGAAGGCTCGTTCCTCAACGATGCCCATCAGGATGTAAAAGTTGACTATGTAATGGCCAATCCTCCTTTCAACGATAGTGACTGGAGTGGTGACCTGTTGCGTAATGACAAGCGATGGCTCTATGGTGTGCCTCCTACGGGTAATGCCAACTTTGCATGGATTCAGCATTTCATCTATCATTTAGCACCATCAGGGCAAGCAGGTTTTGTTTTGGCCAAAGGCTCACTGACTTCAAAGACTGGTGGTGAAGGCGAAATCCGCAAGGCATTAATAGACAAAGGTCTCATTGCCTGTATCGTTAACCTGCCCGCCAAACTATTCCTAAACACCCAGATTCCTGCCTGCTTGTGGTTCGTAACCCGTAACCGCACCTGTCATCCTGGTGAAATCCTCTTTATCGATGCCCGCAACAAAGGACGTTTGATAAACCGCCGCACTCGTGAACTGACTACCGAAGATATCAAGGAAATTTCCGAGACCTATCATCATTGGCGCGAGGAGTCCCATGACTATCAAGACATCCCAGGCTTCTGTGCCTCTGTTCCCGTCAGTCGTGTTGCCGAACTGGATTATGTCCTTATCCCAGGCCGTTATGTCGGCCTCCCCGAAGAGGAAGATGACTTCAACTTCGCTGAGCGCTTCACTGCCCTCAAGGCTGAGTTTGAAGAGCAATTGAAAGAAGAAGAGCGACTGAACAAACTGATTATTGATAATCTAAGTAAGATCAAACTACAATAAGTATGGATATTGAGAATCAAAAAATAGATTATAAAAGTATTCGGAAAATCCGTTCCGGTGATAAAGGTTTTAAAGAACTCGCAGTCTCCTGTGTTGCCTTTGCTAATGCACAAGGTGGCACTTTATATATAGGTATAGAAGATAAGAGCTTAGTTCCATTAGCAGAACAAACTGTAACAGAGAATGAGATAAACGACACAGTATCTCGCCTTCATAGTCTCTGTTTTAATGTCAGTCTGACATCTTCTGGACTCATCAAGCATCAAAACGGAGGCGAATATTTCAAGATTATTGTTGCACCCTCCATAAAATCTATTGCTACAACATCAGACGGAAAGATTTACCTTCGTATTGCTGATAAATGTGAGCCTGTAAGAAATGAGGACATACAGCGTTTGTCGATAGAGAAGGGCGCCTATCAATGGGAATTACTCGCAACGAGGTTTTCGTTGGCAGATATTCCAGTTGAAAACGTGAAGAAGTTCGCCAGTGATATCAGAGAGTCAGATCGTGTAAAAGACCACGTCAAGCAAATGTCTGACCTTGAAATTATGGAGCACTATAACTTGATTGATGGAGAAATCGTCACAAACCTTGGTGTCCTTTGGTTAGGTAATGCCAAGCAGCGTAGCCGAATTTCCTTTCCCATTACCGTACAATACATTGTCTATAATCACTTAGAGCAGAAGGTTCGTAAAATCGAATGGCATGATAATGTCCTCAATCCGAAAGAGCTACTTCTTGCCATTGAAAGCGAGGCAACAGAGTTAAGTTATTCGTATGAGTTTCCTGATGGATTATTCCGTAAGCAGATTCGTCACTACCACCCCAAAGTATTACGAGAGCTTTTGCTAAACGCTTTTGCCCACAAGAGTTTTACTATTTCCAGCGACATCATGATATGTGTTTATCCTGATAGAATGGAAATATCCAATCCCGGCGGCTTACCATTAGGTGTTACCAAAGATAATATCCTTCACCAACGTCATCGCCGCAATCCTTACTTCATAACTATTATGAGCGATCTTAAACTGATGGAGGGAGAAGGCTCTGGATACGATTTGATTTACGAACTCAATGGAATGGAAGCCAAACGGCCACCAGTCATAGAATCATCGTTTAACGAGACAAAGGTGACACTTTATTCTGATATACAAAACGTAGATGTCCTGCCATTACTTGACTATACACTTAGTAATTACAAACTCTCTCAAAAAGGTTATATCGCCTTTGGTGCTATTGCTGCAGAGGCGAAAATGCAGGCCACCAAGCTATCTGCTTATCTCCAATTGTCTGATGATGAGAGATTAAGAACCTATGTTGAGCCACTACTGAAAGATGGAATTATCAATAAAAAGGGAACAAAGAAAGGAACTACATATTATATTAATCCCAAATTGATAGCTAATTCCAAAGCTAATATCAAGACCTCATTGAAGACGATAGAGCCATACGCTCTAAAAGCATTAATTTTGGAAGACTTAAAATACCACCCACAAAGTCTTATATCCGAGATTGCTGAGCGTTTGCCAGATGTTGAGCGTAGTGATTTGCAGAAAATGGTCTATAGTATGGTGGGCAATGAGATTAAGGCTACAGGAGGTAAAACCTATAGGAAATATGAGTTAATATAGTGGCATAAAAAAAAAGAAAGAAAACGAAAAAAGAAAAAAGAAAACCGTAAGTGCTTGATAATCAGTACATCTTTCTTTTTCTTGTTATTTCGTTTAAAAAAGAAAATAATAATAAAGATGATGATATGATTAATGATTATACTATACATGATAGTACTGATATGCATATGAAAACGGCTTTTCCTATACATGAAATTGATAACGTGTATACAAAAACGTCAAATCGTATACATGTTCGTCATCATATATATAGTTCTATAGGTCTTCTTGGAATAATCTTTTGAGTTATGAGCGAGTGGAAAGAATATAAGTTGGGAGATTTGACTATTGATGGCAAGGGTAGTTATGGTATTGCTGCTCCTGCTGTGGAATATGATGCCAATAAATATACATATCTGAGAATAACGGACATTAATGATGACGGTACTATCAACAAGAATGGCTTAAAGTCTGTTGATGATAAAAATGCATCTAACTATCTACTGAAACCAAATGATATAGTATTTGCAAGAACTGGTGCAAGCGTTGGCCGTAGTTATTTTTATGATGGAAGAGACGGTGAACTTGTATATGCAGGGTTCCTTATCAAATATAGCTTAGACTCCACCAAAGTCAACCCAAAACTATTGAAGTTCTACACTCATTCTCAAGTATATTATGATTGGATTCAAACTGTAGATAACGGAGCAACAAGAGGCAATATTAATGCTCAGACATATGCATCTATGCCAGTTTTGTTGCCTGACAGAAACAAACAAGATGAAATAGTATCTATTCTCAGTTCCTTAGATGACAAGATAGATTTGCTGAATCGTGAGAATGCAACACTTGAAGCAATGGCAGAAACCCTCTTCCGCCAATGGTTCATCGAAGAGGTCAAAGAGGATTGGGAAGAAGGAAAACTTGGGGAGATATGTGAATATGCAAAAGAAAAAGCAGATATTGCAAACATTGATAGGAATACCTATATTACAACAGAAAACATGTGTTCCAATAAGCAAGGTGTTGTACCCCCATCATCCGTACCAGAGAATATAAAAGTAACTATCTATTCACCTGATGATATTTTGCTATCAAATATAAGACCATATTTTAAGAAATTATGGCTATCAGATAGAAATGGTGGCTGTTCAAATGATGTTTTATGTATTAGAAGTAAAAGTAAAATATTCAAATACTTTGTATATTATACAATTAGGCAAGACGAGTTCTTTGATTATGTGATGTTGGGCTCAAAGGGTAGCAAGATGCCAAGAGGAGACAAACACCATATTATGAACTGGCCCATACAGAAACCACCTAAGCAAATGCTTGAACTATTCAATGAATTTGTATTAAGAAGCATAGGGAAAATGCAAAACAATAATAGGCAGATACTATGCTTAGAAAAGCAGCGAAATACACTTTTACCCAAATTAATGTCAAATACTAACGTATAAAGAACATGATCCATAAAATATTAGAAATTCAAAACAGCGGAAGATTCTTGAATTACAAACCTTCTGAGAAAGAATATGGTTGGAATGGTATTTTTTCCCAAAAGAATACCATTTATGCAGAAAATGGTTCTGGTAAAACCACATTTACACAAATTTTAAAATCCTTATCTGGGAATAACTGCGAATTAGTAGAGAAAAGGAAATCTTTACAGTCGATAACACCCATTAGGATATCTATTCTTGATGATAGGAATAAAAAATATGTATACCAAACAAATAACTGGAATAATTTTATTCCCTTTGTTGAAGTTTATGATAGCTATTATTCCGAATCTAACATTTATATCGTTTCACTAGGTAACTATGAATTTCCTAGTAATTTCTATGATATTATTCCTCACGGATACGATTTAATCCGTGAAATAAAGAAATGGAGACATAAACGAAGCAATTATGCTACTAATATTCGTAATACAAATCGCGAAATAAAGTTAGCCACAGATGTTATTGAACGGAAGAAATTAGAGGGCATCCGAAAGAAGCAGCAGGAAAAAAAAGATCAGTTCTCAATCAAAGTAAAAGATTTAGAAAATCAATTAGATTCTCATATTGAAGAAATTGGAAAGTTGTATATTGAAAAAGCAAACAATTATTTGCGTAAGTTTAATCCTAATTTGGAAATAAAAGAATCAAACAAACAGGGACAACAGTTAGTATATTATATAAACATAAATGGAATTGAAGCAAGGTCAGACACCACAAGTATTCCTTTGAAACATACATTAAGCGAAGGGGACAAAAGTTCTTTGTCTTTATCTTTCTTTTTAGCACGATTAGATCTTTTACCAAATATAGAAAAGAGAATTATCGTGTTTGATGATCCTATTTCAAGTTTTGATACCCGAAGGCGGATGATGACAATTTCTATACTTTCAAGAATTGCAAAGAAATCAGCACAATTTTTTTTATTAAGCCATGATATAAACTTTATAAAAGAGTTTTGCGATAGAAATCCAGACAGTACAAACCTCAAAATAGTATGGCGAAATGAGTCCAGTGTGTTTGTTAAACATAATATTAATGTGGAAACAATGACTGGTATCACAAAAGATATTTATACTTTGCAAAATTACTTAAAGAACGGAGCAATAAATGATTTTGAAAAAAGAGAAGTTATAAGATGTATACGCCCTGTTATTGAAGGGATATTTAGATTTAAGTATCTTAATGAATTCACAGATAAAGAATGGTTAGGAAATTTTCTAGAGCATATAAGGAATAGTGACAAAGATTCTCCACTTTACCGATTGAATGACTATTATGATGAGTTATCTGATATCAATGATTATTGTAAGCAATATCATCATTCAAACCCTAAATACATGGAGGAGCCAATTTTTGATGAGGAATTAAGACAATTCGTACAAAAAACTTTGAATATTCTTGCATATATATAATATGAAAGTTGAATTAATTATAACCATTATTATTGCAATAGGCGGTTGGGGATTTGGCTTATACCAAATGTTCAAAAATAGACGATGGCAGCAAAAAGATTTGCTTGCAAATAGGCGATATGAAGAATATAATCGCTTTATGAGAAAATTGGAACAAGTCAATGAGTCTGTAAGGAAGAATCCAAACCTTATATATGGAATGTCCAATGATTTCTTATCAGTAATCTTAAACGGGAATGCAGAAGAAATAAATACTGCATTACTAAAATATAATCAAGATATTCTTGACTTTGTAAAAACATCAACGGAACCGTTATGGATTATTAACCAAGAAATAAGTCCTCTGTTGTTAATTGCATCTGATGATTTGTCTAAATTACTTTCAAAATTAAAAGAGTTAATTGAGGACTTTAACAATGAAATGCAAAACTGTCTTTCAAAAGTTAGTGCCAATGATTCCAATAGTTTTAAAGTGTTTGAGACCATTGGACATGATGAGAGATGGAAAGAATTTAAGACTCTTAATGATAATATCATACAGTTAATGCGTAAAGAAATAAACATAAAATAAGTCTATGGATGAATTGACGATGAAACGGCTTGCCGTTATAAAACAATTATATCTTCATGGTATAGACCAATCATATGAGGTAGAACCTATGAATGGCTTTTCCATCTTGTCTTTTCATGATAGTGTGGAAATGTTCATGAAATTATGTGCAGAACAGAAGAACGTGCGTATTGACAGGAATGTGAATTTTGGAGATTATTTTGCTAAATTACCAGACCTTCAGTGTAATGCAACGATGACAAATTTGAATAGTAAACGAGTAAACTTAAAGCATTATGGCACACTTCCTTCAAAACTGGATATTGAAATATCAAGAGCAAACGTAACTGATTTCTTTGAACAAAATACACCTATATTTTTTGAAATTGAGTTTGATGGAATCTCGCTTATTTCTTTAATAAAATATGAGAGTGTTAAGCACTATATGGATACTGCACTCTCGAACTTGACATCAAACAACTATAAAGAATCTATAACTAATTCTCAAATTGCCTTTAAGGAGTTAATGGTTTGTTATGAAGAAGAAAATACAAAAGAGCATCGTAATCCTTTTGATTTTGCAGGTCATTTTCGTCGTTTAAATCTATTTAGCGATATACGGAAGATTGACCATGACTTTTCGCATTTTGTAGATGATATAAAGAATGCGATTAAAAACATGGAGGAAATGACGAAAATAATTGGTTGGGGAATTGACTATAAGCGCTACTGTAAATTTCGTCTGCTTTCTCCTTATATTCAAATGTGGTATTCTGAGAACGGACGAGATTATGATTGCTACATTAATGATGAGCATGACAACAGGAAATGCGATCTACGAAATGCACGGTTCTGTTTTGACTTTGTTATAGAGTCTGCCCTGAAACTTCAACAATTTGATATAGATATAAATGAAACCATAAAATAGCATTATGACCAAACTCTTGGAATCTGATATTGAGCAGTTGGCGATAGAACGGCTACAGGCGAAGAGGTGGAACTACCTCTATGGGCCGGATATTGCGCCAGACGGGGAGACACCGATGCGGACATCACTGGACGAGGTGGTGCTGAGGGAGGTGCTGGCAAAGGCGGTGAAGAGGCTGAATCCGACACTGACGGACGATGTGCGAGATGAGGCTATCAAGACTGTGCTGCGTATTGCGTCGCCTGACACGCTGGCAAACAACGAGGCGTTCCATCGGCTGCTCACAGAGGGTGTACCCGTTTCTATCTATCAAGACGGTATGGAACGGGGCGAGAGAGTTTGGTTAGTGGATTTTGAAGACCCATGGAACAATGAGTTTACGGTGGTCAACCAGTTTACGATTATCGAAAATGGACATAACCGCCGACCTGATATACTACTCTTTGTGAACGGTCTGCCGTTGGTTATTATCGAATTGAAGAACGCTGCTGACGAGAATGCGACTATTGAGAGTGCCTACAGACAGATAGAGACCTACAAACAGCAGATTCCATCGCTGTTTACCTATAACGAACTGATTATCATTTCTGATGGATTAGAGGCTCGTGCTGGTTCGTTATCGGCAGGCTTCAGTCGCTTCACGGCTTGGAAGAGCGAGGATGGTGAGTATATTGCCTCACCCCTGATGAGCCAGTTAGAGGTGCTGATCAACGGCATGTTGGAGAAAGATACATTGCTCGACATCATCCGTTCGTTTACTGTGTTTGAGAAGCAGAAGACGGAAGATTTGAAGACAGGTATCACCACCATAAAAACGGTGAAGAAGATCGCCGCCTATCACCAGTATTATGCCGTGAACAAAGCGGTGGAATCGACATTAAGGGCCACAGGTATCAATCTTGGTGGTGACAAGGTTGCCGAATCACCCGCTAACTTCGGCTTTAAGACGGTGAAGGAACAAGCGGTTGGAGATCATCGAGCTGGTGTGGTTTGGCACACACAAGGCAGTGGCAAGTCACTATCGATGGTCTTCTATACGGGCAAGATTGTGCAACGGCTGAATAATCCTACTGTCGTGGTGATTACTGACCGCAATGATTTGGATGACCAACTTTTTGACACCTTTGCAGGCTCCCGTCAGTTACTGCGCCAGACTCCTGTGCAGGCTGAAAACCGTGAACATCTGAAATCATTGCTGAAGGTGAACTCTGGCGGCGTTATATTTACGACCATTCAGAAGTTCCAGCCTGAGACGGGCAATGTATATGAACAACTGACAGACCGTTGCAATGTCATCGTGATAGCCGATGAAGCCCACCGTACGCAGTATGGCTTTAAGGCTAAGACGGTAGATGTAAGAAATGAAGCCGACGAGGTGATTGGCTCGGAAGTGAAATATGGCTTTGCCAAGTATCTGCGTGATGCCCTGCCCAATGCCACCTATCTCGGCTTTACAGGCACGCCTATCGAATCGACGGACATCAACACACCTGCCGTATTTGGCAATTACATTGATGTCTATGATATTGCCCAGGCGGTAGAAGACGGTGCTACGGTGCGCATCTTCTATGAGAGCCGTTTGGCAAAGGTAGCACTAAACGATGAAGGACGAAAGTTAGTGGAAGAATTGGATAAGGAGTTGGATACGGAGACGATGGATGATGTGCAGAAAGCCAAGGCCAAGTGGACACAGTTGGAAGCACTCATCGGCAGTCCGAACCGCATCAAGAACATCGCCGCTGACATTGTGCAACATTTTGAGGAACGCCAGAAGGTGTTTGAGGGTAAGGCGATGATTGTCGCCATGAGCCGAAGGATTGCTGCAGCACTGTATGAGGAAATCGTCAGACTGCGTCCTGAATGGCATTCGGATGACTTGTCGAAAGGTGCCATCAAGGTGGTGATGACTTCTTCGGCCTCAGATGGGCCGGAAATAGCCAAACACCATACCACTAAAGAACAACGCCATGCATTGTCCGAAAGGATGAAAGACCCGACGGACGAATTGAAACTGGTCATTGTCCGCGATATGTGGTTGACAGGTTTTGATGCACCTTGTTTGCATACACTCTATATCGACAAGCCCATGCAGGGACACAATCTGATGCAGGCAATTGCCCGTGTGAACCGTGTCTATAAGGACAAACCGGGTGGTTTGGTGGTGGATTACTTAGGTATTGCATCGGATTTGAAAAAAGCCCTATCGTTCTATTCCGACTCTGGCGGCAAGGGTGATCCTACGCTACAGCAGGAACAAGCAGTAGCATTGATGCAAGAGAAGTTAGAAGTGGTAGAACAGATGCTTTACGGACTGGACTATCAACAATATTTCACAGAAACCACTTCAGGCAAACTCTCGTGGATACTGAAAACAGAAGACTTCGTGCTTGGATTGGAAGACGGTAAGAAGCGCTTTGTCAATGAGGTGACGGCCTTAGGGAAAGCCTTTGCCATTGCTATCCCGAATGAGAAGGCTATGGATGTAAAAGAAGAAGTGGCCTTCTTCCAAGCCGTAAAAGCCCGACTGTGCAAGTTTAATGAAAGAGGTACTGGGCACACTGACGAAGAAATCGAAACTACCATCCGACAGGTTATAGATCAGGCATTGGTTTCAGAGAAGGTCATCGATATTTTTGATGCGGCAGGCATTAAGAAACCTGACATCTCCATTCTATCGGAAGAGTTTTTGATGGAACTGAAAGGCATGGAGCACAAGAACATTGCGATGGAAGTGCTTCGCAAACTATTGGAGGATGAGATTAAGGTCCGCTCAAAATATAATTTGGTGGAAAGCCAGTCACTGATGGAAATGCTTGACCGTTCCATTACCCGCTATCATAATAAGGTGATTACGGCAGCGGAAGTCATTGAAGAGTTGATTAAACTCAGCAAGACCATCGTAGAGAAAGACGAAGATGCAAAAAAGATGGGGCTGAGCACTTATGAATATGCTTTTTATACCGCAGTGGCCAATAATGAGAGCGCTAAGGAACTGATGGGCAAAGACAAACTGCGGGAACTGGCTGTAGTGTTGACAGAAACCATCCGTAAGAATGCGTCCATCGACTGGACTATCAAGGAGAACGTGAGAGCAAAGATGAAGGTTGCTGTCAAGCGACTGCTACGCAAGTATGGCTATCCACCTGACATGCAGTTGTTAGCAACGGAAACCGTATTAAAGCAAGCGGAAAAAATCGCAGATGAAATCGTGAATGGGTGAAAGGAAAGATTCACTTTCTTTGAAAACAAAGCGACTAAGGTCGATTAGCAAACAAAATATGAACAACGAGATACAATTCATTTTGTACCAATTGCCTGATGAGGAAGGCAGGGTGCAGGTGGTGATAAAAGACGAAACAATATGGGCCACGCAGAAAGCGATGGCTCAGTTGTTTGGTGTTGGAGTGCCTGCTATTAGTAAGCATCTGGCACATATCTTTGAAGAGGGAGAATTGCCTGAAATTTCAGTTGTTTCCAAAATGGAAATAACTGCTTCTGACGGCAAAGACTACCTCACTTCTTTCTATTCTTTGGATGCCATTATTGCCGTTGGCTATCGTGTCTCATCAGCCCGTGCTACGAAGTTCCGCATTTGTGGATGACTTTTCAACCCTACACAGCAAATAAACTCAGATTTCGATAAAGAAATAAGAGGGCTGTTTGACGAAACATAATAGCAGGATATTTATGGAGTCAGATATTTGGCTTCATCAAAAGAAACTTCACCGCAGGGTGCAAGGCATTCATGGCCTGCACTTTGCGGTGAAGGGTTTTGATGACCGTGGTTAGAGGAGCACTACGCGATAGACGTTGCCCAGATGGTTGTGGATGCGGTCGAAACCCAGGCGCAGGAGCAAGCGGCCGAAATGGGTTTCGGACTCTTCGCGCAACAGACGGCCGTTGTGCTTCTGCAGGATGTTCATCAGCTGACGGGCAGAAAGTTCCTGACAGGCCTCACCCTCTTCCGGACGACGGAAGAAGCGGAGCACGAGGCGCTCCAGATCGGAGACCACGTAGTAAGGCTGGTTGTGGAGTTCCATCTCGGCCTCATCGGCTTTGGTGAAATGGCAGGGCAGTCCGCTTTCCACCTCGTGGATTAACTGGGCATAGAGCTGATCGTGGTCGATGCCCGCGACGCGGATCACGCTTTCGGGCTCCAGGATGAGGAAACGGCGCGATCCGGTGCGGTCGGTGAGCAGCTGGCGCTGGTTGCTGGTGCCCACAAACGAGGCGATGCGCGGCAACAGGTTGAAGTTGGTCTTATAGGCTTTCACGAACGAAGGGCGCAGCGTCTGCATGAGCGTCTTCAGGTCGGGCATCTTCTTCGACGGCAGTTTGTCGAACTCGTCGATGTTGACCAACGCGAACTCCACCAGTTTGCGCTCGGCGTTGGAACGCGAAGAGAGCGAATAGTCGTCGGTGTAATAGTCGGCCAACTGCTCGGGTAGCAGTTCGTGGAGGAAGGTACTCTTGTGCAATCCTTGGCGCGGACTGACCAGGAGCAGCATCACGGCATTGGCATGGCGGGCATCGCGGCCCAGCCATTGCGCCACAACGGCCCGCAGCCACAGTCGCATCATGCGGCGGCAATAGTCGGACGGATTCACGCGGCTGATGAGTTCGGAGACGCGATCCGTGCCATCCCACCGTCCGCGCACCTGCTCCAGATAGGCCGTCACGGGATGATAGTCGGTGGCCAGACTACTCTTGATGCGCTGCACGACCAGACTTTTCAGACAATAGACGCATCCTTCGTCCTGCACGCTGTTCATCACCGAGTTCATCTGGCGCTCATCGAGCGGCAGCCACGGTTCGTCCGCGTCGCGGCGGCGCAGTTCATAACTGTCGCGGACCACGTTGTGGCGGAACTCATAATGACTTGCGAGGAAGGCCGTCATCTCGCGGATGGGCAGCAGATAGGCCTCCTTGCGTTGTTCGTAACTGGCCTGCTGCGAGGCTTTTACTGATTTTTTGGCCAGTTCCTCGCGTTGGCGGAGCAACTGGTTCTGGGTTTCCAACTGACCGATGTACGCATTGCACTCGGCCAACTTTCTACTGATGTTCAGAATGTTCATAATCGTTCGAATTTGGTTAAAAATCTACTGCAAAGATAATGCGGAAAGGGCCTTTTGTCAAGGGATTTTTTTTACGAATTTGCCCGCCGGCACGCAAATTCCTTCCGCTGGCAAACAATCGTCCAAAGCAGCCGTAACTCTTCTCCAAAGTGGGCTTCCGAGGCATTGCTGACGTTCGTCAGCAATATTACCGACAAGTGTCAGCAACATTGCCGACCTACGTCAGCAATGCAAAAGAATGCTAAATCGGAGAATAGTTTGGCGTTGGTTATAGAATAATTTCGTATCTTTGCAGGAAGAAAGAATGATGTTTAGGAGTTTAGGGGGCTAGAAGTCTAGACTTTTGGAGGGCACATGTACTCCCCGCCCCTCAAGGGGAGGGGAGCCCTTTTATCCCACCAATACCCAAAGACAGGAAGATCTTAAAACAATAATGAAACAAGAATATGAACTTAACTGAACACAAAGACACCAAGACGCAAAGGACTATACACAGAGAAAACTTTGTGACTTCGCGGCTTTGTGTTCCAGCAATTAATCAATCAGAAAGACTATGGCAAAACGCGACGGCATTCACTACACCGTGCACCCCACGCCCAAGCGGAAGGGTGAGACTGAACAGACCTATCACGTAAGACGGCGCTATTTCACCACGCTGAAGTCGAAAGACATCGTGGAACACATCCAACATCATGGCTCGATAGTGGATCTGGCCACCTATACGCTGGTGATGGAAAGCCTGAAAGAAGAGATTGTGGAACTGCTGCAGAGCGGCCACGACCTGCACATTGAGGGGCTGGGGCGCTTCTGTCTGCAATTAGGTACGCGCAAGACGCGCGGAAAGGACGGGCGGATGCACGCCAAGCGCTACCTGAACCCGGAGGACATCACGGCCCGCGAGGTGGTGGTGAAGGGCATCAGCTTCACGCCGGACAAGGAGATGCTGAAGCGCATCCGCAACTACGACGCCCATTTCCAGCACGACAAGGGGGGCTACACCGAAGAACTCGGGCGCGGCGAACTGCTCAAGCGGCTGGCTGCGTTCTACGAGAAGAACGGCCCCTTCACGCGGCGGGCGTTCGAGCTGGAGTTCGGATTCTCGCGCTACCGCGCCGACAAGATTCTCACGCAGTTGGTCTCGGAGCCCTATCCCAAATACTATCGCGAGGAGTGGGGCCATTCCTACGTGTATAAAAAGACCGGCACCTGAACCCTTCACCGCAATGCGCAGCCCGTCAAGGGGGTGAGCATTGCGGTGAAGTTTTTTGGCAGGTTGAAATACTATGAGTAACAGGGCACAGAAATACGTCATTCGGCATATAGATTTCCGTCAAATTGAAAAATAATGCGGACCACGCTTGCAGGATAAACGATTCTTTTGTAAATTTGTGCCAGCTAAAAACGAACCTAAATAATGAAAAAACAGATTTTCCTGATTGGAATGATGTGCTGCGGAGCCCTGACGGCCACGGCACAGCAAGTGAACGACAACAACACACCGCTGCATCTGATGAAGCCTGTTTACGAGACCAGTTATGGCGTGCCTACGGCAGAAAACGTGAAACAGACTATGGACTGCGTGCTGCGCTACATCGACGCAGAGACGCCGGCCACGCTGGTAGATAAGAAGACGGGCCGCGAATGGTCGTATGACGACAAGACGGCAGCCCTGAAGAACGTCAATGCCGACATGCAGCTCAAGCAGGGCGGTTTCCGGCTGACCAGCTACGAGTGGGGCGTCACCTATTCCGGCGTCCTGGCTGCCTACGAAGTGACGGGCGATGCGGCCTATCGCGACTATGTTGCAAGGCGCCACGGTCTGCTGGCCGAAATCTATCCGTATTATCAGAAACTGTTTGCCGCCGGCAAGACAATCGACGGCAATATCCGCCGCGTCATCGACCCTCATGCCCTCGACGATGCCGGTGCCGTGTGCTGCTCGATGATCAAGGCCTCGCTCTCGGGCGTGGGAAAGGCTGCCAGTCTGCGACCGCTCATCGATAACTACGCCAGTTATATCGTTAACAAGGAGTACCGACTTGCCGACGGCACCTTCGCGCGTTTGCGTCCGCAGAAGAACACGGTGTGGCTCGACGATATGTTCATGGGCATTCCCACGGTGGCCTATATGGGCAAGCTGACAGGCGACGTGAAATACTACGACGAGGCAGCCCGCCAGGTGAGCGGTTTTGCCAGTCGTATGTGGGTGCCCGAGAAGAACCTTTTCCGCCACGGATGGGTAGAGGCCATGCAGCCACATCCTGCTTTCTTCTGGGGCAGGGCTAACGGATGGGCCATCCTGACGCTGTGCGAGGTGCTCGACGTGCTGCCCGAAACCCATCCCCAGCGCCAGCAGTTGCTCGACCTGCTCGGCAAGCATGCCGCCGGACTTTCTGCCTTGCAGCATCATTCCGGTTTCTGGCATCAGTTGCTCGACCGCAACGACACCTATCTCGAAGCCTCGGCCACGGCCATCTACACCTATTGTCTGGCCCATGCCGTCAACAAGGGCTGGATTGATGCAAAGGCCTACGGCCCCGTGGCATTCATGGGATGGCATGCCGTGCAGTCGGCAGTCAACGCGAAAGGTCAGGTTGAGAAGGTGTGCGTGGGTACCGGCATGGGATTCGACCCTGCCTTCTATGCCCATCGTCCCGTACATGTGATGGCTGCCCACGGCTATGGTCCGGTCATCTGGGCAGGTGCCGAAATCATCCGCCTGCTGCAGAATCAGCATCCCAAGATGAACGACTCAGCCGTGCAGTTCTACGATGAGGAGGTTCCCACCAATCAGCCCATCTTCAACTACGACGGAAAAATACGATTCTGAATTAACAAACAGCTACAAACATGAGAAAACTAATCACTATTTGCCTCACGGCACTTATTGCCATGCCCGTGTGGGCACAGATGGGACGCCGCTTCCCGTCAGAACGTAAAGTCATCAAAGATCCCAAGACTGGTGTGGAACTGGTGTTCCTCACCAGCAAGAGCGGCACGGGTGATTCAAAAATCTATCAGACCCACAACCAGTGGACGTCCGACGGGAAGTGGGTGGTCTTCCGTTCCGACCGCGTGAAGGGCGAGGCCATGGCCGTCAACGAAGAGACGGGCACCATCGTACAGATTACCGAGGGCGGTTTCTCGGGTATGCTCTGCGTGGCCCGCAAGTCGATGAACCTCTACCACATGCGTGAGGCCAAGGACAAGAAAGGCAACCGCACGGGAATGGAGGTCGTGGAAGTGAATCTGGAACACCTCTTTGCCGATTCCGAGGCCGGCAAACTGAAGAAAAAGACGACCTACGAGCGCATCTGCGGAACCATACCCATCGAGATGTGCAGCGAGGGCGACATGGCACTCGACGGCAGCGAGGAGTTTGTATATTTCCGGCTCGACAAGGAGTTTGCGCGCAAATATCCCATCGCCGAGCAGATATCCCCCAACTTCGGACCTCGCAACATGGGTGCAGGCCCCGGCGGCATCGGTAAGATGGACCTTACAACTGGCAAGGCCGAGCCCGTGGTGGCCGTTCATTTCAAGGTGGGCCATATCCAGGGCAACCCCTGGCATCCCGGCGAGGTCATCTTCTGCTGGGAAACGGGTGGCAAGGCCCCGCAGCGCACATGGATGGTGAATGCCGACGGCACCAACCTCAGACCCATCTACCTCGAGACCGAGCACGACTGGGTGACGCATGAAGCCGTGATCAGCGCCGACGAACTCGTGATAGCCATCATCGGCCACCGTCCCATCAATAAGGGAGAACAGAAAAAGATTGACGGACTGGAGTCGTTTGCCACCTCCAACGACTGGGGACCTTCGGGAACCAAGGAGTATGCCACGGGTATTGCCGTGGTGAACATGCGCACCCGCGAACTGACGCTCGAAGGCCAGGTGCCTGGTGATAACTTCTGGCATGTGGCCGGATCACAGGACGGCCATTGGGTGGCAGGCGATGACTTCGCCCGCGAACTCTGGGTTATTGACCGTCATACCGGTGAGCGCATCCTGCTTACTGCCGGACACAAGACCACGGCCCGCGACCATGTGCATCCCACCTTCAAGCCCGATGGCACCGAGATTGAGATACAGTCGGCCATGCTTTCCGACGACGGCCGCTCGATGAACATCTGCATTGTCCGTATGCCCCAACATCTGATTGACCGCTATAAGAAATAAGAACATGATGAAACAGAATCCCATTATCCGGAAAGACAAGAAACGCACCTCACGCGTACTGTTCATATCGTTGGCCGTATTCATGGCCGCAGTTGTGGGACTCAGCTCCTGCATTCAGAATGGGAAACAGCAGACAGCCGTGAAAGGCCCCCATCTGGAGAAGCGAGGCGACGTCACGCAGCTCATCGTCAAGGGGAAGCCCTGGCTGGTGTTGGGTTGCGAATTGGGCAACTCCACCTCGTCGAGCCGCAGTTATCTGGCCCCCTATTGGCAGCAGCTCAAGGAGAGCGGCGTCAACACGGTGCTGGCCGTCGTTTCGTGGGAACAGACGGAGCCCGAAGAGGGACGATTCGACTTCACCGTCGTCGATAACCTGCTCGAGGATGCCCGTCAGAACGGCATGAAACTGGCCCTGCTTTGGTTCGGTTCGTGGAAAAACGGCATCACCAGCTATACTCCGCTGTGGGTGAAGAAAGACACGAAGCGCTTCCCGCTGGCACAGACGCCCGAGGGCCAGTCGCTTCCCATACTGACCACCCTGGGCGATGAGACCTGCAAGGCCGACGCCAAAGCCTTTGCCGCCATGATGCACCACCTGAAGGAAGTGGATGAACTCCACCAAACCGTCATCATGATACAGATGGAAAACGAGGTGGGACTCCATGGTCATCCCCGCGACTACTGTCCGCTGGCCGAAAAGGCATTCCACGGACAGGTGCCCAAGGAACTGACCGAATGGCTGACGGCCCATCGCGACCAGCTGCTCCCCGAGACGCTGAGCGCCTGGCAGGCCAGTGGCTGTAAGACTTCGGGCACATGGGAAGAGGTGTTCGGCAGCAACGACCGCGCCGCAGAAATCTTCATGGCCTGGCACTATGCCGCCTATATGGACCGCATCACGGCCGCAGGAAAGGCAGAATACGACCTGCCCACCTTCGTCAACGCATGGATCGTGCAGCCCGAGGACACACGTCCCGGCAACTACCCCTCAGGCGGACCGCAGGCACAGAACCACGACATTTGGCGTGCCGCAGCACCCCATATCGATATCCTTTCGCCCGATATCTACCTGAACGACTTCCCCCGGCAGCTGTCGCTCTATGCCCGTTCCGGCAATCCCGTCTTCATTCCCGAATCAAGGTCAGGACAGAACGGTGCCGCCAACGCTGCCTATGCCATCGGAGCCAAGGGTGCCATCGGCTATTCCCCGTTCGGCTTCGAGCGTAACTGTTCAGATGAGTCGAACGCCACCTTCCGCAGTTTCTATCAGAAGGCAGGCCGCATGGCTCCCCATATTCTCGCAGCACAGGCCGAAGGGCGCATCGGTGCCGCATGGCTGAAAGGTTCCGAGCCCCTGCGGGTGAAAGACACCATCCGGCTCGACAATGTGCTCGTGGTGTGCGAACTTGTTTCCAGCGGTATGCGCAACGGCGGAGCCCCGCAACTGACGGGAGGCGCCTACGACCCCGAGGCCATCGGCTATGTGATAGCCATCCGCGAGAAAGAAGGCTACCTCTTCCTCGGTTCCAACACCCGCGTGACCTTCCTTCCTGCCGACGGCAAGGGTACCATCGGACTAGGCCGCGTCATCGAGGGCGACTTCGATGTACAGGGGAAATGGGTGGACGGCCGCTGGCTCAATGGCGACGAGATACAGCTGCGCTACGATCTGCTCTATGCCGTAAAAGAGGGCTATTCGGGGCAGGGCCTCAATTTCGGGCGTCCCGAACCTTCGTTCCTGAAAGTAGAACTGTTCAACTATTAATCGCATGAAACATTTCCTGATATCGTTGTTGGCCGCCTTGACAGCCACATGCCCCGTCACGGCGGCAGAGCCTGAGATTGCCGTCAGTGAACCCGGCTTCCGTGTGTTCCAGTTCCCGCGTACTGCCATCCCCCGTATCGACGGCGATTTCAGCGACTGGGATATTGTGCCCGAAAGCTATGCCGTGAGCATCGACTCCATGTGGGACGATACCCGCAAGCATCCCGCCATCGACCGTTCCACACTCGACATCAAGGTGAAGGTGGGCTGGGTAAGCGGCCTCAACCGTCTCTACTTCCTCTACGAAGCCTATGACGACTATTGGGATTTCGACCAACTGGGACTCCATAACGACACCTACGAGATTGTGGTGGATGCCGACCTCTCGGGCGGTCCCCATATCGATGAGTTGCGGCCGTGCCCTGACGTCAAGTCGCGCATCGATGCCTTCTTCGAGTTCCAGAACATCCATGCCCAGAATTATCACATCATGACGCCGCCCACCGAAGGCAAGTCGTGGACCATGGTGTGGGGACCCCAGCAATGGCTGAAATACCTGCCCTATGCCAACTATGCCTACGACTACAAGTTCAGTCACGGACAGAGCGGACGGCTGCGCATGGAGTTCTATATCACGCCCTTCGACTATGCCAGCCCCGAAGGACCATCCAAGTCGGTCGAGAGCCGCCTCTACGAGAACAAGAAGATAGGACTCTGCTGGGCCGTCATCGACTACGACGGGCAGAAGGAGAACAACGGATTCTGGAATCTTTCGCGTCACCACAAGATGTACGGCAATGCCTCCATGCAGCGCCTCTTCACCCTGATGCCACTCGAACCGCAGTTCCGCAAGCCCGTGGAATGCGACTGGACGTTTTCCGTGGTGCCCGATACGCGCATCGTTAATTTCCGCGACAACAGCTACGGCAACATCACCCGCTGGCATTGGGACTTTGGCGACGGTACCACCTCCGACGAGCAGAACCCCGTTCACACTTATCCCCGCGACTTCGCCCACTATGTGGTGACGCTCACCGTGGAAGGCCCCGCCGGCCCCGCCCGCTGCTGCAAGGTGTGGGAGGTTAGCGTACGCGACACGAAGCACCCCTCGAACACGCCCTACGATTAGAGATTCAATTTTCAAATATTGAGCATAGGGCCCAGAATTGATGTAAAGAATATTCTGAATTTTCGGGGGTATAATTCGCGTTTTACTCAGGAAACGGCCAACGGGTCGGAAATACGCGAGTTTTGGAGGGTTTCGCTTAAGTTGTTGGAAACCAGCAATCTATAAGGATCGGTGCGGTTCTGGATAGCTGAAAAAGGCCTTTCCTCCCCCAATTAATCAGCATTTAACCGCCAAATAGACTCTTTTTCATGGTTGAATGAAGTTCATTTGATGATTAAAAGATATTGATTTGAAAGAAAAAATCTAGAGAATTTTCTTCAAATCAATATCTTTTGCCGGCCAGCGGCTCTTTTTTTCGTTCAAAACCCCGGTTTTCCCCATCTCAATTTTCCAGATTGAAAAATCCCGTTGTCAGGATTTTTTAATGCGAAGCAATGTCCCCGATGCGCGCATGGAATCAGCGAGTAGTGGGCGTGGCATTTTATACGCGAAAGCGGGGAACCTCATTGCTGAGATTCCCCGCGAGTCCTTTTTCAAGGCATATGTAGAGTTTAATCGTAAGGGGTCTATCTGCGTCCGCTGTGACCAGCACCGTTGCGGTTGGTGTGCTGTGCCATCTGACGGTTGGGTGTGCCGTGCCCTCTGTCGTTTCCGATGCTTGCATGGCCGTTGGTGTGCCAGCTGCGGTTGTCGTTGCGTACAGCGGGATTCGGGTTCCCTCCCATAGGCTTGTTGCTGTGAACAGCGGGCTTGTTGTGCACCACCGGAGTGTTGTGATGTACAGCGGGCTTTGGCACGTGGCGGTCAGCATAGAAGTGAGCTGCCTTGTGGTTGTTGCCGCCTCTGTAGGTCACGAACACCTTTGGATGTGCGTTGAAGAAGTGACCTCTGTCGTAGCGAGTGTACACGTTGAACATCCAGCCGTCTGCTCTCCATGCCACTGGGCGATAGAAGTAGGCCAGGGTGATGTACTTGTCGTACTGCCAGGCGTTCAGCACGAAGCGGAGGTCAGCGTTGCGGCGATCCCACCAGATGCCAAACACGTCGGCGTGGCCGTTGATGCTCATCAGGTAGTCGAGATTGATCTCGTAGACTGCCTCATACTGTGCAGCGGTAAGGTTCAGTTCGTAAGCCATCTTGTCGCTCAGGAAGAGAGCCTCGTGCTTTGCTGCGTTGTAGCTCATTGCGGTG
>JAFWQT010000177.1 GCA_017508965.1 Prevotella sp. | reverse complement strand
ATTTTATCAGCTGACCATACACCGGCTGTCCGAAAAAATGTGTACTTTTGCCCATGGTTATGTTTGTTTATGTTTGGCGACTGCAAAGATAACCAAAAGGGCTGACACCTTTGAGTGGTGACAGCCCTAATTTTTGTCGGATGACTCAATGTTTAGCGGACAGTAATAAATAATAACACTAATTTCCTTAAGAAAATTGAATGATGAAACCTTTTAACTTTTCAGTATTTTGCATGTTGATGTGCTCAATAGCATTGGTTTCTTGTAATAGCGGTGATGATGACGAAAATATTGGCGGTGATGTTCGAAGTTACACATCGTGCCCAGATTCTCATCATCCGCACCTGATTGACCTTGGCCTGCCAAGCGGCACCAAGTGGGCTTGCTGCAACGTAGGGGCATCGAAGCCTGAGGATTACGGCGGTTACTTCGCATGGGGCGAAACGGTTGAGAAGGATTATTATGACTGGAATACATACCTTTATGGACAAGATGACTTGCACATTGATGATATCGGAAAAGACATTGCCGGCACTCAGTACGATGCTGCAACGGCCAATTGGGGTAATCCTTGGGTGATGCACAATGACGAGCAGCTGTTGGAACTATTATATAGCAATGCCGGTCTCGGGTGGATTACTGAGAACGGTGTAATTGGTTGCAGGATAACAGGTACAAACGGTACATCTATCTTCCTTCCCGCCGCGGGCTACCACGAAGGTAACTTGAAAGCCGCGGGCGGGTATGGCTGTTTTTGGTCGTCGACGCTCTACGAGTTGAGCAAGAACTGCGCGTGGCATTTCTACTGCGGCTCTTGGGCCACCCCTTATTCTGTCCAGCCTGAAAGGAGTACAATAACATCTTACTTGTGTCATATTATCAACGGACGCGAAAAAGGTCTATCTGTGCGTTCCGTGGTTAAGAATTGAGAAGGAGGTGCCCCCTCCAACCTCACCCTCAAAAAGATACCCCCCTTCAAACCACCTCCTAGGGGAGGCCTATTGAACACAAAGAACATCTTTCCTGAGATTATTCATCCCCGGCTTCAGTTGTTGGAATCGGGGATGATACTTTTGTTACTTGTTGTTTCACGCATATTTTCATTCTATGCAGCTGTACCTAATTCGTAGAGGTACTCAGGGGCAAAGACAGCTCCTTTCTCCCATTCTATCGTATTAAATTTGATGGAGAACCGTTTAAAATAGAATCGCAGACTGGTTTTTGATTCCTTGGCTGAACAAGTACAAAGTAATTTAGTTTGTGCCTCAAAAACCTATTAGAAGACTTGCAAATAATCATTATTTGAAGAACAAACTAACTTACTTTGTAGTCAAAATGATGATTCCTCTATACGCGAAGAAAGATTTAAACCCTCTATCCCCTCTATCTTGCGTATAAGATATTGTGATTCAAAGTGTTATTGGTAGAGGGTAGTGGTGTTTATCCCTCTATCATCCCTCTATCGAACCCCCTATTTTGGGCCGAAAATCGCAAAAGAGGCCAATTTTAAGCCATTATTCCGAACGCATTGATAAGGTAATACCCATTTTTCTGTTGATACCTCCACGAGGCCAAGATAGTTATAAGGCCGGTCATAATCCCTTCATTCGTGAGGGACATAGGGTGGATTTTTCGCGGCGGATGCGTATGTATGCCCGATCATCGAAACTGCAGTTGCCCTGCATGATGCCTTTGGTGGCCTGGTAGAGCGTGACCAGCATGGGGTCTTTGCGGAGCAGTTCACGCAGCGCGGCTTCGCTTTCGGCGAGCGTGGGCTTCAGGAAGGGGTAGCCGTCGGTGGCCAGCACGATTTCGCGGGCATGGGAAACATCAATCGTCTTGATGCCATTCATGTAGATGGGGGTGCCGTCGATGACGGTGTAGGTCTTGTTCTGGCCCTGCATCGAACGGATGATGTCGGCCAGGATGAAGTCGCGTCCCACATCGTGTTTCAGAATATCTTCTGCCGACAGCCGGCGGCTCAGTATATACTGGCTTCGCTTACGGGCATTGGCGGCTTCCTGCGGTTTGTTGTTCTCGAACAGCACGCCATCAACGAGGCACTGGCAGTCGCCAATGAGCCATATCTGACGATGATGGCGGGAATAGACGGCGGCGCTGCATGTGAGGCGACGTTCGGGATGCAGCCTGATGATGTCGGGGGAGATGTGGAGACGATTGTAAACCCCGGCAATGACCTGGGTGACAATGGTGCAAAACTGCTGGCAAGTGGCTTCGGGTGGCAGGCTGGCAATGGTCTGGCTGACCAGTTGCATGCAATAGCGCCCGTTACTTTCGGCGGGGTTTATTCTTATGGCTGTTTTGCTGGTGCTGCCGTCTATCACCGCCATGTGGGCGTTCGTCGCGACGATTCCGTCCTCGCACGTCGCCTGGCTCTTCTTGCCAACGAGTTGTTGTTCTATTATTTCCATCATAAAGTTTACGGATTAGGTCGGGCCGCCCGATGCGTCGGAGCGATTGCTCGATGCCGCGGCGTTCCTCGGGCTTGTACCAGAAGAAGAACTGCCGCTGGGCAAGCTTCTCACGGGGTGTCTTTGCGCTGAACACTGGCTCGAGGGTGTAGGGGTCGTAGCCGGTGTACCACGTTTCGGTGGCAATGGTCATGGGCGTGGGCGTGAAGTCCTGCACCTGCTCCAGGTGGAAGTCGAGCTGTTTGGTCTCGACGGCAAGCTCGGCCATGTGTTCCTCGCGGCAGCCTGGGTGTGAGGAGATGAAGTAGGGGATGAGCTGCTGGCGCAGGTTCAGTTGTGTGTTGATGCGGTCGAAGACGCGCTTGAACTGCTGAAAGAGGCGGAACGACGGTTTGCGCATCAGGTAGAGAACGCTGTCGGAGGTGTGCTCGGGAGCCACTTTCAGCCGTCCGCTGACATGGCGGGTAATCAGTTCGCGGGTGTATTGCTCGGCTGCCCGGTCGGCCTTCTCGTCGCCACTGCGGTGGAGCAGCAGGTCGTAGCGCACACCGCTGCCGATGAAGCTTTTCTTAATCTGGGGCAGGGCATCGACGGCGTGATAGATGTCGAGCAGGGCCGAGTGGTCGGTGTTCAGATTGGGGCATATCTGCGGATGAATGCACGAGGGGCGCTTGCACCGCTCGCAGGCTTTCAGGTTCTTGCCATGCATGCCGTACATGTTGGCCGACGGACCGCCCAGGTCGCTCAGGTAGCCCTTGAAGTCGGGCAGCTGGCTCACTTCGTTCACTTCTTTCAGTATGCTCTCTTTCGAGCGGCAGGCAATGAACTTGCCCTGATGGGCAGAGATGGTGCAGAAGGCACAGCCGCCAAAGCATCCGCGATGGATGTTCACGGAGTGCTTGATCATCTCGTAGGCCGGAATGCGCTTGTTCTTGTATTTAGGATGAGGTACGCGCGTGTAGGGCAGGTCGAACGAGGCATCGAGCTCCTCGGTGGTCATCGGAGGGTAGGGGGGATTCACCACCACGTAGATGTCGCCTGCCTTCTGAAGCAGTCGCTGGGCATGTATCTTGTTGGATTCCTCCTCGATATGCCTGTAGTTCTCGGCTTCGGCCTTTTTGTTTCTCAGGCATTCCTCGTGTGAGTGCAGCACGATGTCGTCTTGGCGGATGCCTCCAGGTATTTCGCTCTCTTTTGAAAGGAAAACGGTCTGGGGGAGTTCGCGCAGGGAGCCGATGCTTCGCCCTTTCTCCAGTTCCTCGGCAATGCGAAGGATGGTTTTCTCGCCCATTCCGTAGCTGATGATGTCGGCCCCGCTTGGAATCAGGATGCACTCCATCAGCTTGTCCTGCCAGTAGTCGTAGTGGGTGAGGCGCCGGAGCGAGGCCTCGATTCCTCCAAGCACGATGGGCACGTCGGGATAGAGCTGGCGGAGTATCTGCGAGTAAACGATGGTGGGATATTCGGGGCGGCAGTCGTGACGACCGTCGGGACTGTAGGCGTCTTCGGAACGCAGGCGCCGGTTGGCGGTGTATTTGTTCACCATCGAGTCCATGCAGCCGGGCGAGATTCCGAAAAACAGCCTTGGGCGGCCCAGCTTCTTGAAATCGCGGAAGTCGCCGTGCCAGTCGGGTTGCGGCACAATGGCCACGCGATAGCCATGGGCCTCCAGAACACGTCCGATGACGGCTGCTCCGAACGAAGGATGGTCCACGTAGGCATCGCCAGAAAACAAGATGACATCGAGTTCATCCCATCCTCTGAGTTCCACTTCCTTTTTGGTGGTAGGAAGGAAATCAGTCAGTTTCAGGCTTCTCATTCTCCGCTCCCCATTCCAGATACAGCTTGACGAGATTGTGCAGACCGATGGCCTTCATGTTAGTGTTGTAAATCACGTCGAGACAGAGGTCCATCAGTTCACGGTCTACCGTGGGCTGACTTTCCAGGATGGAACGGCAGTTGTACTTCAGCTTGTCGAGCACCTGTTCGTCGATGATGCCGTTGCTGTCGATAAGGTTTTTCAGCAGGGCATATTTCTTCAGTGTCTGCAGATGTTTTTCTTCTACCTCGATGCTTCGTGTACCTGAAGCGTTGGCTTGAATTTTCATGATGTTATGGTTTTATTGGTTATGGTCGTTAATAGGCTTATGGCAGCAGGAACCTGAGTATGCCGCCCATGATGCTGGCCTGCTTCGAAGGGCTCTTGATGCACTCGAAGGGGAAGCCGATGGTGAACGCGCGGTAGTCGGTGCCCTGATAGGCCACGGCGGCCGAGGTGTTGTCGGAATAGGTCATGGCCGAGAATCCGTTGCCCGTTGCCTGGATGATTTCCGGCGCGATGGCCGCATAGTGCTTCTCGTTCATCTGGCGGTAGATTTCCATGTTTGTTCCCAGTCCGTTGACCAGTCCGCTGGGGTTGTTCAGCTGGTTGCCCACCCATTCCAGATGGAGCAGGCTGCTCAGGAAGTTGCGCTCGGAATCGGAAGTCATGTCTGAGCCCACATACGAACCGCTCACCAGGATGGCGCCGCCGGTTCGTGCATAGGCAGCCAGCGCCCGCTGCATCTTGGGCGTGAAGGTCTTGTAGTAGACCAGCTGGCGCGAGTCGTATTTCTCGAGTCCGAGTATCAGGTCCACGCAATGGTATTTGCCCAGGTCTTCGCTGCCGCTCTCGATGGCATACGACGAGCAGCTGCACACGTTGAGCGTCTTGTCGTGGCTGATGGCATTGGCATGGGTGCGCACATAGTCGAACGTGTTGCCGGCGAGCACCTGTCCCTGCCATTCCGTGCCGCTGTATCCCAGCGCGCCAGGACCTTCCATTCCGGCTCCGCGCTTGTTGAAGTCGACCTGACGGCCGCACCATCCAGCTGTGCGCATGTAGCTCACGCCAGGGTCGCGGTTGAAGTCGAATCCTTGCAGGGAATCGTTGTTCACGATGGCCGGAGCTGCCAGCCGGTGGAAGCCGTTCACCACGAGTACCGTCTGCTTGGCTTCAGGCTGACAGATGGTGGAGAGCACTTCCGAGGGGAAACTCTCGCCGCCGCGGTTAACGGCTGAAATCTTGAAACTATAGACGATGCCCGGTTGGAGCTTTATCTTTGCTGAGGTGCCGTCGACCACCGTTCCGTTGTTGAAGCCGCCGGTGCCGATGGCCTGATATATTATATAAGAGGTGGGACGTGCCGTTGACTCCTGCTCGTCGACCGTCTCGCGCCATTTCAGTATGGCGGTGTTGTCGCTCCCTATTTCTACGCTCAGGAACTGCGGAGGAAGCGGTGCCACCGTATAGCTCTTGCCGTGGGTGGATGCCGAGAACTTCAGCAGCGCCTTGTATACGCTTCGGGCCAGGGTGAACTTGAAGTTGGGGTCTTGGCCCATCACCATGTCGGGGAAGTTCTGGTGTGAGAGCATTTCGAGAATGGCCGAGGGCACTTCGGGCAGTCGGGTTTCGGAATAGTTCTTGTCCCATAGTGCGCGCACCACCCATTGGCCGTATTTCTTGCTCAGGTCGTTCTCCACGGAGTTGAGCAGCTGGCGTATCAGCATGGTCGATGCCTGGCGCGACATGCCGCTGTTGAGCAGTCCGTCGTGAAAGTCGGTGGTGCATACGCCCAGCGAACCCGTCAGTCCGGTAAAGTCTTTCGCATAGCCCGCATCACTATGCACGGCAAGCGAGAGCTCGAAGGGCACGCCGAGTCCTTCCTGCGAGGGCATGTAGGGCGAGCCGCCGCCCAGGAAGTTGGTCATCTTCGAGCGTGTGTTGATGTCGTCGTTATAATCGTGCTGCCCCTGATAGCCGCCATAGATGGAGTAGGGCATGCCGGCCCATTGCGCATAGTAGCGGGCACCCTCGGCAAATCTGGGCAGTCCGCTCACCACGCCGCCCCGCTCGATGTTGCCCATGCCGCCTCCGAAGCGAACGGCATCGGCCGTTACCAGTCCCTGGTGCCTGCTCTGATTGCTCAGTCGCACGCAGTTCTCCAACGAGCATCCTTCGTCGAAGTCGAACGTTCCCAGATACACCCATGTGCCACCGCCCATCTGCTGGTTCACGCTGAACGTGGTGCTGATGCCCTGGTGAATCACTTCGTAGCGGGCATCGGGCACGCTCTCTTGAAGCGACTGGTAGCTCACGTAGACGGCATACTTGCCTGCCTCGGGAATCCGGGGACAATAGAGTATGTTGGCCGATTCGTTCTTCGTTGCCTTTATCTGACGGTAGGAACCTGCCTCGAAGGGGTTCTCGCCATCGTGATACACGCCTTGGTGACGGGCAAAGCCCTTCCATTCGCCTTTCAGCCAGGGATGCTGGCTGCTGCTCTCGGTGTAGGTTCCGGCCCTCTGCAGGTCGTCGTTGTCAATGATTACCTCGTGCTTCTGCCAGTCACGCTCGCGGGGCGTGAACACATTGGCGCCTGCCAGCTCGAGCATCGGTATCAGATAGGGCACCACGATGGTCTGCGTGTAGAGGTCTTCGGTGGTGCCGAAGAGTTGCGGCCGCTGCCATTTCCAGAAACCCTTCTCCCTGTCGTAGTAGCGTCCGTGACTCTGCCAGATGGCGAAGTGGCGATTCTTCAAGCCGCGGGTAATCTCGATGGGACGCGAGGTGTTGCTCACCCACGGCTCGTCGTCGTAGTCGATGTCGCCCCATTTCGTGCCCGAAGTGGTAGTGAAGTGCTTCTGTACAAAGGGTGGGCGTACGGGTTTCTCCTCTATCTTTGGCTGAGGTTTGGGGGTTGGTTTCTGAGTGGTGGCGGGCTGTGTGGTTTTCCCTTTTTCTATATTCTTGTGGCTGCCGCAGGCCACAATCGTTGCACATGCAATGATGATGGCGGCATGCCTGGCTATGTTTGCTCGGAATCTGTTCATGTCTGTGAAAAACGCGTTTTACATTTTAGGGCAAAATTACACATAATCCGCGACATACACAAATTATTATACACGAAATAGCAAAAAGACGAAGGAAAAGGGCAAAAAAAGAAAGCGACTAGCTTCACAGCTGATCGCTTCACATCTCCAATAGGTATTAGTTTTTTAAGGTAAAAAGATTGTTTTCAGGATAACGATGCAAAGGTAACTATCTTTTTTTAAAATACCAAAAAGTTTTCTTACAAAATTTTGCTTTTAAATACTGTGTCCGTTAACAATCGAAAAATTTTCATTTTATTAACAGTTATTCAGTGTAAACGATTACATTAATCCGAGCAATCTGAGCCCAGAACAACAAAAAAGCCATGCGGGAAGCATGGCTTTTATTAATTTTTGTATAGCAGGGAGATTAGAGTCCGAGCTTTTTCTTGGCGTCGGCAGCAGCGTTGTCGATAGCCTCGCCAGCCTTCTCCTTTGCATTGTCAACAGCCTCGTTAGCCTTGTCAACAGCAGCGTCCTTGGCATCCTTCACAGCGTCGGCAGCAGCATCGGCAGCACCCTCAACGGCATCCTTTGCACCCTCAACGGCGTCGGCAGCAGCATTGGTAGCGTCGATACCCAGAGCCTTCAGAGCATCACCGGCACCCATCAGAGCGTCAACACTCTCAGAAGGAAGAGCTGTAATGCCATCAACGAGTGAGCTGATAGCAGCATTGTCACCAATAACGGCCTTGATCTTGTCGGCATTCTCCTTCAGGAAGTTCTGAACCTTGCCCAGATACTCCTTGGCCAGTTCGGGATTGGCAGCGATGAAACTGGCAATCTTAGCCTTGATAGACTCGAGCGTAGTCTGCAGAGCGCCTGCATCCTTCTTCTCAATCTGCTCGGTGAGGGCAGAGATAGCCTCGTCGGCAGCAGCATTCACGTCTTCAACAACAGCCTCGGTAGAGTCAACTGCTTCCTCAACCTTCTGCTGAGCCTTGTTACCGCAACTTGCGAAAGAGATAGCCACAACGGCTAAAGCCATAAAAAATAATTTCTTCATAGTGATAAAGTTATTAAAAAATTAGTAAAAAAGTAATTCTCTATAAATCGCCGTAAAATTATACTTTTTCCCGATACGTTGTTTCTTTTGTTTGATAATTTTAACAAAAAAGTTGATTTTGAGGACGTTGTATTGCACATACGCGCCTTTTTGTGTAAAAAAAAGAGAGTGGGGAACGCTGTCCTCACCCTCTTTATCTGGTCGTAGTAGATATGTGTGGTCTTGGCATCAGGGCAGGAAACCGTCGCGCTCACCGGCAACGAATGCCTTGCCCTCTTCGAAGAGATACACGCGGAGGTCGCCGAAGAAGCCAGTCTCCTGCAGCAGTTTCAGGTCAACCTCTGCCGAGCGGCGCTGGTCGTAGGTCTTAGCCTCGCCAATCTGGTTCTTGAACTCCAGTTGCTTCTTGTTGTTGTCGAAAACGGAAATCCACTCGTTCTTCTCGCGGTCTCCGATGATGAATGTCTTTGCCATGTTCTTTTGTTTTTAAATTATTAGTTTGTCTTTCGGGTGCAAAGTTAATACGATTTCCAGCACGTTGTACTCTTTTCAAGCAAAAAATGCACGTTAACGTTTGCAAGGGGCGAGGTTCCCCTTTCTTTGTCATTTTGTTACTTTGCCACATTAAGGTACCTTTCGGATATTTGTAAGATAGATGCCGACAGGATGGGCGGGAAAGGAAAGTTTTTTTCGTGGTTTTCTTCTATTGGATGCAAGCAACTGTTCTAATGGACGGAAGCGATGTTTCTGATGGACGGAAGCACGGGTTCCATTGGACGGAAGCACGCTAAGCAGGCATGGGTTTGCATGTTCGTACAATAATCCCGCCGTTTCATACAGGGCAACGGTATTTATTTCTCTGAGTCGGGCGGAGTTCGTAAATTTGCGACGTGAAAATTCAATTATCAAAAAGAAAAGAGATGAAAAAGGTATTTTTATTACTAGTTTTTGTGTTGATGGGGCTGACAGTTTCGGCAGGAACACCTGCTGAATACAAAGAGGGCGACATCGTGTTCATAATCTCAACGTCGGAGCAGAGCCCCCTGATTCAATATGCCACCAGGTCTCTCTGGAGCCATTGTGGCATCGTGGTCTATAAGAATAAGGAACCATATGTTCTTGAAGCTTCTAATGTGGTGAAACTTACACCGCTCTATGCATTTCTGCGTAAGGGCAGGTTAAAAATGAATACAACGAGAAGGTTTTTCGACAAGCCCGTTAAAATCAAGTATAAACAGTATCTGGGGATTCCCTACGACTCTGAATTCAGTCTGACGAACAACAGGTATTACTGTTCGGAATTGGTTTGGGTGATTTTCAAAAAGCAGTTTGGGATAGAGCTCTGCAAACCCAAGCCACTCTCTCAGTACAGGACTTTCGGATTGTCGAAAATCATCAAGAAGCGGAAAATAAGCCCGAAGTCGAAATTTGTCTCGCCTGATGACTTGCTTAATTCTACTTACGGAAGTTGAATAAGGAGTTTAGGCAAATCTTTCGATCAGGGAAACAAGAACGAAAAATGGGATGCCCCCAATGAGCGGAGCATCCCATTAACCTTCTGTGCCCTATGAAAGTGTTAGTTTTGTGCCTATTCAGGATAGTTACCTTCGATGTAGGCTTTGATGAGCGAAGCGTGCGAGAGAGGACTCTTGGGGTTGTAGGGATCAGGATTGGTGTTGTAGTCGAGCAGCACCACGGGTTTGTTCTTCGAAATGATGCGGATGGCTGTTACCAGCTTCTGCAGTTTGTTCTCCAACACCCACTTGTAGCAGGGCAGGTAGATCAGCTTGCGAGAGGTAAGATAGCCCAGCAACTCCTCACCATGAACGCCCTTGCGGTGTCCGAGACAGTGACCATATTTTCTGGTGGTGCGCTTCATGTTCTTCATGTCGTGCTTCGAGAAGAGAGAGGTGTCGATGTCGTATCCCTCAAAAACCTTCAGACCCTGCCAGATGCCTTCAACGGAAAGAGCAACTTCGCCATCGCTAAACGGAACGGGTATACCCCCGATGGGGTAGAAGGGACTGAACTTGACGAACTCATCCTGGGCTTTGCTCGTCACGTCGATGATCATGGCATCAGGATACTTCTCTTTCAACGACAGAATCGGCTTGCCATTCTTGTCTTTCTTACCGGGCAGGAGCGGTTTTTTCTTTGACTCGATGATAATCATAGGTTTCTTTTCTGAATCTGAAGCAAAGTTACCACTTTTCTCTGAATAAACATTAATTTTCATCATAAAAACACCAAAATTTAAATTAACTACCCAACATCAGGCATATAGTATTGCCAATAAAATGGAAAAAGTAATCAGTTGCGTAAAAAATACGCAGAAAATTTTGAAAGTTTCAATTATTGGTATTATCTTTGCAGCGTTAAAATTACGCAATAAATAAAATTTAGGGTATGGTAGTAAGAATTAAGGTGAGTGGTTTTGAAGAAAAAGTTGAGAAGTTGACTCTTGAGGAAGAGAGGAGAAAGCTTCAGAGTGTGAGTAATCTTATATTTAATAAGGTGGTGGAAAATGAAAGGGAGAATGTGTTGATGTGGTTGAAGGGTAGGTTTAAGGTTTTGAGTTTCGAAGATTTGGAGGAGGTTTATAATGATGGATGTCTGGTGTTGTGGGAGAAGATGATGGATAGGGAGTTTGAGTTGATGGAGAAGAGTATTGTGGGTTATTTGATGAGGATTTGTAGAAATATTGGGATGCATTATTTGAGAAAGGTGAATGAGGATAGTGAGAGTTTGGATAGGATTATGGAAAGGGGATTTGGAGTGAGTGATGATGATGAATGTGGAATAGGGGAGATGTTTGACGTGATGGATGAAAGAGAAAATGAGGATGAGAGATATGAGAAGTTGGAAAGAGTTTGGAGTATGTTGAAGGAAGTAGATAGGATGATTTTGGAGAGTTATTATGTGGATGGATGTAAGATGGAAGAAATTGCAAAGAGGATTGGATATAAGAATGGTAATAGTGTTAAGAGTAAGAAGAAAAAGGTGTTGATGAGAATAAAGGAGATGCAAGACAGGGCGGATTTTAAAGATCTGCCCGCTGCTGCATAACGATAGAGTGAATTAATATAATAATTTGATAAAACCCTATTAAACAATGAAAGAATTAAAGTATCATTATGAGTATCCGCATCCGAGCGTTACAACAGATTGCGTGATTTTCGGATTCGATGGAACACGACTGAAAGTCCTCTTGATAGAACGTGGCGTCGAACCGTTCAAAGGACGTTGGGCATTTCCAGGAGGATTCATGAGAATGGATGAAACGGCCCTTCAGGGTGCCAAGCGCGAGTTATACGAAGAAACAGGATTGAAGGATGCATATATCAAGCAGTTCCATACATTCTCTGGTGTGGATCGTGACCCTCGCGAGCGCGTCATTACCATTGCTTATTATGCCTTGGTACGCATCAGCGAGGTGAAGGGAGGCGATGATGCGGCCAAGGCGGAATGGTTCCCGCTTGACAAGGTGCCGTCGCTGGCTTTCGACCACGACAAGATTCTCCGAGAGGCCACCCATGAGTTGCGCCGTCAGATTCACTTCGAGCCCATCGGCTTTGAGTTGTTGCCAGAGAAGTTTACGATGACCCAGCTCCAGCACCTCTACGAGGCCATTCTCAGTGTGAAGTTCGATCGCCGCAACTTCAGCAACAAGATGCTGAAATTGGGCATTCTGACCCAGCTCGACGAGACGCTACCATTGCCCAACAAGAAAGTAGCATTCCTCTATAAATTCAATCCCGAGAGCTATAACGAAATGAAGGAAAAAGGTTTCCGGCTGGAGTTTTAGCTGGCATATCAAGAATAAGTGTCGTTTGTAATAAGACTTAATACATCTATGCAATACATCAGTTTCTATAAGGACCGTCTTCCCTTTAAGCCCAAGTCGAATGTGGTAATCTATTTTGACGTGACTGGTATAGGGCGGAAACTCTATTATGGGGTTATCGATAAGTATTATGAACGCATAGTTGACGAATTCCGACGTGGAGGCTTGGAGTTCTGCTTCCTGCCGAAAATAGCGCATGACATGGATCTGAAAAAGATCTATCACTATTTCAATCCTCAGGCGAGTCCCAATGAATGCATTCCTAATCTCAACGTTTATGAAGATCGTGATCTGTTGGAGTATATCGTGGCTGATTATGACCCATGGCGGCATTCGCCGGGACTCATTCAATATAAGGGGGAGGAGTTCGACACGGTGGATTCCTATACATTTTCATATACGCGAATACCAGAACGATTCAACTCTTCTCCTATACCGCTGATCCGACAGTATGTGAATTTGCATGGGGTCTACGAAGCCGTTTTTGACACATCGTTTGTTGGGGCAACAACATCTTACAACAAACCCCTGAACTATGAATTAGTAGAGGATGATGTTGATATGATGATGAGTGAGGTACAGATGTTGGTAGAACGTCTCCGGAAGAGCGGAGTGGGCGAAACAGCACTTCAACGACTTTTCAAACCCACTCAGAAACTGAGCCGAATGCATATTCAATACGGACGCATATTCTTACCTGATTATAACAATATGGAGATTAAGATGCCTACATTGTCAAAAGCTATTTACATGCTTTACCTGCGCCATCCTGAAGGTGTCATGTTCTCGTATTTGCCGGATTATCGTGACGAACTTCTCCATCTCTACGGGATGATTTCCGGACGCGACAATCGTGAAGAGATAAAAAGGAGCGTTGACGATGTGACTGATCCAACACGCAACTCAATCAACGAGAAATGTTCGCGTATTAAGCAGGCGTTCTTACGTGAGTTTGACGACAGTATTGCACGAAACTACTATATAACAGGCGAAAGAGGAGAGGCAAAGAAAATTCTCTTATCGAGGGATTTAGTTACTTGGGATATGCCAGATTAGTCTACATTGCGATCTTTCGAATCATTCTTATGTGTTTATCAGGTCATAACATAAAAATGACCAGATGAAAGGAAGAGTCCCTGTTCCGGTTAAGCAAAAAAGTCTGCAAGCCTTGCAGGGATTTTCATCTTACCTTGAAATGGCGTAATTTTGCACCGTAAAACTTTATGTCGAACCATTTTAAAATTTAAACTTATGGATTATTCAATGAAAGATCTGTTGAATGGCGCCTCTTTGATTCAGAGGAGCGTGTTTGGTAAGAAGAGCGAGTATCAGCTGAAATTCAACCATGAGGAAGATGGCTGCTGGTATGTCGATTTCCCAGGCTGGCCGTTTGACCATCATAACCTGATGATGGTGGCTGGTGCTGACGACCTCTGTGCTTTCCTCTCGGACGACGATCGGGAGACACGCTTAAACGTGATTCCTGCCAAAAAACGAGAGACACACGATGGCTATGCAGAATTGCGGTGCTTGGACCATTCGTTGACTGGTGGTGCCCACTACGAGGTGAAGGGCATCGACGGATTCGCCAAGAACATTTGGATTTGCCCGGTGACACTCTTCGTTCTTGGAAACTACCCTGCTTACATTTATATAAAGAAAACAGCTTGATTAAAACAAAATAACCTATTTGTAATTAAACGCATGAAACAGAAAATTTTTAACCTTATCGTATTGGATGCCTCCGGCTCCATGTACAGTATCAGAAATGAAGCCGTTGCCGGTGTAGTTGAAACCATTCAGACCATTCGTTCGGCTCAGGATGAGAATGCTAATCAGGAACATCTGCTCAGTTTAGTGGTGTTCAATGGAAAACGCATAAACACCGTCTATGACCGCATGCCCATCACAAAGGTACCCGATTTTACAGAGAAGGATTATCTGACTACGGACAACACACCACTCTATGATGCAATGGGTAATGCCATTACCAACTTGCAACGATACATTGACAATGATGACAACGTGCTGGTAACCATCATTACCGATGGATATGAGAATGCCTCGGTGGAGTGGAGTCATCAGCGAGTCTTTCAACTTGTCGAGGACTTGAAGAAAAAGAATTGGCTCTTCACCTATATCGGCGCCAACCAGGATGCGCTGGAAGTAGCCAAGAGCATGGGCATTAATCACAGCATGAACTACATGTCAGACGCTGAAGGCACAAAGGAGATGTTCCGGAAAGAGCAATTCTCACGTAAGGCCTTTTACAGCAAGTTGTCTGCTGGGAAGAATTTCTATGAGGCGAAGTCTGAAGACTACTTTGTAGATGATGATCCCAATGACGAGAATGCTTAGTCTGACGGAGTGATGTATAATATAATCAGGTGGGGTTGCTTACCCCTCCTGATTTTAGACAATGTTGCTAAGACCATATTTCCATAAAATCAATTAAATGAAAAGAAAATTCCGTTGGATAGATTTGGCATTGCTGCCATTTGGATTGTGTGTGTTGTTCCTTATCTTGTTAGGTAAACTCTTCGGACTTACCTACAAGCAAATCTCTGTGGTGTTCAACCTATGGGTGCAGGGGGGCTTGCTGGCATTGTCGGGACTGATACCTTTTGGTGTGTCCGCTTTCAAGTTGTGGGAGTCGTTTTCGGTGGGGTGGCTGGCACTAACCATCGTTTTCGCACTTTACGGCTTTGCTTACGTGTATGCTTTCATCAAGATGCTTCAGCACTATCGTCTGCCCTATGATGCGGCCTTTGACCTGTGTGTTGACGATTTGGAGAGGATAGCAGCAAAATGGCATACCACCTATGAGATGGTGAACCTGCTTCTGTTCGTTCTGTTCTATCTCATCCTTCTTGGATTGAATGTGTTTGTTGGATATTACCTATTATTGCTTTAAACAAATATACAAATGGCAGTACTGGTTACTTTAGTTTTAATTTCGGTGCTTGTTTATTTTGTTAACCTGTATATGGACTTGCGGGAGCGGGCTCTGATTAGTGAAAAGGCTCTTGAACGGGCTAATGATGAGTATGTGGGAAATAAATATAATATGGAAAACAATAGTATGGAAGAAAAGAAAGGAACACGGGATTTATTTCTGGAAACGCTGACCCGGATTGGTTGTCAGTATGAATTTGGTGAGGGTGATGATATTTCTTTTGGCTATCAAGGCGAACATTTCATTGTGAGAGCCAATAACAACAATCCTTTCATCCATATCTACGACACTTACTGGGGGCATGTGGAACTGTATAATGTAGAGGATCTCTCAAGACTGAAAAAGGCCATCAATGAATCGAATCTCAACAATTGCGTGACCGCGGTATATACGATTGACGAGGCAGGAGGAACGGTTGACGTTCATAGCAAGACGGACATTCTATTCACGCAGGAAATACCAGCAATAGATGATTACCTTCGCATGGAACTCAATGAATTCTTCAGGGTGCATGAGACGATAAACATTGAAATGGCAAAGCAAAGAGAGAAGGAAATGGAAAGATAGAAAAGCGCGATTCATACAACAATCCTGCCTGTTCATACAACACGGCAGGATTTTCTTTTTCATGTGTGGAACGATTCATATCTTTGCATCGTCAATCAGAAGAATTGATCTATGAAACAGTTAATCGTTACTTTGATGATTGCGCTCATGAGCGTGATTGCATCAACGCCCGCTGATGCGAAAAACAGCAGGAATGATTTGAAAAAGAATATTCCAACGAACTTGATTGTCAAGCAGACAACCCAGTTCAGTGATGGTAGGACATTGGTGATCTACTACAAGAAACAAGGAATGAACTGTGAGGTCTACTCGCCATGCAATGTCAATGACTACAAAGTGAGCGATGCCGCAAAGATTAAGTCGACAAACTTCGAGGTGGTTGACAAGGTTGGAGGAAAACTCTATAGGAAAGCCTCCCTCGGTGAGACCACGAGATTCATTAGGCAACTGGTCAATCAATATCTCTAAAGAATGGTTTATGTGGAAATCGTGCTGCTGTGTGTCACTATTGCGGTGCTCACAGCAGCCTCAAACGACTGACAATGAAAAAAGGCATTAGAAAATGGTGTTGGGCATGGGGAGTGCTTACAGTAGTGATGGTGGGTGCTCTCTTCGGATTGTATTGGGCATGGAAGTATTATGGTCTTCCGGAATTGCCCGACCGCAGGGACTATAAGACCATTGAGGAGCGGGCTGAAAAGGCCATGGCTTTTGCTCGCCGGCACAACATGAACGAACACTATGCGCTTTTCGTGGACTACAGCATTCCCTCGGGAACATCACGGCTATTCGTCTGGGACTTTCAGCAGAAGAAGATTGTTGCCAGTACTTATGTGATGCACGGACCAGGCAAAGGAAGCACGGATAAGCGTCCGAAGTTCAGCAATAAGCCAGGTAGTGGATGTTCTTCTTTGGGCAGATTTATGGTGACAAAGGAACATGGGAATGTCAACAAGAGAGGCTTTCGCATAAAGGGGCTTGATATTGATAACCAGACTGCCTACGGGCGTGCTCTGATGATTCATGGATCAAGTTGGGTTGACGGTCATTGCTGGAAGCGTTACATCCCTCTGAACAGGAGAAGTTGTCTCGGGTGCGTCACCGTCTCTTCAAGAGGCATGAACTATTTATACACGCTGATTACCAATGAAAAGAAGCCCTTGTTGTTGTGGAATTTCTATTAATAGTTAGTTAAAAATGATAAACGCGCGTGAGTCTTTCAGAATAAATTGATTATATTTGCACTATTATAAACTGTTAATGCATGGAATGGCTTAGAATATCTACCAGCACCGAACTGGTGCGAGTCGCCACGGACGAGATTGTCTACGTTCGTGCCGACGGTAATTATTCTGACCTGATGCTCACGAATGGCAAGAGCCGGAAGATGGCATTTCAGCTTCATTTTTTCGACGAAGTGTTCCAGCAGTTGCAGAACAATATGTTCATCCGAGTGGGAAGGAGCCTTATTGTTAACAAGAGGTATATCTATGTTATAAACTTGCCAGAACAGCAACTCATATTGTCTGGAGGTGATGTAAAGGATCCCATCGTTTTTTATGGCCAGTCAAAAGCAGAAAACTCTCAGAAAATAACTCTCGCACGTGAAGGATTGAAGCAGTTGAAGGAATTACTTGAAAACGAGAAAGGGGTAGACAATGGATGAACTAAATAAGCAGAAGCCGGAAGTGCCCGTCATCATCATTGAACGGGATGAGCAGCCACAGTCCAATGGGGTTGTGGCGAATGCCTCCGCCCCTTCCAGAATGAAGAAGTGGCTGAAGCGATTCCTTGCGTTGCTGGCTATTGGCTGCATGATGGCAGCTATACTTTGGGGCTATCATTTATGGAACTATTATTACAACATAGGTGTCCCTGTCTCTGTGACCCCAAATCAGAATATTGAGAAATTGAAGCAGCCAGTAAAGCATGAAACTCCGGAGGTCGTGATGACCGGCGACAGCATTCTTGGGGTGGCGATGGACTTCTATGCCATTCACGGAGTGAAGGCCTCTATCGAGTTCGTTGAGCCTGACATGGCCGACACTTCCGTCTATATGTATTGCCGTTCTGCCGATTATACAGCCGACGGCAAGAGCTTAGGTTCTTTGGTTGCAAAGGGAGTGGAAAAGCCAAGCTTTCGAACACGTCTTGGATATATGGCCATGGCTGACGGTAACATGGTGATAGGCATCAGCCGGAGTGAAAAAGTAAAGGACTATGTGCAGGAACGTGGTGGATCGTTTTTCCGCCAGTTTATCCTTGTAAGCGATGGTGTCATTCCTCCACGTTTCTATTTGCGTGGTAAAGTTGAGCGTCGTGCTATAGGCCGCATAGACGACCAGCTATATTTCATCGCCACCCGCCACAAGGAAACCCTGTATGATTTCGCTGAAGCCCTTTGTGAAAAGGGGTTTGTAGACGCCATCTATATAACAGGCGGAAATGAAAAGGTGTTCTACCGGAGTAAAGACGGTGTCAGACACGATATAGGTATTTCTGATGATTCACCGCGAAAGAAGTCGGTTGGAGAAATTCCGTGGCTAGTGTTCAGAAAATTCTAAAAAAAAAACGACCCATACTTATGGCAACAACAGACGACAAGAAAATTATTTTCTCGATGGTGGGGGTGAGTAAAATCATCCAGCAGAACCAGAAGCAAGTGCTGAAGAATATCTACCTCTCGTTCTTCTATGGCGCGAAAATCGGTATTATCGGTCTGAACGGCGCGGGAAAGTCGACGCTGATGAAGATTATTGCCGGGATAGAGACTCCCACGCAGGGCGAGGTGGTGTTCTCGCCGGGTTATTCGGTGGGCTACTTGGAGCAGGACCCCTATCTGGACCCCACGAAGACGGTGAAGGAGATTGTGCAGGAGGGCGTTCAGCATGTTGTGGACGCGCTTGCTGAATATGAGGAAATCAACCAGAAATTCGGTCTGCCGGAATATTATGAGGACCAGGACAAGATGGACAAGTTGTTCGCCCGGCAGGCTGAACTGCAGAATACGATTGACGCCACGGATGCGTGGAACCTGGACAGCAAGCTGGAGCGTGCGATGGATGCCCTGCGCTGTCCGCCCGAAGACATGCTCACGGCGAATCTCTCGGGTGGTGAGCGCCGCCGTGTGGCACTCTGCCGGCTGCTGTTGCAGAAGCCCGACGTGCTGTTGCTGGATGAGCCCACCAACCATCTGGATGCCGAGTCGATTGACTGGCTGGAGCAGCATCTTCAGCAATACGAGGGTACGGTGATAGCTGTCACTCACGACCGCTATTTCCTGGACCATGTGGCCGGATGGATTCTGGAGCTGGATCGTGGCGAGGGCATTCCATGGAAAGGCAACTACAGCAGCTGGCTGGAGCAGAAGGCCATGCGGCTGGCTCAGGAGGAGAAGGCTGAGAGCAAGCGGCGGAAAACGTTGCAGCGCGAGCTGGAATGGGTGCGTATGGCGCCGAAGGCCCGCCAGGCCAAGGGTAAGGCCCGTCTGAACAGCTATGACAAACTGATCAACGAGACGGTGAAGGAGAAGGAGGAGAAGCTGGAAATCTTCATCCCCAACGGACCGCGACTTGGCAACAAGGTGATTGAGGCTCAGCACGTGAAGAAGGCATTTGGCGACAAGCTGCTCTTCGACGACCTGAACTTCATGCTTCCGCCTAACGGCATTGTGGGTGTGATAGGACCTAACGGTGCAGGAAAGACCACGCTCTTCCGCCTGATTATGGGACTGGAGAAACCCGATGGCGGCATCTTTGAGGTGGGTGAGACCGTGAAGCTGGCCTATGTTGACCAGCAGCACACCAGCATTGACCCCCAGAAGAGTGTCTACGATGTGATTTCAGGGGGCAACGAGTTGCTGCGCATGGGCGGACGCGACGTGAATGCACGTGCCTATCTGTCGCGCTTCAATTTCTCGGGTGTTGACCAGCAGAAGCTCTGCGGGGTGCTCTCGGGCGGTGAGCGCAACCGTCTGCAGCTGGCCCTGGCGCTGAAAGAAGAGGGCAACGTGCTGCTGCTGGACGAGCCCACCAACGATATCGACGTGAACACGCTGCGTGCGCTTGAAGAAGGACTCGACGACTTTGCGGGATGTGCCGTCGTAATCAGTCACGACCGTTGGTTCCTCGACCGCATCTGCACCCATATCCTGGCCTTCGAGGGCGATTCGAATGTGTTCTTCTTCGAAGGTTCTTATTCTGAATATGAGCAGAACAAGCTGAAGCGGCTGGGGCGCGAAGAGCCCAAGCGCGTGAAGTATCGCAAGCTTACTACCGACTAAACACAGCCTACCCGAGTATGATTAAGATAAATGTATCGGAAGAGATAGCCTCGGTTTGCCCCGGTTTCGTGGGTGCTGCCATCGAGGCTCAGGTGGTGAACACCAAGTATAGCGAAGGCTTGTGGGCTGAAATCAGGGCACTCTGCGATGACTACAAGCAGCGTTTCACCACGGTGAGCATCAAGGAATTGCCCGGCGTTGAAGCTACGCGGCGTGTGTATAGGGCCTGCGGGAAAGACCCCTCGCGCTACCGCCCGTCGTCGGAAGCCTTAATTCGCAGGGTGGTTCAGGGGAAAGAACTGTATCAGATTGATACGCTGGTGGATATGATAAACCTGGCGAGCATGAAGTTCGGCTATAGCATAGGCGGATTCGATGCCGACAAGTTTGTGGGCGATACGCTGACGTTGGGCATCGGGCGGAAAGACGAACCCTACGAGGGCATCGGGCGCGGCATTCTCAACATCGAGGGAATGCCCGTATATCGCGATGCTGAGGGTGGCGTGGGCACGCCCACCAGCGACCATGAGCGCACCAAGATAGAGCTGGGCACCACGCATCTGCTGACGCTCATCAACGGCTACGACGGCAACAGCGAGACCGTGGAGGCCAATGCCCAGTTCATCAGGGAACTGCTGGAGCGTCATGCCGAGGGGCATAACATCACGGTGACCACTTACGGCGGCCATTTCTGATGCCTTCCCAGATGCCGGTGCGAAAGATTATCCACATTGATATGGACAGTTTCTTTGCCAGCGTTGAGCAAAGAGACCATCCCGAACTCAGAGGCAAGCCGATAGCCGTGGGAGGCGATTCGGAGCGTGGCGTGGTGGCAACGGCTTCCTACGAGGCCCGCCGGTTTGGTGTGCATTCGGCAATGGCCATGAGCAGGGCGCGGCGGCTTTGTCGCGACCTGATTGTTGTTCGCGGCGACTATAATAAATATAAAGAGGTGTCGAGGCAGATGCACGCCATCTTCCATGAATACACCGATTTGGTGGAGCCCATTTCGCTCGACGAGGCCTTCCTTGACGTCACGGAGAACAAGAAAGGCATGGAGATGGCTGTTGACATTGCGCGCGAGATAAAAGAGAAAATCAGACAGCAGCTTAGCCTGACGGCCTCGGCGGGTGTTTCCTATAATAAATTGTTGGCAAAGATAGCTTCCGACTGGCGCAAGCCCGACGGACTGACCGTGATTCATCCCGCTCGGGCCCAGGATTTCATCGATGACCTGCGCATAGAGAAGCTGTGGGGCATAGGGCCAAAGACGGCTGAGACGATGCACCAGATGGGTATCTTCACAGGGGCTGATTTGCGTAAGGTTTCAGCAGAACGGCTGACGCAGGTGTTTGGCAAGATGGGAGCTGTGTTTTATGCATTCGCCCGCGGGATTGACGAACGGCCTGTACAGGTGGATTACGAGCGCAAGTCGGTGGGGTGTGAGCAGACTTTCGAAAAAGACCTGAACACGAAAACCGCCATGACCATCGAGCTGTATCATCTGGTGCTGGAACTGGAGCGCCGGCTGGAGAAATCGGAGTTCGACGGCGTCACACTAACCCTGAAAGTGAAGTACGAGAATTTTGAGCAGCACACCCATAGCATAACAACGACACAGCCCCTTCGCAGTAAGGCAGAATTGCTGCCCTTGGCGAAGAGGCTGTTGAAGGATGTGTCTCTGGAAGGTCACTCGGTGAGGCTGCTGGGATTGTCGGTCTCCAATCCGCCACGCAACGATGTTCACCGGCATTGGATTGAACTCGAACTGGAGTTCGCCCCCTGGGACGATGAGATGCCTTAGTTGGCTGCTTCGAATTCGCGGAGGAAACGGATGTCGTTCTCGGAGAACATGCGCAGGTCGGAAACCTGATACTTCAGGTTGGTGATACGCTCCACGCCCAATCCGAAGGCATAGCCCGAATATTCCTTGCTGTCGATGCCGCAGAGTTCGAGCACGTTGGGGTCGACCATTCCGCAACCGAGAATCTCAACCCAGCCCGTGTGCTTGCAGAAACCGCAGCCCACACCGCCGCAGATGTGGCACGAGATGTCCATCTCGGCACTTGGCTCGGTGAATGGGAAATAGCTGGGGCGCAGACGAATCTTGGTGTCGGGGCCGAACAGCTCGCGGGCAAATGTGAGCAGCACCTGCTTCAGGTCGGTGAAACTCACGTTCTTATCTATATACAGGCCTTCAATCTGGTGGAAGAAACAATGGGCACGGGCGGTGATGGCCTCGTTGCGATACACGCGGCCTGGGCAAATCACGCGAATGGGGGCCGTCAGCTTGCCGTCCTCGGTGTGCATGTTCTCCATCACTCTGGCTTGTACGCTTGACGTATGCGAGCGGAGCAGGATGTTCTTCGTCACATCGTTCAGTTCCGACTGTTCCACGAAGAACGTGTCTTGCATGTCGCGGGCGGGATGGTCGGCGGCAAAGTTCATCTTGGTGAACACATGCAGGTCGTCTTCCACCTCAGGTCCGTCGGCCAGCACGAATCCCATGCGCGAGAATATGTCGATGATCTCGTTCCTGACGATGGTCAGCGGATGGCGTGTGCCCATCTGGATGGGGTAGGCCGTGCGCGTCAGGTCGATGTCGTCGTTCTGGGTTTCTGCCGTAGCCGTTTGTTCGCGAAGCGTGTTAATCTTGTCGAAGGCAGCCTGTTTCAGCTCGTTGATTTTAATACCCACGGCCTTCTTCTGGTCGGCAGCCACATTGCGGAAGTCGGCCATCAGGGCGTTGATTTCACCTTTCTTGCTGAGGTACTTCAGTCTGAGCTGTTCAATTTCCTCTGCATTCGAGGCGGTCAGTCCGTTTACTTCTTTCAGAAGTGCTTCTATTTTCTCTAATAACATGATGCTTAATAAATTTTGGTTGCAAAATTACTACAAAATTTCGACTTAGCGAAGAGATTGCAGATTATTTTGCTTTCATGAGCGCGAGAAGCGCCCAATTTTTCCGATTTGGCAAGGTTCCTGTGTCCTTTGCGAACCATATTTTATCCAAGTGAGCAACAAATCCGAAAATACTTTCATTTTTTTTCGCGAAATCTGTGTTCATATTGATAATTATTTCGTAAATTTGCACCGATGTTATGATAGAAAGCTATTTTCACTGATGAGAAAAAGTGCCATGATTGTGTTGCTGGCCTGTGTGTCGATGATGTTTTGGACAACAGGCTGCACCGACAAGAAAAAAGCAGCAGCAGAAGATACGACGGCCACAGACAGTATTCCCGACAGTACTGAGACGGATTCGTTCGACATACTGATGGATGCCACGCCTGTGCCAAAATCGGCCGACGAGCTGTTCGATGACTTCATCTTCAATTTTGCAGGCAACCGGAAGATGCAGATGAAGCGCATCAAATTCCCCCTTACCGTGATTGACGGCAACAAGAAGCGAACGCTGGCCAAGAACCAGTGGAAGATGGAGCGTTTCTTCATGCCGCAGGGGTTCTATACGCTGATTCTCGACAACCGCAAGCAGCTGGAGCTCTCGAAAGACACCAGCATCAGTCATGTCGTGGTAGAAAAGATTTTTCTTGACCGCCAGCAGGTGAAGAAGTATAATTTTGACCGGTTGAACGGGGAGTGGATGCTGACATCGGTTGACAACACGGCCATGGTGAACAATATGAACGCCTCGTTCCTGAAGTTCTATCAGGAGTTTGCCACCGATTCGGCCTTTCAGATGAAGAGCCTGAGTAATCCTATTTCGTTCGTGGGCCCTGACCCTGACGATGATTTCAATACGCTGAAAGGTGACTTGTTGCCTGAACAATGGGACGTGGTGGGACCGACGGATTTGCCTAACGGACTGATCTACAACATTATCTACGGACAGAAATATACGGAAAGTTCTCAGAAGGTGTTTCTTTTGCGCGGTATCGCAAACGGACAGGAACTGGAGATGACTTTCCAGAAGAAAGACGATGAGTGGAAACTTGTCAAGTTAGTGGAATAGCTTTTTATTTGTAAGATTTGAAAGACGAAAAAAACTATAGCTTAAAGGCGCACAACACGTTCGGCATTGACGCAAAGTGCCGTCGGTTTTTGGAACTCTCGTCGGTCGACGAGGCCATCGAAGTGCTGCCTGCGCTCCGTGGAGAGGATGCCCCCCTGCTGCTTTTGGGCGGCGGCAGCAACTTGCTGCTCACCAAAGATTTTCCCGGTACGGTGATTCATTCGGCTATCATGGGAACCGAAGCACGCGAGACCGACGACGGTCATGTGCTGCTGAGATGCGGTAGCGGTGAGACTTGGGACAATATCGTTGACCTTGCGGTGAGCCGCGGGTGGTATGGTGCCGAGAACCTGAGCCTGATACCTGGTGACGTAGGTGCGTCGGCCGTTCAGAACATCGGTGCCTACGGGGTGGAGGCCAAAGACCTTATTGTGCAGGTGGAAGCGGTTGAGATAGCCACGGGCAACCTGCATCTGTTCACCAACGAGGAATGCCGCTATAGTTATCGCCAGAGCCGTTTCAAGCAAGACTGGCGCGACCATTTCTTTATTACACACGTCACCTATCGGCTTTCGCTCCGGTTCCAGCCCAAGCTCGACTATGGCAACATCAGGGAAAAACTGGCCGAGATGGGAGTCGGGCAGGGTGCGGAAGCAGAACAGCTGACCGCCCAGCAGTTGCGCCAGGCCATCATCGACATCCGCAATGCCAAGTTGCCCGATCCGCGTTTCGAAGGCAATGCGGGGAGTTTCTTTATGAATCCCGTTGTGAGCCGTAGGAAATATGAACGGCTGGCAGCCGATTATCCCGGAATGCCCCATTACACGATAGACGAGAGTCACGAGAAGATTCCTGCCGGCTGGATGATTGACCAGTGCGGCTGGAAAGGAAAGACACTCGGACGTGCCGGTGTGCACGATCGTCAGGCTTTGGTGCTTGTTAATAAAGGTGGGGCCACGGGCGACGAGATTGTGCATTTATGCGAGCAGATCCGGATGGATGTGCTTAACCGCTTCGGCATCGAGATTCAGCCCGAAGTGAATATTGTCTGACGAATATGAAACTGACATTTCTTGGAACGGGAACATCGGTTGGCGTGCCTGCCATTGGTTGTACGTGCCATACCTGTACCAGCACCGACCCTCACGACAAGCGGTTGCGTTGCTCGGCTCTGATTGAGACGGAGCATACCCGAATCCTTATCGACACCGGTCCCGATTTCCGTCAGCAGATGCTCACTCAGCCTTTCCTGAAAATCGATGCCGTGCTGCTCACGCATATCCACTACGATCATGTGGGAGGAATTGACGACCTCCGCCCTTTTTGCCAGTTCGGCGAGGTGAATGTCTATGCCAACGAGGTTACATGCCGGGCATTGATGCAGACCGTACCTTATTGCTTTGCCGAGCATCGCTATCCTGGTGCACCCGCCATTCTTTTGCATACCTTGAAGCCCCATGAGCCTTTGCAGGTAAACGAACTCGAGGTGATGCCCATCTGCGTGATGCACGACAAACTTCCCATTCTTGGTTTCCGCATTGGGAAACTGGCCTATATCACCGACATGAAGACCATCGGGGAAGAGGAAATGCCGTATCTTGACGGTGTGGAGGTGCTCGTGGTCAATGCCCTTCGCTATCAGCCGGTTCATCATTCACATCAGAGCGTCGACGATGCCATTGCATTTGCCCGTAGGGTAGGGGCGCGTCAGACATGGCTCATTCATTCCTGTCACGACATTGGCAGGCATGCCGAGGTGAACAAAAAATTACCGCCGCAAATCCAGTTGGCTTACGACGGACAGGTGGTGGAAATCTGAAATTTTATAGTTCGGAAAATGTTGGAAACTACTTGCGCTTGAATTTGCGGTAGAGTTTCCATGCAAGCAACAGGCCGTCGAGCACTGATGCTCCGGTGCCCATCAGTTTGCTGGGCATGAATCCACTTCTCTTCGCCGGCATCTTAGGCTTCGAAAAGAGTTGCTGGCGAAGCTTGTTAATCTGGTCGCTATCCTTTCGGATTTCTTTCAGCAGTTGTGCTTTGCGGTCGCCGATAGAGCGAAGCGTAGTGTATGAAGGGCCGTTTGTCAGATTGTTGTCGGTCATAGCAATGATATCATTTCTCCATCAGAAGACTGGCCAGGAATCTCACCAGCGGCTTCTCTACCCACGACTTCCTGAAAGCCATGAAGAGCAGGAACGCCACGATATAGAATCCCGCCACGATGCAGAAAGCCGCAGGATGACCCAGAGAGGGAGCCATGGCATAGGCTGCTGCAAACGATAGATATATAAATATAATAAGGATGATAAGGAATACCACGGCCGCCATAACCAGCGCCGTGATAAGCCTCACCACCTTCTCGATGACATCGAGTCGCAGATATTCGTTCTGCAACCCGATGTAATGACGAATCAGCTCGACGAGCTGACCGATGGTCTCTATGTTCTGATCGTTCGAAAACATCATTCAGCGATATCAGCTGCTGCTTCCTTGATATCATCGGCCAGGTCGCCGATTTCCTTCTTGGAGAGGTTGATGTTATGCTTCTTGCAGAAGTCGTCGATAGCATCGGTAATTTTCTCACGAGTGTCCTGTCCTTTCTCTGGAGCCATAAGTATGCCCAAAGCAGCGCCGGCGATTGCACCGCCGAGGAATGCGCCAATGTAACCTAATGTTTTCATAATTAATACTATTTATAGTTAGTTGATTTTCGTTTAGCAAAGATAGAAATTTTTCTTGAAACTTCAAACAATTATTTTGTTAAAAACTATGTATTTGCGACATTTAACAAACTTTATGCACCTTTTTGACGTTTCTTTCCATGATTTTGTGTAATTTCGCACAAAAATTTAGAAAACATTAATCAGTAACATCGAATAATATGAAGAAGTACATGGTTTTATGCGCAGGTTTGGCTGTTGCATTTGCGTTCACAAGTTGTAAATCATCAGAGAGTGCTTATCGTAAGGCTTACGAGAAAGCTAAGGCTCAGGAAACCAACACTACAGTGGTGACTCCCGGTACCGAGACTACCGTTGTGGCTCCTGTAGTTACACGTCCCTCTACCGAGACGGTTGTTGTCGACAATGTTGACAATGCTGTTGTACGTCCCGAGAACGTGCAGCTCATCAATGGTTCCGGCCTCCGCAATTTCAGCGTGGTCGTTGGTTCTTTCGGCGTAAGGGCTAATGCAGAAGGTCTTCAGCAGACACTGAAGAATCAGGGTTATGACGCACAGATTGTCTACAACAGTGCCCGCAACATGTATCGCGTGGTAGCTTCCACCTTCGACGACAAGGCAAGTGCCGTACGTAGCCGCAACGACTTCAAGGCTGGTAGTTATCCCGATGCCTGGCTGCTCTATAACCAGCAGTAAGCCGTAGTGCCGCGGATACTTTCTATAGACTACGGTAAGCGTCGTACAGGATTAGCAGTCACCGATCCTCTGCAGATTATAGCCGGAGGATTGGCGACTGTTTCTACATCAGAGCTGTACGACTATCTTGTGGCCTATGTTTCTCGGGAACCCGTCGAGCGCATCGTTATCGGGAAACCCATCCAGCCCAATGGGCAGCCCAGCGAGAACCTGGCCAGGGTGGAGCAGTTCGTCAATCGATGGCGCAAGGCTCAGCCTCAGTTGCCCATCGAGTATGTCGACGAACGGTTCACGTCGGTGCTGGCCCACCGTGCCATGATAGACGGAGGCCTGAAGAAGAAGTCGCGGCAGAACAAGGCACTTGTCGACGAGATTTCTGCCACCATCATCCTTCAGAGCTATCTGGAAAGCCGCAGGCGATAGAAAGTCGTCAGGTGTTCAGCGGTCGCACCGTAGATAATTACCCATCACCCATCACCTAACAACCATCACCCAATAATGATATTACCTATTTATATATATGGCCAGCCATGTTTGCGCAAGGAAAGTGTCGACATCACGCTCGACTATCCTCAGCTGACCCAGCTGATAGAGAACATGTGGGAGACGCTGGCCAATAGTGAGGGTATCGGACTGGCTGCCCCCCAGATTGGTCTGAACATCCGTCTGGTGGTCATCGATCTCGACCCGCTCGCCGAAGACCTTCCCGAGTATAAAGATTTCAAGAAAGTTTTCATCAATCCGCATATCGTAGAATACGATGAGGAATCCCCGGTGGACTCTTCCGAGGAGGGGTGCCTTTCGCTTCCCGGCATTCACGAGAAAGTGCAGCGCCCCACGCGTATTCATGTCACTTGGATGGAACCCGACGGAACCCAGCACGACGAATGGGTAGAGGGCTATCTGGCTCGTGTGATGCAACATGAGTTCGACCACCTCGATGCCAAAATGTTCATCGACCGCATTTCGCCCCTTCGCCGCCAGCTGATCAAGTCGAAACTGAAGTCGCTTACCCTTGGCAGGTATAGTTGCAGTTACCGAACGAAACCTGTCAGAAGATAATGACCCGCCCCCGTTCCCTCCCTAAAGGCGGGGCGTGGTAACATGATGAATATCGATTCGTATTGAGGATATGAGGCTCAGGAATTTGATGATAAGACTAATCACTCCCCTCCATATAGGGAAGGGTAGGGGGGTGGGTCTTCTTCTTTTTCTCTTCTGTCCTCTATTCTCATTTGCCCAATACAACATCGACCGTGTTTTGACGGCCGGAAGAGCCGCTCTCTACTATGAGGACTACGTGCTCTCCATTCAGTATTTCAACCAGGCCATCACCGCCAAGCCCTTTCTCTACGAGCCCTGGTTCTTCCGTGGCGTTGCCAAGTTCTACCTGGATGACTATATGGGAGCCGAGTCCGATTGCTCTGAAGCCATCCGGCTGAATCCCTATATTTCCGGACAATACGAGTTGCGCGGTCTTTGCCGTATCCGCCAGAAGAACTACAAGGGCGCCATCGACGACTACGACCATTCCATCCAATACGACCCTACCAGTCAGGGACTTTGGTACAATCGTGTGCTTTGCCGAATTGAGGACAAAGACTACGAGCAGGCCAATGCCGACCTCGACTCGATGACCAACCGCTGGAAAAACTATGCCAAGGCGTGGCAGCTGAAGGCAGAGGTGGCATTGCGCCAGAAGGATACGCTTCGGGCCGCCGACATGCTCGACAAGGCTCTTGAGCTCGACGAGTACGATGGCGAGGCCTGGATGGTGCGTGCCATGATTTCTATGAGCCGCAAAAAGTGGAAGGATGCCGACAAGCAACTTTCCAAGGCCATCCACCTGAAACCATCCGTGGCTGGCTATTACATCAATCGTGCCCTTTCGCGTTATAATATCAACAACCTCCGCGGTGCTATGGCCGACTACGACAAAGCCCTCGAGCTGGAGCCCAACAATTTTCTCGCTCATTACAACCGTGGACAGCTCCGCATTCAGGTGGGCGACGACAACCGGGCCATCGACGACTTCAACTTCATCATCAAGAACGAGCCCACCAACATCATGGCCATCTTCAATCGTGCCCTCTTGCTCGACCGGACGGGCGACCTCCGTGGTGCTATCCGCGACTATTCCGCGGTCATCGATCGGTTCCCCAATTTCTGGACGGGTCTCAGCTATCGCGCTTCATGCTATCGCCGGCTGGGCATGACGGCCAAGGCCGAGATGGACGAGTTCCGCATCTTCAAGGCCCAGCAGGACAAGCACTTGGGCTACCAGCCCCGGTGGAGCAAGCAGCATCGGAAGGATGTGCGCAAGCTTTCCGATATTGATATGAACAAATATAACCAGCTGGTTGAGGAAGACGAGCATAAGGTGGAGCACGAGTATGCTTCGACCTATCGCGGAAAGGTGCAGAATCGTCAGGTCGACGATGAGTTCCTGCCGCTTTTCACGCTCTCTTATCAGCCTCACGCCAACGGGATGAAGCAAGTGATGACGTTCGACCAGGACGTGGAGCGTTTCAACCAGAAGTCGCATCCCCGTCATCGTGTCTATGTGAGCGGTCCCTCAAAGACGCTCGACGAGATTGCCTCGAAGGCCTATTTCCTCCTGCTCGACACGCTGACCTCGCGCCTTCAGGAATCCCACGACCTCCGCAACGACAAGGGATTGCTCGTAGAGCGGGCCATTGCCTATGCGGCCACCCAAAACCAGGAGGCAGCCATCAACGACCTTACCGCCTACATCCAGTTGGATAGCGTTTCGTCGTTGGGCTATTGGCAACGTGCCGTCTGTCAGGTTATGATCAACGAGTTCTCTGCTTCACAAGGTGTTGATATCCAGCTGAAGAACGCCCGTGCCTTAGACGATTTCAACGAAGCCCTGAAGCGGAGTCCCCACAACGCTTACCTGCTTTACAACCGTGCCACTTTCTATGCTCTCCGCAAAGACTACGGCCGTGCTATCGACGATTTCACCCAAGCCATCAGTCAGGATGCCAGTTTTGCCGAAGCCTACTACAACCGGGGCCTTTGTCGCCTCTATTCCGGCAACACCGCCGAAGCCACTCACGACCTCAGCAAAGCCGGCGAGCTGGGCCTCTACAAAGCCTATAGCATCCTGAAGCGCCATCAAGGCACCAAGAAATAGCCCCCCTCGTCTTTCCCGCCTTCCTTTTTGTCGCCTTTATGCCGCTCCTATGGCCGTTGTCGTCAGGTGTCCGGCGGTCCCACCGCCGGAATCCCCTCTCCGAAGGTTAAAAAACGTAAACCCTTCAATTTCTCAT
>JAFWQT010000176.1 GCA_017508965.1 Prevotella sp. | reverse complement strand
TCGCCGAGGGTTTTCTGACCGTTCACTTTCAGACCAGGCACGGCTTCCTGCTCACTGAACCAGTCGGCAATAACCTTGGTACGCTCATCATAGCGGGCCTTATCGCCAGCCGTCCACCAGTTGGCGAGATTACCGTCTTTGTCGAACTGACAGCCTTGATCGTCAAAGCCGTGGGTCATCTCATGGCCTATGACAGCACCGATGGCACCGTAGTTGCAGACATAATCGGCCTCGGGGTCGAAGAATGGGGGCTGTAGGATGGCAGCGGGGAAATTGATGCTGTTGAAGAGTGGGTGATAGAAGGCATTGACCGTCTGTGGCGAGCAGGGCATCATAGTCTTGTCAACGGGCTGATGCCAGTACTTGCGCAACTGGGCCTGACGCGACTCCTGCTTGATGCGGATGAAGTTCTCGACGAGGTTCTCCGTCTCGCGGATGTCAATGAACTTCTCCATGTCCTGCCACTTGTCGGGATAGCCTACGTTGATGTGCATGGCGTGCAGTTTCTCCAGAGCCTTGGCTTTAGTCGAGTCGCTCATCCAGGTGTTCTCCTTCAGACGATCCTCGAAGGCTTGCTGCAAGTCCTTCACCAGACGGTAGACGCGCTGTTTGCTACTCTCGGGGAAGTACTCCTTGACATAGAGTTTACCGATGGTTTCGCCCAGACTGCCGCTGATGGTAGCGACGGCACGCTTCCAGCGGGGCTGCTGCTCCTGCACGCCGCTGATGGCCTTCGAGGCCTCAAAGGCGCGGTCGGTGAAGGCATCGCTCAGGAAGTCGCTGTAGGCATTGATGACATGCAGTTCCATATATGACTTCAAGTCCTCTACACTCGTCTCGGCAAGCACCTTCTCTACCTCGTGTATCGCATCGATCTCACCGACGTTCACCACATCGATGTCCTTCGGCAGTCCTAAGGCATCACGATAGGCCACATAGTCGATACCCTTGAAGTCGTTGAGCAGCTGCTCCCACGACATCGGGTGGTTCGTGGCCATCGGGTCGCGACGGGCCACCTGGTCGAGTGTCTTCATACCTATTCTATATTCAATGGCCCATGCGGCCTGCATCTTCTGCTCGGCAGCGGCTTCGCTGTAGCCCACCATCTTCAGATAGTCTTTGTTCAGGCTCTTGACGGCGGCAACGGTGGCCTGCTGTTGCTCGTTTGGCTGGTCGTAGTACTCCTTGGGCAGCGAGGCTCCACCATGCCCCGCAAACATCAAATACTCTGACGAGTTGAAGGGGTTCAGGCTCAGACTGAGGCCGAAGGGAGCAGTATTAAATCCCTTGGCATCGAGGGCGTACATCAGGCGCAGCGCTTCGTCGCGGGTCTGCACCTCGCGCACTTGTCGCAGATAGGGCATGATCGGCTCGTAGCCCAAGCGGTTACGACAGACGCTGTCCATGTAGAGACGGTAGAGCGCACCTATCTTCTGCCCGTCAGAACCCTGCGGCAGATCCTTCTTCTCAGCGTATGCCATGATGAGCTTGTTGATGCGGTCGTTGTTCAGTTCATACAGGTCGGTGAACGCTCCGTTCTCAGGGTGCTGTGCGTCCAGCGGGTTTGCCTTCAGCCATCCGCCAACGGCGTACTGCCAGAAGTCATCACCAGGTTTCACACTCGGGTCCATGTTGATTTTCATCGAAGTCTGTGCCGTGCTCGCTAAGCTAATAAGAGCGAGGGCAACGGCGAAAAACATTTTTCTCATAATTACAATTTATTCAGTTTAATTGTTCATTTGACTCTTAGACGCAAGTTGCAGTCGAAAAACTACATAATTAACGTTGATTTTTACGAACTCATTCTGGCTTGGGCATCTTGCGGCCATTAATATATATAAGAGGTGAACCCCTACCTAGCACCTCTGGTGCTTCGTCGGTACCTGTCATGCCTGGCACCTTGATGAGCATCTCGCCCAGTGTGCCTGACTGAGCCAGCGGTGTGCCTTCAATGCGTGTAATCATCGCACCTGCTTTCAGACGGGTGTTGGGGAGGCCGCCTTTGATGACGACCTCCTGCAACGCCACCAATCGTTCTACAGATTCTATAGAGTCTAGCGACTCCTGCGCTTGCACCGCCATTGCCCAAAACATGGCCATCACCAGTGCTGTCATCCAAAGAACAACTCTTTTCATCTTAAATACTTAACTCTAAATTTTTAATTCTTAATTCCTGATATCCACACCTCCAAAGAAATTGCTGGCGATGATGTGGAGGGTAGGGGCTGTGCTGTTGGCTTTCGCTTTTGCATGATTGCCCACGCCGCCTATGAAGCTCTGGCTCTTTACCTCTATGTTGACCGTCGTGGGCACGTAGAGTTCGATGCCGCCGCAGAACGTGTGGATGTCAATCTCCTCGTCCTCGGTTATCACAGCCTCGCGCAAATCCATTCGGATGCCGCCGCAGAAGGCATCCAGGCGGGCTCCATGGAACTGTTCACCGTGATACACGTACTCGTCGCCGCCATAGTGCACCGAACAGCAGATGCGCTTGCCGTCCTCGCCAAGGGGCAGCGGGCGCTGCAGCCACTGGTCGGGGTCGCGCCGGTAGCTGTCGATGACAAGATGCACGCCCACATATAATAATACAAAGATGCAGAAATACATGGTCCACTTGCCTTCCGACATGGTTTCGAACCAGCTCCAATGCAGTATGCCCCACATCGTGGCCAGTTTCAGCAGGCTGGCCAGAATAAAAATAACGCCGATAATCGTTCTTGGTTTCATGTTCTTGTTCATTTCTTCGTGCATTAATGTTAAACATTTCTGAGCGCAAAGTTAAGTGGTATGACATATCCCCACAAATTTCTGGGATATTCTGCACGAATATGTGACGGATGGCGTGATAAATTGCAGAAAAGTGACGAATGGCATGGCAGTTTGGCAAATTTGTATTATTTTTGCCGACGGTATGAACAAAAGTCACAAAGAAACCATCAGCATTCGTTTCATCAGTACTGCTTTCATGATTCTGGCGATTGCCATCTTCAAGCCCTTCGGACTCGAAGTAGGGCAGTGGCAGTCGTATCTTCATCTGCTATGTCTTTTCGTGTTGGGCTTGTCCAGCTGTTTCCTGTCGGAGGTTATTCTGCGCTACGTGGTACGCATGCCTCGCTCCTACGACCATGGCGTCAGCTATATCATCAGCCGCAACCTGCGCTTTCAGCTCATCAACACACCGCTCGTTTCGCTGCTCATCTGTCTTTACCGCCACTTCGTGATGAGCCGCCAGGTGGAGGGCAACCAACTTTCATGGAGCAACTATCTTGAGACGCTCGCCATCATCGCCTTCCTCTCCTTCGCCATCGGACTCTACTGGCGTTTCAAGTTCCGCAGCCGCTATCTGGCAATGGAATTGGAGGAAACAAGACTGCTGAACGAACAGCTAAAGAAGACACAGGAAGACCTTGTGGAGCGCGACACACCCCACGAGGCACACCAGGCGCAGGTCCAGCTGACAGGTACCACCAACGATTCCGTCTCGCTTGTCATCCCCGACCTGTTATATATTGAGGCTGTCGGCAACTATGTTAAAGTTGCCAGATACGCTGGTGGCGAGGTACATACCGATATGCTCAGGGCCACCTCAAAACAGATGGAGCACGACCTGCAGGCTTATCCGATGATTGTGCGCTGTCATCGCGCTTTCTTAGTCAACCTTGGACAAGTTGACCAGATTATTTCCAATGCAGGCTCTATGCAACTGCGTATGAAGCACACCAACGAGTGCATCCCCGTCTCGCGCAGCAATATGTCGCAAATCAAGGATGCCCTTAAAAATATAAGCTTTCAATAAAAATCAGCGTGAGGCGCCAGCTCGCCGAGCTGGCTCAGTCACTGAGAACCTCACCCTTCAGCTTCTCGATATATTCGCTGGGCAGCATTCCGAATTCCTTTTTGAAACACTTGGCGAAATACTTGGGCGTATTGAATCCTACGTCCATCGATAGCTCGTTGATGCGGATGTCGGGTTGCTGCCGCATGATTCTGCAGGCCTCTTTCAGTCGGATACTGTTGATGAATCCCGTTACATTCTGTCCGGTCAGGGCACGGAGGCGGTTGTAGAGCGTGGATGAACTGACGCAGACCGCTGTGGCAAACTGCTCGCGGTCGAAATCGCTGTCGTCGAGATGTTGCTTCACGATGTCAATACATTTCTGTATAAATATTTCATCGGGCGATGAGTAGTGTTGTTCTTCGACTTTGAAATCTGTCTGGCTGACAAACTTGCGGCGGATGCGTTCTCGGTTCTGGATAATGTTGTCGATACGCAGTTGCAGGGCATCGAGTTTGAAGGGTTTTGTGATGTAGGCATCGGCACCTGTTTCGAATCCCGTCATGAAATCTTCTTCTGATGTCTTGGCCGTGAGCATCACCACGGGCAGCTGTCCGAAATCGGGCGAGTTCTTGATTTCACGCGTCAGTTCAATGCCGTCCATCACAGGCATCATCACGTCGGTAATCACGATGTCGAGGTCGTGGTGGCGGATGACGTTCAGCGCCTGCCGACCGTTACGGGCCGTGTAGATATTATATTGAGGAGCCAGCAAGCGGCTCATCAGTTCCAGCAGTTCGAAATTGTCTTCCACGATTAGCATCGAATAGTCGCGATGACCGTCGCTTCTCACGGTAGGAATCTCGTAAATCTCTTCCGTTTCTATGTTGTTCTCCAGCAGTTCCCGTTGTCGCGGACTGTCGGCCGTCAGGTCTATTTCTGTTTCCTTATAGCTGCCTTTGTCTATAGGGAACCTTACGGTGAAGGTGGTACCGGCATTCTCCTCACTCTGGCAATCGATGGTGCCGTGGTGAAGAAGTGTCAGGTCGTGCGTCAGCGATAGTCCGATGCCCGTACCGAAGGTGTTCATCCTGCGGTAGTCGCCATCCAGAAAACGGCTGTACAGATGTTTCATCTTATCCTTCGAGATGCCGATGCCTTCGTCGCTGACTTTCAGACAGATCATTTTGTCTTTGGCCGAAAGTTCCACCACGATTGTACCATGCTCACGATTGTATTTCACGGCATTCGACACCAGGTTATAGACAATCTTGTCCACCTTGTCCTTGTCGAACCATGCGTCGATGCCCTTTTCGGGGCATTTCACTATCAGCCGACTGTTCTTGGATTCAGCCATCGGGCGGATATTCTCGCACAGGGTGGAAACAAACCGCGAAAGGTCACCCCTGGCCACAAGCAGCCGAAGCTGTCCCGCCTGCGACTTGCGCACCTCGAGAATCTGCCGCAGCAGACGGGTGATGCGGTGGATGTTGTTCTGCATGAGACCGTAGTTCTCGCCGAATTGCGGTGCCTTGCCTTTCATGTCGTCTACAGAAGCCGAGATAACCGTTAGCGGCGTGAGCAGTTCGTGGGTGATGTTCGTCAGCACCACGCCCATGGCCAGGCGGTTCTTCGTCTTCAGGTAGTTCTTATACCACTGTATGATGCCATAGACGATGAGCACACCCAGCAGCAGGTAAATCAGCCGTGCCCACCAGGTGAGATACCAGGGCGGCAGGATGTTTATCTGAATGGTATAAGGCAACTCGGTCCAACGGCCGTAGTTGTCGGCTGCCTTCAGGTGCAGCTTGTAGCTGCCTGCCGGGAGATTCTGGAAAGTGACGCTGTGCTGCCGCATGCCAACATGCCGCCAATGATCATCGTAACCCTCGAGTCTGTACTGATAGAGTATCTCTTCCTGATGGCTGTAGGTGAGCAGCGAGAATTCCACCGTGAACTTATCCACTTCCGATGGAATGGTGATTTTTCGCGCCATGAAGGGTGTGGTGTCGAGAATTTCCTGCTGCAGTTCGGCACCGATGAACCTGAAGGGCCTGTCGTCTATCAGCAGGTTGGTAACCACCAGTCGCGGACTTTTTGCGCCCATGGCTGCCAGCCTTTTGTCGGGTTTGAATGCGAAAAATCCTTTCTCGCTGCCAAAGAACACTTCGCCGCCATAACGGCACGATGAATTGGGCGAAAACCGCATGTCGTCGAGTCCCTCTTCGTAGCCATAACTGGTGATGATGGGATTCCCCTTGCTGTCGAAGTTCAGGCATACCAGCGCATGCTCGGTGGTCAGCCACAGAGCGCCCGAAGCGTCTTCCTCGATGGCATAGACGCTGCCGCCCATGATGTGATAGTCGAAATTGACGGGGTCGAAACGGTCGGTCTTCTCTTCATAGCGGAACAGTCCGCCACTGCCCGAGATGGCCCATAGCCGCCTGTGGCTGTCTTCATAGCAGGCCGTGGCATCGTCGACGGGAAACTTTCCGTTCTGCGGATAATAGTGACGATAGCGCAGCTGAGCGGGATGGCGGGCATCACCGCTCGCACAGATGATACCCTCGTTGTCGGTTGCTATCCAGACGCGCCCCTTGCTGTCTTCGGCAAACGACATCACGTTGCACGTGCTGAAATCATCGTCGCCGTCTTTCATGGCAAGTGCCTTCCCCTGCGTCTTGGATGTAGCCACGCTGACCTGCGAGGCCTGGCCTATCCACATCACTCCGTTGCGCTGGCGCATCAGTGCGTTGACGCTATGGGAATTCAGGAAAGGCGTGTTCTGGTAGGTGAGCAGTTCCACCGGCCGTCCTTCCTGCCAAATCAGGATTCCCGTGCTGCTGGCCATCCACACCTCGCCATCCACCTTTTCCATCGATGAAACCGACTGCAGAGACACATCGTCGGCACCCGTCATGTGGCCGAACCCCGGTATGTTGTGCCCGTACAATGTCTCGTTGGTCAGCCGGTCATAGCGGGCCAGACCGTAGGGTTGCAGTCCTATCCAGAAATAGCGTCCGTCGGCGGTGAACAGCGACTTCGTGCAACTCACCAGCAGCTGCCGACCGCTTTCCGGCAGATTATAGTAGCGGAAAGGAGCCTCCAGCGTGCTCAGGTGTGCGATGCCGTCGCGCTGGGTGAGCACCCACAGGTTGCCTTGCCCGTCGGCATGGATATCATTGCAGAAAGTCAGCATTCCGTCGTGGTTCTCCACCGTGCCGCTGTTCATGTCGATTCGGGTGAACCCCTCCAGGCAGCAGCCCCAAATGGTATGGCTCACGGAGTCTTCCACCAGCCGGTAGTAAGTGCGGAAATCATCGCGGTCGTCATTGAACAGCCACACGCGGGGATGCTCAGCGTCGGCAGGATTGTCTATGCGCTGTATGCCGTTCTCCCACGAGCCTATCCACAGTCGGCCCCTGCTGTCGAAAAGCATGGCATAGACCGTGTTGCGCGTGTTCAGCTGCGGGAACGTCTCCATGCGTCCCGTCTTCAGGTCGAGCCGTGCAAGACCTTTTTCCCACATGCCGATATAGATACGTCCCTGCCCGTCTTCTTCGAACGACATCACGCCGCCGGGCATCCGGTAGTGCGTGAACTTGTCGTGTGCCCGGTCGTAGCGGCTGGCGCCCGTCGAGGTGCCCGCCCATACGGTGCCGTCGCGCGAGATGAAGAGCGTGTTCACATCGCGTCGCTGTTCGCTCTCCAAGTGATAGGTATGGAATTGTCCGGTGCACATGTCCAGGCGCACCAGTCCGTTGTGGGTACCAATCCAGATGTCTTTGTCGTGGTCTTCGGCCAGCGTCCGCACATAGTTGTTGGGCAGGATGCCCGGAGAATAGGCGTCGCTGCGGAAGTTGCGGAACGAATAGCCGTCGTAGCGCAGCAGTCCCTGTTCGGTGCCTATCCACATCATGCCGTAACTGTCGAACAACAGGCACCGGGCGTCCAGCGCACGGGCAAGCGGAATCTGCGACATCATTCTCAGCGGCTGAGTTTGAGCGGTGGCCAGCACGTAGCATCCCCAGAGAAAAAGCATCAACAAACTGCGTTTCATTATGTGATGGTTTAAAAACATTGAGCAAAGATACGATTTAGTGAGCACAAATGCAAAAGAAAGCTCGCTTTTTTTGCTTTGTCGAGCGTAAGTATCTTATGCAAAGATACGATTTAGTGAGCACAAATGCTAAAGAAAGCTCGCTTTTTTTGCTTTGTCGAGCGTAAGTATCTTATGCAAAGATACGAATAATTTTGTTATTTCCACCAATAAATGCCGTTTTTCTATATCTACAGTTTTTTTGTGTTGTTCACGCAAAAATGTGCTCATGGTGGGCAGAATAATGATTTGTTCCCTTAAAATCACGATAAGTGGAGTTGTTTTGCGCAGGAAACGCATACCTTTGCAGCAGAAGACCAAATCTATTTATAAAATATGAAGAAAATCCTACTCATAGCTGCACTGCTTGCGGCATTTTCCGCAAGTGATGCCAGCCAGCCTAAACGAACAACCTTCAAAAACGGTGAACTGTGGCCCGACGACAGCGGCCGGCACATCAATGCCCACGGGGGAGGCATCATGAGGTATGGTGACACCTACTATTGGTTTGGCGAACACAAGGCCGATACCACCTCGAGCGCCATGGTGGGAGTGACGTGCTATGCCTCAGAAGACCTATTAAACTGGCGCAACTGCGGAGTGGCACTGAGCGTGAGCGACGAGAAAGGCCACGACATTGAGCGTGGCTGTATCCTTGAACGGCCAAAGGTCATATATAATAAGGTGACCAAAAAGTTCTGCATGTGGTTCCATCTGGAACTCAAAGGCCGCGGCTACAGTGCAGCCCGATATGGAGTGGCAGTGAGCGACTGTCCCGAAGGTCCCTACAAATTCCTCTATTCCCAGCGCGCCAATGCAGGCACTTATCCCATTGAATTCGCTGAAAAAGAAAAAGCATTGCTCGATACGCTCAATCCAAAGAACTTTGAGGAATGGTGGACTCCCCAATGGAAGAAGGCCATCAGCGAAGGACTTTTCCTGAAAAGAGATTTCTCTACCGGTCAGATGTCACGCGACATGACGCTCTATATCGATGATGACGGCAAGGCCTATCATATTTTCTCTTCAGAAGATAACCTTACGCTTCACATCGCCGAACTGACCAACGACTACCTGCATCACACAGGCCGTTACACGCGGGTGGCCCCGTGCGGCCAGAACGAGGCGCCTGCCATTTTCAAGAAAGACGGAACCTACTGGATGATTACCTCCGGTTGTACGGGCTGGGCTCCCAACGAGGCCCGTATGTTCTCTGCCCCCAGCATCTGGGGACCATGGACTCAGCATCCAAACCCCTGCATCGGTCCGAAACAGGAGATTACCTTCGGCGGTCAGAGCACTTTCATCCTTCCCTATGGCGGCCAGTTCATCTTCATGGCCGACATCTGGCGCCCTAATCATCCAAGTGATGCCCGCTACATCTGGCTGCCCATCGAATTTCAGCAGGGGAAACCTGTGGTGAGATGGAGAGATGAGTGGAATCCCGATGAATTCGGCCGAAATTAATGATTTGTTCCCTTTAATTCACGAATAGGAGACCTTTCATTGGAAGAAAAAAACGAATTTTGCAAGCGAAACCTATTAATATCTAACTGTTATTTTAAACTTAAAACCTAAAAAATGAAGTATGCTAACTTGAAAAAGCCATCAATGATAATCTTTATCACGATGGTATTGGCAGCTGGAATGACCTCGTTCCCTTTGCCAACAATGGCAAGACCGGCAGTTCAGGATGTCCAGCAAACGGACATAGTGAAAGGCCAGGTTGTGGACAAAAGCGGTGAACCAATCATCGGAGCCACTGTAAAAGTGAATGGCAGCCAGGCGGGTGCTATTACTGACATTGACGGAAACTTTGAACTGAAGAATGTACCCGCAGGAGGCGTATTGACCATTTCCTTCATTGGCTACAAGACACAGGAAGTAGCCTACAAAGCAGGGCAGAACGTAAATGTAACCCTCGCCGAAGACTCAGAGACGCTACAGGAAGTGGTGGTAGTGGGTTACGGTACGATGCGCAAGAAGGACCTGACGGGTGCTGTCGTTCAGATTGACCCGAACAAGATTGCCGACCAGAATCCCGGCACGGTTCAGGACCTGCTGCGTGGTACACCGGGTCTGCAGATTGGTTTCAGTTCTGATGCCCAGTCGAATGCCAGCATCCAGTTGCGTGGTCAGAATTCACTCTACACCGACGGTTCGCATAACTCACCTCTTATTATATTAGACGGCATGCAGTTCGCCGGCAGTCTCTCCGAGATTAACCCGGATGACATCGAGCAGATTGACGTGCTGAAGGATGCCTCGTCGGCTGCCATCTATGGTGCCAAGGCCGCCAGTGGTGTTATCATCATCACCACCAAGAAAGGTAAGGAGGGCAAGCCCGTCATCAACGTGAGCATGAACCTCGCCGCCAACACCAAGGCTGCCTATCGCGAGGTGTTCAGCCCCAGCGAGTATATGACTTATCGCGAAGACTGGTATAAGGCCCAGACGTATGGCTATCGTGAGGATGGCTCTTGGGGCTACTATGGTAAGGACAGCGGTATCCCCGTGGGCTACTATGATCACTTCGACAATCTCGGCAAATATGGTATCTCACAAGACCAGTGGGCCAGCAATGGTCCGAAGACCTCGCAGGCCGGCGAGTCGTTGCTCAGCCTCTATGCCCGCCGTATGGGCTTCGATGCCGATGCTGCCACTGTGATGGAGAACTTCCTGGCAGGCAGGACCTACGACTGGGAGGATGCCACCTTCCGTACAGGCTTCAACCAGGACTACAACGCCAGCATCTCGGGTGCTACAGACCGGGTAAGCTACTATCTGGGCTTCGGTTATCTGAACAACCAGGGTGCCATCCAGGGAGATAACTACCACACCTATCGCGCCAACATGAAGCTGAATGCCAAGATTACCGACTGGCTGGAAATGGGTGCAAACGTGAACTTCCAGGACCGCAGTGATATCTCACAGAAGGTGCCTCTGGGCAGCAACTACTGGGATGACAACCAGTTGCGCGAATCACCATACGCCTCTCGCTTCGATGCTGACGGCAACGAGGTGCAGTATCCTCGTACCGGTAACCCCACCAACGGTGGCTATAACTACCACTTCCAGCAGAATTACCTCGACCTGGATAAGGGTTACACCGTGCTGAACACCATCTTCAATGCCAAGGTCACGCTGCCGTTCGGCTTCACCTATCAGTTCAATATCGCTCCGCGCTACCAGTGGTTCTACGACCGTTACTGGATGTCGGCCTCACTGCCCGACAGCAAGGCTGCCGACCGCGGCTCGAACCGTAACAACTCGAAGACCTTCAACTGGAACCTGAACAACACGCTGACGTGGGACCGTACATTCAACGACCTGCACCACTTCACCGTTACCCTCGTTCAGGAAGCTGAGGAGAACCGCTACTGGTACGACGAGATTCATGCCCGCAATATCACACCTACCGATGTGCTGGGATTCCATTACATCGAGGGAGCCAACAAGGAGCAGAGCTCGTTCAAGACCAACGACACACACTATACCGCAGCCGCCTATCTGGGCCGTCTGTTCTACGGATTTATGGACCGTTACATGCTGACAGCCACCGTGCGTCGCGACGGTTACTCTGCCTTCGGACAGAACAACCCCTGGGCTAACTTCTGGTCGCTGGGTGCAAGCTGGGTACTCTCGGAAGAGAAATTTGCCCAGAATTGGACATGGCTTGATATGGCTAAGCTGCGCTTGAGCTATGGTACCAACGGTAACCGTTCACTGAGCGACACCTATCTGGCACTCTCGAATCTTGCCAATGGCGGACTGTATGCTTACTATAAGAACGGATCTGCCTCGCAGGAAGTGCTCAATGCCCTGCAGGTGAGCCGTCTGGGCAACCCGAACCTGGAGTGGGAGAAGACCTCTTCATGGAACTTCGGTGTTGACTTCTCGCTGCTGAAGCGCCGCGTCTCAGGTAGCATCGACGTTTACCACAAGCGTACGCACGATATGATCATGGCTCAGCGCCTGCCCAACTTCACCGGTTTCGACCGCATCACAACTAACCTGGGCGAGGTGACCAACACCGGTTTTGAAATAACGCTGAACACCCGCAACATCGACACGGAGAACTTCACTTGGAACACCACGCTGGGATTCTCTTACAATAAGAACAAGATTAAGCACCTGTACTACGAGTATGATGAGGACGGCAATGAACTGGACGACACCAGCAACGGCTGGTTCATAGGCAAGCCCATCGGCGAAATCTGGTACTGGGAGACCGACGGCATCTGGCAGGTCGACGAGGCTGCCGAGGCTGCCAAGGTGAACCAGAAGCCGGGCGACCCGAAGGTAATCAACCACTACACGGAAGACGACAAGGACGGAGTGCCCGTCTATAACGACAAGGACCGCGTGTATCAGGGGACTACCCAGCCACCAGTCTATTGGAACATGCGCAACGACTTCACCTTCCTGAAGGACTTCACCTTCTCGTTCTCGATGTACAGCTACATGGGCCACAAGAGCCGCGCCGGCTATTGGCTGAACGGTGACAACTCAGGCTCGATGTTCACACAGACCTGTAATACCTACAAGAAGGAATACTGGACACCAGAGAATCCTACCAACGACTATGCCCGTCTGAATGCCGTCGGTCCTTCTGGTGTAACAGGTATCGAGAAGGTTTACAATCGTAGTTTTGTCCGTCTGGACAACATCACACTCGGCTACACTTTGCCACGTGAACTCACTGGCAAATGGGGTATTCAGCGTGTGCACGTAACTGCAGGTATCAACAATGTATTCACCATCGACAGTTGGGAATACGGTGATCCTGAGACGGGAGGTTTTGCTAACCGCCAGTTCCAGTTCGGTCTTAATGTAACGCTTTAGGAAAGGTAAAAAAGTAAAAAGGTAAAAAAGTAAAAACAAGAAGTTATGAAGACAAAAAATATATTCCGCGCAGGACTCATGATAGTCTTTGCAGGAACCATGGTAGGCTGTTCGGATGAATTCCTGGAACAGGATCCGCTGTCATTCTACGAGCCGGCTACCACCTATAGCACAGAGGCTGGTCTGCAGGCCGCCCTGGCACAATGTGACAAACAACTGAAGACGTACCGCATAGACGGTAACTGGAACAATGTGGGTATCTTCACCAACTATCTGATGTCGGATGTAGGCATGTATGCCAAGACCGATATGGGCGGTGGTTTCCAGGACAACTTCGATGCCAAGCTCACTCCGACCTCTGGTATGGCCGGTGGAGGTGATGCCAACTACATGCAGCGTTTCTGGGATCAGGGCTACAGCATGGTGAAGTATGCCAACTCCATCCTGACGTATGTGGACCAGGTGAAGGGTCTGGATGATGCCACACGCGATGCCTACAAAGGCCGCGCCTATTTCCATCGTGCCTATGCTTACTACAACCTGGCATTGCAGTTTGGCGATATCCCCTTGGTGACGAAACTAATCAGCGTGCCTAAGCGTAACTATACATCGACCAGCAAGGAGGCCATCTTCAAGATGCTGGTTCACGATTTGGAGTTTGCCGTAGAGCACGTGCCGCCACAGGCCAAGATGGCATACGTGGGTCAGGTAAACCAGGAAGGCTGTATGCACCTGCTCATCAAGTGCTACCTCGCTGTGGGCGAATATGCAAAGGCTGAGGCCATGGCTACCGACCTGATCAACAATCACGGACTGAAACTGATGACCGAGAACTTCGGTACCTGGCAGCCCTCAGGCGCTGAGGACACGTGGAAGGTTACCCGTAACGTGGTTTGGGACCTGCACCGTACACCCAACATTGCAGACCCTGCCAACAAGGAGACGATTATGATGATTTCCAACTCTAACGACCAGGACTTCACTACCTATAATGTGATGCGTGCCTGCTTCGCCCACTGGAGCAATGGTATCATCCGCGATCCTCATGGACTGGGCGGTCCCGGACAGAACATTGCCCGTAACAATAAGGACTACAATAAGACGCTCGACTGGGTACGTGCTGCCGGACGTGGTATTGCCGTAAACCGCACGTCATATTATTACAACAAGACCATTTGGATTTATGATGGTGAGACCGACTGGCAGGACCTGCGCCACAACCGCGAGGTGGGCAACTGGATGGAGATGGAAGACTTCAAGTACAACAACCGCAAGTCGGACTGCTACGGACAGAACTACCAGCTCTATGCCACCGAAGACTATGCCGATCCTTCCGATCCTTCGAAGATTCTGGTACACAAGGGTGATATCCTCTGCTCCGACACCATCCGCAGCTGGTATCCCACTCCGCTCTACCAGCTCTACATCCTCGATACGCCCAACGAGCAGAATCAGGGTGCCAACCAGTTCCAGGGAGCATCAGGCAAGGGCGCCAATGGCGATATGTACCTGTTCCGTCTGGCCGAGACCTATCTGCTGCGTGCTGAGGCCCGTCTCTATCAGAAAAATGCTGCAGGCGCTGCCCAGGATGTGAATGCTGTCCGCAAGCGTGCCAATGCCAAGAAGATGTTCAGCACAGTTACCATTGGCGACATCATGTCGGAGCGTGCACGCGAGCTCTATCTCGAAGAGTTCCGTCAGGCTGAGATGGTTCGCGTGTCATGGTGCCTGGCCCGAAGTGGCGTGGCTGATGAGTGGGGCAACACCTACGACCTGAACACCTGGGACAAGCAGGAAGGTACCGACCTCAATGGCGGCAGTTACTGGTATCGCCGCTGCACCACCTATAACGTATTCAATCACTCCTACGGAAAGGGACAGCAAGGCAACCAGACGTTCGAATACAAGGTGAACAAGCACAATCTGCACTGGCCTGTACCCAACTCGGCCATCACCGCCAACAATAAAGGCCAGCTTCGCCAGAACTACGGTTATGACGGATATGACGAGAGTGTCCCGATGTGGACCAACTGGGAAGATGCCGTTGCAGATGAAGACATATCAGAATAAAGATGATTCATTAGCGAGGTATTAGTTTAGGTTTTTAATTAATGGATGACTGGGGCAGCCTGTCAAAAATAAATGCAGACTGCCCCTTTTTCATAAGATTTAACCACCCGGCTGATGCTGATTCTGATTTTTAATTGTATATTTGCAAACAGAAATAACGTTTCTCGGCCATAAAGCCGGCTTAAAAAACTAATCAATATGACAAGAAAACTATTATTACTGGCAATCGTCCTGACGGCGGCCCTCGCGCTGCAAGCGAGGAAATGGACACCCGCCGAGGTGAGGAACGTGATCAGGAAGGTGAACACCTACTGGCAGCAGAACAACAAGGCGGAGGTGCGCGCGTTCTGGGACAATGCAGCCTATCACACGGGAAACATGGAGGTGTATAAACTGCTCGGCGACCAGCAGATGCTCGACTATAGCATAAGATGGGCCGAGCACAACCAGTGGAAGGGTGCGCGCGAGACTGACCCCGGCAAATGGAAATACAAGACCTACGGCGAGGGGCAGGACTACGTGCTCTTCGGCGACTGGCAGATTTGTTTCCAGGCCTATATCGACCTGTATGTATTGCTGGGTGATGGGTGTTGGGTGATAGGTGATGGTGGAATGACTAACACCCAACACCCAACACCTAACACCCAACACCCAAAGATCAAAAGAGCCATGGAGGTGATGGGCTATGAGGCCGACTCCAGGGTTCACGACTATTGGTGGTGGGCCGATGCACTCTACATGGTGATGCCGGTGATGACGAAGATGTACCGGCTGACGGGCGATGAGAAATACCTCGACAAGCTCTACGAGAATTTGCTCTACAGTGACAGTATCATGCTCGACGAGGAAACGGGACTCTATTTCCGCGACGGCAAATATGTATATCCCAAGCATAAATCGGCCAACGGCAAGAAGGACTTCTGGGCTCGTGGCGACGGATGGGTGCTGGCAGGACTGGCCAAGGTGCTGCAGGATATGCCGGAAAACTATATCCGACAGCCGTTCTTCGTGCATAAGTTCACACGTCTGGCCCGTGCCGTGGCAAAATGTCAGCAACCGCAGGGATACTGGACGCGCTCGATGCTCGATGCAGCGCATGCGCCGGGACCTGAAACCAGCGGAACGGCTTTCTTCTGCTACGGACTGCTGTGGGGTGTTAATCACGGACGCCTTGACAAGAAAGAGTTTGCACCTGTCATCGAGCGGGCATGGAAATACCTCACAGAGACCGCCCTGCAGCAGAGTGGCAAGGTGGGTTATGTGCAGCCCATCGGCGAACGGGCCATTCCCGGTCAGACGGTAGATGCCAATAGTGAGGCTAACTTTGGTGTAGGGGCCTTTCTGCTGGCTGCCTGCGAATACGAACGTTACCTGAGGAGGAATTAAGAGTTTAGAGTTTAGAATTAAGAATTTAGAGTTATCGCTTCGCGATAAAGAATTAAGAATTTTGCATTAAGAATTACGCATTAAGCATTAAGAATTATGCATTAAGCATTAAGAATTAAGCATTATGGAAAAACAGATGAAAAGCATCATGTTGCTTTCCCTTCTTATCCTGCTGCCTCTGACAGCTGGGGCCAAGAGAGCCAAGAAGACTGTTCAGACCGACCGCGAATATTGGTCGGCACAGGCATATAAGATGGCACAGCCCGTGCTGGAAAACATGGCCAAGGGCGAACTGCAGAAGAATATGATGACGGAGTTTAGTCCGTCGTTCGACAAGCGCGACCGCCGCGTGGTCTATATGGAGACTTTCGGCCGACTGATGGCCGGCATTTCACCATGGCTGTCGTTGCCCGATGATGATACGGCAGAAGGCCGTCAGCGCAGGCAACTGCGTGAGTGGGCCTTGCAGGCCTACAAGAATGCCGTGGATCCTGAGTCGCCCGACTATCTGCTATGGCGCAAGGAAGGACAGACGCTGGTGGATGCTGCCTATCTGGCAGAGAGTTTCATCCGTGCCTACGATGCTTTGTGGATGCCGCTCGACGACACCACCAAGCAGCGCTACATTGATGAATTCACTCGTCTGCGCCGTGTGGATCCTCCTTACACCAACTGGCTGTTGTTCTCTTCCACCATCGAGAGTTTTCTGGCCAAAGCCGGTGCGCCCCACGATAATTTCCGCATCAACATGGCCATCCGCAAGACGGAGGAATGGTATGTTGGCGATGGATGGTTCTCGGATGGGCAGGGTACCTTTGCTTTCGACTATTACAGCTGTTATGTCTTCCATGCCATGTACCTGGAAACGCTCCAGAATATGATAGATGCTAAAGGCGGCGGCTGGGGTATCGATTACAGGAAGTTCCGCGAGCGCCAACTGAAGCGTACGCAGAAGATGGCCATCGTGCTCGAACGTTTTATCTCGCCCGAAGGCACTTTCCCCGTCATCGGCCGTTCCACGCCCTACCGCATGGCTGCCATGCAGCCGCTCGCACTGATGGCATGGTATCAGACGTTGCCCAAGGACCTCAGCAACGGTCAGGTTAGAGCCGCTTTGACACAGGTGTTCCACCGTATGTTTGACCAGCAAAATAACTTCAATCAGGGCGGCTATCTCACCATCGGATTCTGTGGCAGTCAGCCCGAAACCGCCGACTGGTACACCAACAACGGCTCGCTCTATATGTGTTCGCTGGCCTTCATGCCGCTTGGACTGCCTGCCGATCATCCTTTCTGGAAAGATGCGCCGCAACCGTGGACGCAGGTAAAGGCCTGGGGAGGACAACCTTTCCCGAAAGACCATCGATGGAATGACGACTTTTAATCCTAATTCATAAACCGAAAACATGAGAACTAGAAGCATATTTCTGTTCACCCTTCTGGGCATGCTGATGCTCGCCCTGCCGGCGACAGCGGCCCCAAAGAAGGGAACCTTCACCGTGGGCGACAAGACCTTCCTGCTGAACGGACAACCGTTCGTGGTGAAGGCGGCCGAGATTCACTATCCGCGCATCCCGCGTCCTTATTGGGAACACCGCATCAAGATGTGCAAGGCGCTGGGCATGAATGCCGTCTGCATCTACATTTTCTGGAACATCCATGAGCAGACGGAGGGGAACTTCGATTTCACGGGCAATAACGACGTGGCCGAGTTCTGCCGTCTGGCACAGAAGAACGGCATGTATGTCATCGTGCGTCCCGGCCCGTATGTCTGTGCAGAATGGGAAATGGGCGGTCTGCCGTGGTGGCTGCTTAAAAAGAAAGATATCCGGTTGCGCGAGCAGGATCCTTACTTCATGGAGCGCGTGAAAATCTTCGAACAGAAAGTGGGCGAACAACTTGCCCCGCTGACCATCCAGAATGGCGGCCCCATCATCATGGTGCAGGTGGAAAACGAGTACGGCTCGTATGGCGAGGACAAGGCTTACATTAGCGAAATTCGCGACATCGTCCGTGAAGCATTCTCTCCCCAAGGGAAAAATATCTTAAACGGCAAGAGTAATCAAGCCTCCCTCCCCTCGGGAGGGACTGAGGGTGGGTTGCTCTTCTTCCAATGCGACTGGGCGTCCAACTTTACGAAAAACGGACTCGATGACCTCGTATGGACCATGAACTTCGGTACAGGCGCCAACATCGACAAGCAGTTCGACCGTCTGAAACAGTTGCGCCCCAATGCCCCGCTGATGTGCTCTGAGTTCTGGAGCGGATGGTTCGACAAATGGGGAGCACACCATGAGACGCGTCCTGCCAAGGACATGGTCGAAGGAATGGACGAAATGCTTGCCAAAAACATTTCCTTTTCACTCTATATGACCCACGGCGGCACCTCGTTCGGCCATTGGGCTGGTGCCAACAGTCCGGGATTTGCTCCTGATGTCACCTCCTACGACTACGACGCTCCCATCAACGAATATGGTCAGACTACACCTAAGTATTACGAGTTGCGCGAGATGATGCAGAAGTACGCCGAAGAAAACACTCCCCCTCGGGGGAGTCGGAGGGGGGTCTTGCCGGCTGTTCCCAAACCTGCCGCCCCAATCATCACCGTTCCGAAGTTCTCCCTGGAAAAGGTGATGCGCATCAGCGATTATCAGACGGCCCAGCGCCAGAGCCGCGATGTGCTCACGATGGAAGACATGGATTGCGGATGGGGTATGATAGAATATACTACGACGCTACCGGAAGTGACGGAAAAGAGCGTGCTGACACTAAACGACTGCCACGACTTTGCCATGGTGTACGTGGACGGAAAGTATATCGGGAAGATTGACCGCGTGAAGAATGAGAAGTCCATTGTGCTGCCGCCTGTGAAGAAAGGTCAGGTGCTGAACATCCTGGTGGAAGCCATGGGACGTATTAATTTCGGACGGGCCATCAAGGACTTTAAGGGTATCACCCAGGAGGTGCTTCTACAGGCAGAGGTCGATGGTCATGAAATGACATGGAACCTCAAGAACTGGAGCATCATCACCATGAGTGATGACTACGATGCCATCAAGAAGGCGATGAGCGAAGGGCATAATGACATGAAGCGCCGCGAGACGATTTTTAGTGACGGCGGTTATTTCAAAGGCGAGTTTACCTTGAAAAAGGTAGGCGACACCTTCCTGAACTTCGAGACATGGGGTAAGGGACAGGTATGGGTGAACGGTCATGCCATGGGTCGCATCTGGAGTATCGGTCCGCAGCAGACGCTCTATATCCCTGGTTGCTGGTTGAAAAAAGGCAGGAACGAGATTGTCGTCCTTGATATCATGGGTCCGAAGGAACCCGTTGTATGGGGACAGGCGGAGCCAGAACTCAACAAGCTGCAGTTAGAGAAGAGCAACAAGCACAATAATATCGGTGACAAACCCGATCTCAACAGCAGTACCCCTGCGGCCAAAGGACAGATGCAAAGTGGAAATGGCTGGCAGACTATCCGCTTCGCCACTCCCCAGAAAGGTCGTTATCTGGCTATCCAGTGCCTCTCTACCCATGACGGCAAACCCCAGGCGGCCATCGCGGAAATCTATCTGCAGGGCACCGACGGCAAGCGCCTCTCACGTGAGCCTTGGACCACAAAGTATGCCGACAGCGAGAACGATGATGGCAACCACACAGGCGACAAAGTCTTCGATCTCCAGGAAAGCACCTACTGGCAGACTGAACGTTCGGCCGCTATGCCCCATCTGCTGGTCATCGACCTAGGCAGCGAGCAGACCGTTTCCGCTCTAGAATATCTCCCACGTGCAGAACAAGGTGCTCCCGGCAGCATCAAAGACTACGCGATATATTTCTACTAATCGAAAAGTAATGACGGTTACTGTAACGACGATTACCATTTCAAGATATGAGATTCTACGATAGAGAGAAAGAGAAACATTATAAAAAAAGTCCCGAATTATCTTCGGGACTTATGCGCTTCAGGATGGGCTTGAACCAACGACCCCCTGATTAACAGTCAGGTGCTCTAACCAACTGAGCTACTGAAGCATGTTTTGCTTAAATACGGGTGCAAAGGTAAGGCGTTTTTTTTAAACCACCAAACTTTTTTGATAAAAAATTAATTATTCCTTTGTTTTTTTGCGTGAAGTCGATTTTTTACGCTAACTTTGCGCCCTGTATTTATATAAATGGAATAATGAGAATGAAAAGATATCTTTTGGGATTAGTGATGTTGGCAGCAATCTTGCCGGTTGCCGCTCAGTCGGAAAAGGACCATGATTTCGAAATGTCGAAGAACATGGAGATATTCAACGCTATCTGCCGGAACCTCGACATGGGGTATGTGGATTCACTGAATGCCGGTCAGACCATCGGCACGGGCATCAATGCCATGTTGCGCTCGCTGGATCCTTACACGATGTACTATCCTTCAGATAAGGTGAGCGACCTGAAGTCGACGCTCACGGGAAAGTATGCGGGCATCGGTGCGCTGGTGCGGTATAATTCGAAACTGAAGCGCGTGGTCATCGATGAACCTTATCAGGACACTCCGGCCTCGAATGCCGGACTGAAGAAGGGCGACATCATCCTGAGTATCGATGACACTACGATGACCGACAAGGATGTGTCATACGTTAGCTCGCACCTTCGCGGAGAGGCAGGCACGACGTTCCTGCTGAAGATCCAGCGTCCGTCAACGGGCAAGGTTATGCAGAAGCGTATCACTCGTCAGGCCATCCAGCTGCCCTGCATTTCTTATTATGGCGTAAGGAAAAACGGCATTGGATATATCAACCTGAATTCGTTCACCGAAGACTGTTCGAAAGACTTCCGCCGTGCATTCATCGAGTTGAAGCAGAAGGGGATGAAGGGACTTGTCATCGACCTTCGCAGCAATGGCGGCGGACTGCTCTCTGAAGCTGTCAACATTGTGAACATGTTTGTTCCCAACGGACTGACCATTGTGAAGACAATAGGCAAACTGAAGCGTGGCAACAGCGAATATAAGACGACCGTGGAACCCATCGACACGTTACTGCCAGTGGTGGTGATGGTGAACGGCGAAACGGCTTCGGCCAGCGAAATCACGGCGGGCAGTCTTCAGGACCTCGACCGTGCCGTGGTCTTAGGAACACGTACATACGGTAAGGGCCTTGTGCAGTCGCCGCTCGAACTGCCGTATAATGCGCAAATGAAGATGACCACCTCGAAATACTACATTCCCAGCGGCCGCTGCATTCAGGCCATCAACTATAAACATGCCAACGGCGGCTATACCGAGCATATTCCTGATTCACTCACGAAGGTGTTCCATACGGCCAACGGCCGCGAGGTGCGCGACGGCGGCGGCATCAAGCCCGACGTGGAAGTGAAACCCGACTCGCTGCCCAACATTGCTTACTATCTGAGTGCTTCGGGCCGTGACTCCACGGAGGTGATGCTGGAGTATGTGATGGACTACATTGAAGCACATCCTACCATTGCCCCGGCCGACGAGTTTGCCCTTACCGATGCCGACTATGAAGAATTTAAGCAGCGTGTGCTGAAAAGCGGTTTCACCTACGACCCTGAGAGCCAGAAACTGATGGAGCAGCTGAAGAAGATTATGGAATTTGAAGGCTACCTCGAAGATGCCAAACCCGAATTTGAGGCTTTGGAGAAGAAACTGGGGCACAATCTGGACAAAGACCTCGACCGCCATAAGGACGTGATTAGGCAGATTCTGCAAAACGACATTGTGGCCGCCTACTACTATCAGAGCGGTGCCGTTTCCAACACCTTGCAGTACGACAAGCAGATGAAAGCCGCCGAGCAGATACTGCTCGACCAGGAACGCTATCAGAAAGTTTTGCAGCCGTAAAGAGACGGTTACTTATTCGTCTGAATTTCAACCCGTTCGTTTGAATTTGTAATTCAAACGCAATGAGTATTAGGATTTGCAATCCGAGAAAACCCAAAACCGCAGAAATGGGCATTGCAAATGCCAACCTCGATGCTGCCGAATTGCAAATTCGGCAGAACATAGGGCATGGATTCGGCAGAATATGGGGGCTGTCAGGGAAGAGGCTAATCTTTAATTTCCGCCCATTTCATCGGGCTTTCTCTTATTGGAGTCTTTGTTTATAGACTGATATTCCATAGGCGTCATGCCCGTCAGGTCTCTGAACACCTTTTGGAAATAAGACCGTGAGCTGAACCCGCATTCCGCTGCCACGGCTTCGTTGGAATATTCGGGATGCTGCTCCATCAGCAGCTTGGCCTCTTCCACGCGCAGATGGGCAATCCACCGGCTGAACACTTCGTATTCCGTGTTCTTGATCCATTGAGTAAGCAGGTAGCGCGGGATTTGCATTTCGTCGACCGCATCCTGTATGGTGATGCCCGTCTTCAGATGTCCTCTTCTTTCCATCCATTGCTTTAGCGCCTCTTCCACGCGCTGGTAGTTTTTCCCCTTCTCGTCTTTCAGTTGGGCGGGCAGTGAGATTTCTTCTTTCTCTTCCTCTTCATTGGCCTGGTATATCATGTTGGCATTTTCGCTGATTCCGAAGCAGATGAAGTTGAACACGTAATAGTAGATGAAAATCACTGTCAGCATGGCGCTGCTCATCAGGATGATGGAATCCTCAAAGAAGATGGTAATGGGAGAAAAGAGAACCAACAGAATGAGCAGCGACACGGAGACTTTTATCCATCTGGTCAGTTCCAGGCTGTTGCTGTCAGAATAATTGTCGATGGCTTTGTTGATATGCCTGATTAAGTAAAGTTCCTGCAAGTTAAAGAAAAGGAGCATCATTCCGTAGGTGGCTGATGCTACGATTTCCGCAACGTGAAGGTCCAGCAGCGACCCGTCGGTGAAATAGCTTATGGAGAGAACAGCTATCGAGATTAAATAAAAGATGAATCCTGTGGCTTTTTCCCATGGGTGGATTTGCCCGTTACGCAATATGCAGAGCACCGAAAGGTTGATAAACCATGCTGCCGGTTGAATGAAGAGGATATTGAAGAGTATGCTCTCCGCTATTTGCCCGTTGGACCTGAATTTGCAGAAATATTGCAGGCCGAACTGTATGGCAAGCAAGACAATTCCGGCCGTGAGCAACCGTTGGGCTTTGTTATAGATGTGCCCGGCCCTGCCTGTTCGCCCGGTGGTGATTACCAACGAAGACGCAAGTAGTGCCATAATTACAAATGCACACAATTGAAATTCGCGAATATTCACAGTTTTGTTTTTGTTTTTGTTAACGTTTGTTTGCTTTGGTGTGATTTCAAGTGCAAAATTAGTCCAAATAAATTGGACTTCCGATGAAATCACGGATTTTTTTAGATTTTTTAGATTTAAGACAGCCCTGATTGTACGATTTGCATTCCGAAAAGTTTTTAGAAATTTCTCGTTTTTGCACACCTCGTTTCCCCGTTTTTTAACACGCAGTGCCTATTTTATTTCCGGTGATTTCGCCAAAATCGTTACCTTTGCGCCTGCATTTACAATTGAGCTAAGCGAATATTTTAAATTTTGAATATAAAGAAATCTGAAAAAGTTATGAAGATGAAAAGAATTAGACTTCTACAAATTGCTGTGTTTGCCCTTCTTGGATTGGTAAACGCACAATGGGTTGCGGCACAGAATGTGACGATTAGCCCGACTTCAGGCAACCTGATTGCCGCACTAACGGGTAACTATAGTGGGGGTACTACTGAGGTGGGATTTCAGCATGGTTGGTCTGCCATGTGGCGCCATGAGCAGTTGCCGCTTACTTTAACTGTTGCCGACCAGGGAACGTTAACTCCTGGTGGTGAGTTGGATTATCCTGCCGGTAACATCAGTGTGTACGGTGATAATTTGGTTGTGATGGGTGGTGAGGCTGCTGACCTTTACATGGAAGTGTCTTTGCCCAAAGGCTATAGGTTTACGGGTTATAAAATTGTGATGCTTAATAACCTGAATGGCAGAACTGTTAATGATATGGAGATTAGCAGTTCTGTTACCAAGACTATGTACGAGACTCATTCGGATTTTGATACCAGTTCTTCTTTGGCCCAATCACCATCTATGGGAACAACGAATTCAAACTCTACGGAATTTACAATTAAAAGAACCAGTAATACTGATTCTGATATGGGTCACCAACTTTACTTCAGAATGCAGCGTAATGCAGATGCGTTTTATGGAGTGACCATTAAGAGTTTTGAGATTTATTTCTCTGCAGAAGGAGGTTTCACTGAGACTGTTGCACCAGTTTCGCCGGTCGCTATTCAGGACGGTGCTGTAAGTTATGTGGAGATTCCCTATGCTACTAGTAAGTTGGATATCGGTGAAATCAAGCCTAACACGAAGAACGGTGCTACCTATTATAGTTACGACTACCGTAACGTGAAAGACCTGACAGCAAATCTTTATCTGTTTCAAGATGATGCTGTTGATACAGATGGTAACGCTGCTGATGTCGCACCAGATAATAACAAAAACATCAGAACCGTTTATAACAATGGAAATCTCTATTATGGGCTGAAAAACGACATCTATTATATCGAAACCCCAATTACGGCAACCGACCAGAATAACAGCCAACTATTGGTGGGCTATCGTATTACCGATGCTACCATCAATTATTTTTGGGGAGATGATACAGGGGCAACGACAGTTCAGCAAGAAACCACGGAAATGAAGACCGAGACCAGAGACACCTATAAGGTTTCTAGAAATAACAACTATTATCTGGATTCTTTTGGTGGTTTAACAACCGATAGATCCAGTCAGGCTGAATGGTTTATCGATGATGATGGATATCTCCGTCTTGTCAGCAATCCTAATGCTTATATAACTTATTACAGTTCCGGTAATATTTATTTAGTGACAACGACGACAAAAAGAAGTAATGCTGTAAAGGTAACGTATCAGAGCAATAATTTGCAGGCGTATATTGATAACTCTTGGCGAACATTGCGTTATTATGAATATACAAGTGGTTTTGGTTGGTATGCAACCACCTATAGGTATTTCATCTTTACAACAAGTAATACAAGTGATTGGAATGGTGTCTATAGAGTTTCCTATACCACAGATTCGAAGTCTATTGACGTGGAGTATCCCACTACTGTTGATGTGAGTGTTCCTGCCTTTACGCCAAAGCCATATACTATTAAGTTCTATGATATGAAAGGCCGTCATCTGGAAGGAAAGGATGTCAAAGTAAATGGTCAGTCGGGTAGCGTCAAGTTGTCCACCCTTCTTGAAGAAGGTGATAAGTTCAATAACGATGCTGTGAAGTTCGAGATTGCTGACTGTGATGATCAGGCTCTTATTACAGTCGACGTGACGATGGAAGCGCTCGACCCATACATCCAGAGCATTGACATCGTTTGCCATGATTATGAATATCAAGATCAATTGACCCAGACCTTTACAGCCAACGACTTTGCTGTTCGAGGTGGTAAGTTTACGTTCTATGTGCCAAGAGATTTCAGTTCTCATGAAGGCGTTCAAAAGCCTTGTAAATTTACTTTTGAGGATCTTTATAGTAAATATGGTGACAACACTTATTATACTGGCGATCCCAGACAGACCGATGGTAACGCTCGCTATGTGTTTGTGGAGTCTCCTTATGACCATCAGTTCACAAGCCTGTATGATACAGATAAGTATAATCCCGATGCAACCTACAATGATCCTTCAAAAGTACAGGCAATTGTAAGTGGTACGAAAAAGTTCCGCTTCAATAATGCCGACGAGCTTGGTAACACTAGCACGAGTACAGATACGAAGCATCTTGAAGAATATGCGTTCAATAAGTCCGAATACGGACTTGATAATTTTGCAGAATTCTCTCTGACGGCAAGTACTAATGAAGCCACCAACCATGGTATCCGTTATCTGTTCACGGCCGACGAAACCCGCTATAACATTTCTCCCGCCACTGCTACCGAACACCGCATGTATGCTTATTATGTGATGGATATCCAACTGGTAGTTAAAGAATACTCGCCTACCTATGAGTGGGAAACTGTTTACAACGAAACATGCTATAGTGAAAAGGGGAAAGCTGTCAGCAAACCTTATTATGGATTGAAACTTGGTACTACAGAAAGTAACGAGAACCACATGGGTTATCTCACAGTCGACCAGATAGAACAGATACTCGTGGGTGAGAAGAATACGAATGTTGATTATACTGATGGTCGTCCTTCTGGCCTGAAAGGCACCGACCAGGTCCTCTATGTTGATGGCAGCGACCTGTTGAGTATCGTTTACAGAAAGACTACTGAAGAGGAAAATGTTGACGAGTTAGATCAGATCCGTAAAATGTTGGCAAACAATGCCTTGATATATCTGCCTAAGGATTTGTCGCCTGCCAAGGACAACTTTGCAACAAAGACTGAGAGTGGAGGTTTCAATGCATGTAAGGATATTGTTTTGACCGACCAGCGCCCGTTCTTCGCTCCACATGCAATCCAAGTATCAGGAGCCAATATCGCAGAATATAAGCGTACGCTCACACCTGCCTATGGTACGGACATCTCAACGGCAACCATAGTATTACCGTTCAATATCAATATTACTGACGGCCGGCACGAGAACAATGATGGTTCTGGTTCGTTTGAAGTTTATAAGTTGGATGAGACAAACTGTCTGTCAACCACGGAAGACCTGAATAGTACTGTTGATTACATGAAGAGTAGTGCACATTTCGTGCCTGTATCAGGAAGTGCCACCGAAGCCAATAAGCCATATATGATTAAAGTAATCAGTGCTTCGGGTGAAGAGAAAGTGCCGTTTATAGCACGCGTTAATGGTGCAACTGTTGCCAAGACCCCGACAACACCCTTGACAGGAGAAACTGGTACAGGTTCTATTTCTGGAGACAGTTACAACTTTACTAACACCGGAACGTTCAGTGGCGTGACTCTGAAACAGACCACTACTCCGAACATTTTCTATTTTGCCAAGAACGCACTTTACAATATCCAGAGCTTGAGGGAGGGTCTTGACCTTTATGTTCAGCCTTTCCGCGCATACTATTCTTATACGAGTGGAAGCCCTGCAAAAGCAAACCTCTTAGAGATTGCATTCGGTGCAAATGAAAATCCGTTCTCGGAGGCTACAGGCATATCAACTACTGAAAGCCAGCCTGATTTGGCTGTAACTACAGGAAACGGAACAATCACGATAGCCTCAAAGGAGAATAATACCGTTGCTATCTCAGCCTTGAACGGAATGCATATCGGTCGTGTTGTCCTGAAAGCAGGCGAGAGCAAGACTGTCAATGTCCCTGCGGGCTTGTATGTGGTGAATGGAGTTAAGGTTCTTGTTAAATAAAAATGGGAGGACATAATTATGAGAAAAGAATATATTAAGCCTGCCATTGACATGGCCGCAATTTCAAGTGAACAGACGTTGCTTGTTGGTACTAACGGCAATAACTGGGCTGAAGGCAAGGAGCAGACTACCGTTGAAGACGATGATTTCTTCTCTGAAAAAGAGAAAGATCCTCTAGGAGAATTGGGATTCTCTAGCATATGGGATGACGAGAAAGAATAAAATATCAGATTTCTAAAATATAGTTTTTTCAGAACATTTTATTGTCAGGCGGAGTGCTTCAGTGATGAAGTGCTCCGCCGCCTGTTTTTGGGGGAGGGGGTATGGGGTTTTTCTGCGGTGCGACCACAACCCCCCAAAAAGGAAAGAAATTCACGTAATTCACATAATTATTGCCAGACGGGGACACAGTACCTATTAAACTATGGACAAAAATCCACAAAAATCTCTCAAAAATGTTTGTTCTGCCCGGTTGAAGATAAGGCTAAAGGGAAAGAATTGTTTTATATTTTTAAAGAAAAACGGCTTTTTTGTGCCTTTCGGGTCCAAAATAGGGGGTACGGTAGTAGGAAGGTAGTAGGATAAACACATCTACATACTACCAATAACACTTTGATACACAACATCTTACACGTAAGGTAGTAGGTATAGGTGGTACGAATCGTTTTTTCGCGTATGGAGATATCGTCAGTAATACAACAAACTAAATTAGTTTGTACCTCAAAAACCTATTAAATGAACCTCAAAAACCTATTAGATGAAGAACAAAGTAAATTAGTTTGTACTTCAAGAAAACATTGAAAGAAGTGCAATGGTTTTGGTGCGCAGGAGGGGGCGTAGATAGTTACTTTTTGATGGGAGGGGACAGTGATATCAATGCCAAATTAAAAAGGACTGCCGGATGTCCGGCAGTCCTAATTTGGATTTAATTACGATATATTATAATCGAAATTATGGTTTAATTATCGTCTTCATCCCAAACGTTACGGAACTTAATCGCTCCGACATAGTCGGGAAGGTTCTCTTCCTCTTCCTCTTCTTCAAAGGATTGCTGTTCCTTGGAGTCGGCGTGGTTATTCCAGCTTCCTTTAAGAATTTGCAACTCCAAATCTGAATTCATGCTCTCAATGAGAGGCTTCATATATACTTTCTTCATAATTATTGTCCTCCCAAATTTTTATTTAACAATCAACTTAGCACCATTCACGATGTAGAGACCAGCGGGAACATGTATCGTCTGTGTCTCACCTGCACCTATCACTACTCTGCCAACCTTCATGCCGTTAGCTTTCACTATCTGCACATCGTTGTCAGCAGCAGCCTTGAACGTAATCGTGCCGCGTCCAGGAATAGCCACCAGATCAGCCTCGCCTGCCAATTCAGTAATGCCTGTGGCTTCCTCGTTCTCGCCGAAGAGAACATTAAAGGCTGTTATCATCTTGGCGTTACCAGTGCCACCACCTTCGTAGGAATAATAACCACGGAACGGATATACATAGAGTGCATCACCGAGCGCACTGATATTGAGGTTCTTAGAGTTCAGATACATGCCACCAGAGAAGTAGAAGTATCCTTTGCTGGCTGTTAGCTTCTTACCAGAGAACGAACCTTGGTTATGGAACGAAATAGAGGAAGTACCACCATTAATCGATCCCAAAGCGTCCTCTCCTTCGAATTCATAATTGGTACCCATGCTTGACGTAGCTTTCACCAATGCACCAATCTGAGTGGCAGCAAATGGAACATTCTCATTATCAGGAGCAGACGTCACATTAATCATATAAGGTTTATTCGCTACTGTTGATGTTCCAGAGATTGGAGAGAAGTAAGCGTCAGCCTTGTAGTAGTCATTAGCTGAATTGAGTTCCTCCTCCGTAATGCTGAGGCAATTACTTGAATTCATCAGGCTCACCGTGAATTCACTTCCGGGGTACATAGAACCTGTCGGTTCAGTATGTACACCCTCTCGAACAGTCAGTTGGAAGGGCAGTATCACAGTTGCCAATGCGGTCTTACCATTCCTCGGCCATGAGATTTCGCGCGTGTAAGTAGCATAGTTCGGTGACGTCGTCTGAATATCATACGGTGCATAGAAGGGCTTGCGGTCGGTTATCACGATGTTACCTGCAGCATAGAACTTGTCATCTTGTTTATATGCAAAGTTATCAAGCGTGGAAGTTGAGTTCTCTGGCAGATAGAACAAGACGTTCGGAGCGAACCTGGCCTTAAGAGTCTCCATTGGAAGGCCACCAGCGCCTTGAATAGCGACAACTGACTTCAGATTGCTGGCATCGACGTAGAGAATCTGGTCGGTAGATGTCGGATGATTGTCACCTTCTGCTTCAAGTGCTGCAGTTATGGCATTGTCAATTTCAACGGTAGTGAGGAAACCTTCTACCTCTTCAGTAGAATTAGCACTTGCAACAGTTTTGAGTGTGAGTCCCCACATGCTGTCTTCTGCATCGGCTCCATCCTTGTTATAGCAGGTTGCGTCATAGATTTTCTCCCATTCAAGTTTTGAATGATAAGTCATGGCCTTCAAGTTGATATCCATACGGTAGAATGCGTAGTAGCGGTGCTCCCAGGCTGTCGTCTTTGCAATGTTATAGCGTGTTTCATCAGCTGTGAACACATAGAAGATACCTGAATTCTTAACGGTTGCAGTATTTGCAATTCCACTCGCATTAAGAATCACATCTACAAATTCATTCTGGGTGAATGTTCCTTCGCCTGTGGGACTGCCCGTTGAAGCCAAATATTTCGACACCGTAAACGGATACTCTATCAAGTGATCAGGATGAGTACCTGTGCTACTGCTATTAAGTTCATCGGCATTGTTGAACTTGAAGAAGTTGTTACCTGCCACGGCTGTAAACGCCTTGTCCTCATATCTAAACGGAGCTGCCGTTGATTCCGGGTCATAGCTAGTAGAGTATAGTCCATCGTCACCACCATAGCCATCAAAATTCTCAAAATAATCTGATGTTACAAAAGAGTAGCGGGCCGCACCTTTTCCATTGGGATAAGTTTCATCACCGTCTGTACTGTAGAGGTTAGAGAAGGTAAAAGTCAGGTTTTCATTGGCATACCTTTCGGGCACATAGAATTCGAAGACACCACCACTCACTGAGAAGTCATCGTTGGTGAATGTCTGACTCATTTCCATCGTCCTGGGCTTTGTTGGATCATTATCATCGCCATCATGACAGACGATTTCCATACTATTGATATAAGGATTGAGAGCCTGCAAGGTCAGGTCAACAGTCACGAGAGCCAATCCATTGGATCCATCCACACCTGCAATTTCGAACTTGATCGCATCATTGTTCAGTATGCCAAGATCATACGAGTCTGTTGTTCCACTTGTTACGTCAATGGTTTTTTGAACAGTCTTACCTTTTTTATAATCATAAACTTTTATTTGATACTCCTCAGCCACAAAGGGAGAAGTAGCAGGTATTGTTGCAGTAGTCCATGTAGCCCTGAGGTTTGCATTATAATGATCGTCACGTGGATTATTATTTAATTGCTCAAAAGGCGGTCTTGCCGTAGATGAGGCTAAACCAATGAGATAATGTTCACCGCTAGCAGCACCATCTTGACCAATTGTAATATTCGGGCGAATATACCCATCATGGATATCATTCACAGTTAACTTATTTGAAGAAGAACTTGTTCCTACGGTGAGCCTGTAAATCGTACTCGTTCCATATCCTGTAGCCATATAGGCAAGATAAGCGTCTCCACTGTGAATGCCATTGGCATCAGCCGTCCACTCTACTGGCGTTGTTTGGTAGGTTCCGTCGGCATTCAAATAATATTCCTTATGAGTAGATGGGTCGACAAATTTAATACAATCAACTGTTTTTGCAGCTGTACCTTGCTGATCTGCCCCATAAGCATAGTTTATCTTAGCTCCTACAATACGGTAGCCGATAGGAGATTCTTCACCAGAAGAATTGGTCACCGTAACAGGTGTTTCCATATAATAAACTCCATTCTTCAAACCGAAATACTTCTTACCTCCATTTTCAACCTGATGGATTTTCTTAGTAATCCCAGCGACACCTTCTTCAGGATACTTTTTCCCTTCAGCATCTTCTTTGAGGGCGTCTTCCTGATACAGATAGTTGAAGGCAAGAAGATCGGTTACTTTTCTATAGTTGTAAGTATAGAAAGTCTGACCGTCTTTTGTTGTTGGCTTAAGTCCACCGATATCAGTCTTATTCGTGTTGAATGCCACAGGAAGCACACTCACAGCGGTAGGATTTATTGATGAAGGCGCACCTTCAGCCGTAAAGGTTCCTTTCGCTGTGAAGAAGATTTCAAACGACTTGATACTGATACCATAATATTTTTGATTAAAGATCTTGGTCAATCTGAAATAGAGTTGGTTGCTCATATCACTGCCATCTTCTGCTTTACTATAACGCTCTATAGTATACTCTTTGCCATAATCACTTCCGCCTGGATTAGAGGCTGTACCAACATTGATAGCAGTTGTTCCATCTGAGGCTTTAGCGACTTCTTTATATGTAGAGAGCGAAGCATCTCTGTAATTCGTGGAACCGGTGGTCCAGGGATCCACTTCGTAGAAATACAACGTGTTATCCGTAAGAGTAAACCGGGTTGTTGAGTTACTAACGTTACTGGTACCCAAATCGTTTCTTAATACAATCTTGTAACCAGTGATGCGATAACCTTTGGGCAATGACACAATCATGTAAGTAGGCATCGTACCGCCCGCAAGAATCAGTCTCCTGTACCCGCCATTACGATCATAATCTGAAATGGCACAGGTCGGGGTGAGACACTCTCCTGATTCTGTTACATCATCCACATCGGCCACGGTCATTGTCAAAGGCAGCTGTTCATGGCGCCAGAAAGCTGCAAATCCTGCCGCATAACCTGTTTCACCTGGAGTTGACAGAACTTGAACCAGATTACCCGTAGTTGGACTGATTGTCACATTCTGAGCAACACCTTGTGTGGTTCCCGTTACTAGCATTAGTAACAACAGAATCCACCTGCTAAGTGTTTTGTTAATTAATCTCTTTTTCATATTCGCATTAAATTTTGGTTTTTATTTTCTTCAAACTAAGTTTTTTCTTCGTATTTTTCATATACCTTACTATATAAGAGAACTGGGAAGAGTTCCTGTGGGAACGGAATTCGCCAGTGGGTTCCAGTCGTAGGGTAATGCTACGGCTCAACATGATTGGCCATCGTGCGTCTCTCAGTCGCACAATGCCCTTTTTCGTTTTGTCGTTTTGTCTTCATCTTTTTATATAGTTGCTACATAGTTATTGAATCCAAATAGTGTCCGATTTTTTATGTGCCTTTATCATCCTCTGAAGCATCTGTACATATTCCGATGCAAATGTAATAAAATAAATCAAATAATTAGTAAAAATATCAGAAAAATTTAAGATTTTAACATTTTTCGTTAAATATCAATCAGATTGTAAGTTGCGATTGTAAAAATGACAAAAAGAAGAAATGAATCGTTCTTCTGATTACTTTGTAATTTTGTCAAAAATTAACCTTTCGCTACGAGCAATTAAAAATGACAACTATATTTAAACGGGAAATAACTACTCGGCACCCTATTCATCTATGGACGAAAATCTACAAAAATCTTACAAAAAAGTTCGTTCTTCGCGGTTGAAGATAAGGCTAAAGGGAAAGGTTTTAGCTCTTTTGCTTTTTCATTTTAACGTAAAAGCATATTTATTTAAAGAAAATGTGTGAAATGTTTGCAAGGTTCGGGAAAAGTTAGTATCTTTGCACCCGTTCAGTGGAATGTGGGACTCGCAAGAGTTCCACATTTTATTTATTCTAAAGTTATATGACAGATAAAAACATTGTAAAGAATTTGGTTGACCAGTGGCTCGAGGGTAAGGACTATTTCCTCGTGGACATTGAAATCAGCCGTGACAACAAGATTGTAGTGGAGATTGACCATGCCGACGGGGTGTGGATTGAAGACTGTGTGGAGCTGAGCCGATTCATTGAGGATCATCTCGACCGCGAGGCTGAAGACTTTGAACTGGAAGTTGGCTCGGCAGGTCTTGGACAGCCGTTTAAAGTTGCCCAGCAGTATGTGAACTTCGTGGGAAAGGAAGTGGAAGTGCTGGATGCTGACGGAAAGAAATACAAGGGCGTGCTGAAGGGCGTCGACGGACGCGACTTCACGGTGACCGTCCAGGAGAAAGTGAAGGAGGAAGGTAAGAAGCGTCCCCAGCTTCAGGACAAGGACTACCAGTTCTCGATGGATACGGTGAAATACTGCAAGTATTTGATTTCGTTTAAGTAACCCCCCTCTATCCCCCGAGGGGGACTTCTGATAGAAACAATAATAATAAAAAATATAAGAAATGGCAATTAAGAAAGAAGAGAGCATTAGCATGCTCGACGCCTTCAAGGATTTTACACAGGACAAGAACATCGACCGCACCACGCTGGTGAGCGTTCTGGAGGAGAGCTTCCGCAACGTTATCGCCAAGATTTTCGGTTCGGACGAGAACTTCGACGTCATTGTGAACCCTGACAAGGGCGATTTTGAGATTTATCGCAACCGTATGGTCGTGGCCGACGGTGAAGTGGAGGACGAGAACAAGCAGATTTCGCTGTCGGACGCCCAGAAGATTGAGGACGACTACGAGGTGGGCGAGGAAGTGTCGGAGCGCGTGGACTTTGCCAAGTTCGGTCGCCGTGCTATCTTGAACCTGCGTCAGACACTGGCTTCGAAAGTGCTGGAACTGGTTCACGACTCGCTCTACAACAAGTACAAGGACCGCGTGGGACAGGTTGTCTCGGGCGAGGTCTATCAGGTGTGGAAGCGCGAGGTGCTGCTGGTTGACGATGAGAACAACGAACTCATCCTGCCCAAGAGTGAGCAGATTCCTAACGACCAGTACCACAAGGGCGAGACGGTACGTGCCGTCATCCATCGCGTTGACAACGAGAACAACAACCCGAAGATTATCCTCAGTCGTACCAGTCCGGTGTTCCTTGAGCGCCTGCTCGAGGCCGAGGTTCCCGAGATTGCCGACGGTCTGATCACTATCAAGCGCATTGCCCGCATGCCGGGCGAACGTGCCAAGATTGCCGTTGAGAGCTACGACGAGCGCATCGACCCCGTGGGAGCCTGCGTTGGTGTGAAGGGTAGCCGTGTGCATGGCATTGTGCGCGAGCTGAACAACGAGAACATCGACGTGATCAACTATACGGCCAACACGAAGCTGTTTGTGCAGCGCGCCCTGAGCCCGGCCAAGGTGTCGAGCATCTCGATCGACGAGGAAAACCACAAGGCCGAGGTATATCTGCAGCCCGAGGAGGTTTCGTTGGCCATCGGCCGTGGCGGTCTGAACATCAAGCTGGCCAGTATGCTGACCGGCTATACTATCGACGTGTTCCGTGAGGTGAGCGAAGAAGATGCCGACGAGGATATCTATCTGGACGAGTTCTCCGACGAGATCGACCAGTGGGTCATCGACTCTATCAAGGCTATCGGTCTCGACACCGCCAAGCAGGTGCTTAACGCTCCGCGTGAGATGCTGGTGGAGAAAGCCGACCTCGAGGAAGAGACTGTCGACCAGGTGCTCAACGTGCTGAAGGCAGAGTTTGAGAGTTAAGTGAAGAGTGAAAAGTGAAGAGTGAAGAATTTGCTATCGCTCAGATAGATTGAAACCTGAAACTTGAAACCTGGAATTTAAAAATTTTAGAATTATATTAGAGAGTTAATGAGTATAAGATTAAATAAAGCAATCCGTGAATTGAACATAGGACTTCAGACGGCAGTTGAATTCCTAGAGAAGAAGAGCCACTTGGGCGAGGTGAGAGCCGACTTGAGCTTCAAGCTGAACGACGACCAGTATAATGCGCTGCGCGAACAGTTCCAGAAAGACAAGGAGGTGCGCACCCAGGCTGAGAAGCTTTTCCAGAAGCATCCGAAGGAGAAGAAGAAGCCTGCGGAGCCTCAGAAGGCTACGACGGCGACCGAGACCAAGGCCCAGCAATATAAGCCGTTAGGCAAGATTGACCTGGACAGTCTGGGCAAGAAACCCGCCGAAGCTGCGAAGCCTGCAGAGAAACCCAAGGAGGAAGAGCCGAAGGCTGCTGCCGTCAGCCCGAAGCCAGTGAAAGAAGAACCGAAGGCCGAGGTGAATGCCCAGCCTGCAAAAGAGGAACCGAAAGCCGAGCCGAAGGTTGAGCCCGAAGTGAAGGCCGAGCCTAAGGCCGTGGAGCAGCCAAAGGACGAACAGCCCGTGGCACAGCAGGAAGAGACTGCTGCGCCTGAGGAAACTGCGGAGGAGGCCAAGCCGTCGGCTCCGGAGGTGTTCACGCTGAAGAGCGAGAAGAAAGCCGCTCCGAAGGTGAATGTGCTGGGCAAGATTGACCTTGACTCGCTGAATCAGAGCACCCGTCCGAAGAAAAAGTCGAAGGAAGAGCGCCGCAAGGAGCGCGAGGAAAAGGCTGCCCAGGCAAACGGCGCCAAGAAGAAGCGCCAGCGCATCCGCAACGAGCGCGTCGACATCGAGGCTGCCAGCAAGCAGGCCTCAGGCAAGCAGCAGGGTGGCGGCAAGAACAACAATAATGCCAACAACCAGCAGCAGGGCGGCAAGAATGCCAATAAGAAGAACAAGAAGCGCAACCAGAAGCCGCTGGAGGTGGACGACGAGGCAGTAGCTCGTCAGGTAAAGGAGACGCTGGCCCGTCTGACCAACAAGCAGAACCAGAACAAGAAGGGTGCCAAGTACCGTAAGGAGAAGCGCGAGGCCGTTCAGGAGCAGCTGGCCGAACAGCAGGCTGCAGCATCGGCCGAGAGCAAGGTGCTGAAGCTGACCGAGTTTGTGACGGTTTCCGAGCTTGCCACGATGATGAACGTCGGCGTGAACCAGGTCATCGGTACCTGCATGTCAATCGGCATCATGGTGAGTATCAACCAGCGTCTGGATGCCGAGACCATCAATATCGTTGCCGACGAGTTCGGGTTCAAGACCGAATACGTCAGTGCTGAGGTGCAGAACGCCATCACCGAGGAAGAAGACGACGAGAACGACCTCGTCACGCGTGCGCCCATCGTCACGGTGATGGGTCATGTGGACCACGGTAAGACCTCGCTGCTCGACCATATCCGCAACACGAACGTGATTGCCGGTGAGGCTGGTGGTATCACGCAGCATATCGGTGCCTACAACGTGACGCTTTCCGACGGTCGTAAGATTACGTTCCTCGACACGCCGGGTCATGAGGCTTTCACCGCCATGCGTGCCCGTGGTGCCCAGGTGACGGATATTGCCATCATCATCATCGCAGCCGACGACTCCGTGATGCCCACCACCAAGGAGGCCATCGCCCATGCCCAGGCTGCCAATGTGCCGATGGTGTTTGCCATCAACAAGATTGATAAGCCCGGCGCCAACCCCGACAAGATTCGCGAGGACCTGGCCAACATGAACCTGCTCGTGGAAGAGTGGGGTGGTAAGTACCAGTGCCAGGAGATATCTGCCAAGAAAGGCATAGGTGTCGACGACCTGCTGGAGAAGGTCCTGCTCGAGGCTGAAATGCTCGACCTGAAAGCCAACCCCAACCGCAAGGCTACGGGAAGCATCATCGAGTCGTCGCTCGACAAGGGTCGCGGCTATGTCTCTACGGTGCTGGTGAGCAACGGTACGCTGAAAGTGGGCGACGTGGTGCTGGCAGGAACCAGCTACGGACGTATCAAGGCTATGTTCAACGAGCGTAACCAGCGCATCGAGAAAGCCGGTCCGGCAGAGCCCGCCATTATCCTCGGTCTGAACGGTGCCCCCACGGCTGGCGACACCTTCCATGTGATGGAGACCGAGCAGGAGGCCCGCGAGATTACCAACAAGCGTCTGCAGTTGCAGCGCGAGCAGAGTCTGCGCACGACGAAGACCCTTGGTCTCGACGAGCTGTCGCACCGCTTTGCCCTGGGTGAGTTCCACGAACTGAACATCATCGTGAAGGGTGACACCGATGGTAGTATCGAGGCCCTGAGCGATTCGTTCATCAAGCTCTCTACGGAAAAGGTACAGGTGAACGTCATCTCGAAGGCAGTCGGTCAGATCAGCGAGAACGACGTGATGCTGGCATCGGCTTCACAAGCCATTATCGTAGGTTTCCAGGTTCGTCCTTCTGCCGAAGCCCGCAAGGCTGCCGAGCGCGAAGGCGTGGAAATCAACACCTATTCCATCATCTATGATGCCATCGACGAGGTGAAGTCCACCATGGAAGGCATGCTCGACAAGGTAATCAAGGAACAGGTGACTGGCGAGATCGAAGTGAAGCAGGTGTTCAAGATATCGAAGGTGGGTACCGTGGCCGGTGGTCTGGTAACCGACGGCAAGGTGCACAACAAGGACAAGGCCCGAGTTATTCGCGACGGTATTGTGGTCCACACTGCCAACATCGAAGCCCTGAAGCGCTACAAAGACGACGCCAAGGAAGTGGCAACCGGTCTGGAGTGCGGTATCTCGCTGGTGAACTTCAACGATATCCAGGTGGGTGACATGATTGAGACATTCACCGAGATTGAGGTCGACCAGAAACTGTAAAAGTGAAAAGTGAAGAGTGAAGAATGAAGAATTTGCTGCCGCCACAAGTGAAACAGGCGGGGCAGGTAACGAGTACGTCCGTCAGATAGCCGAGCAGAAGTATGAGTTCGGTTTCACCACGGATGTACATACTGAAATCATTGAGAAGGGGCTGAACGAGGACATCGTTCGGCTCATCTCTGCTAAGAAAGGGGAACCCGAGTGGATGCTCGAGTTCCGCTTGAAGGCGTTCCGCTACTGGCAGGAACAGAAGGAACCTACTTGGGGACATGTGCATGTGCCGCCCATAGACTATCAGGCCATCAGCTACTATGCCGACCCTATGGCCAAGAAGCCTGCAGGGGACGGAAAGATTGACCCTGAGCTGGAGAAGACTTTCGACAAATTGGGTATTCCGCTGGAAGAGCGGCTGGCACTGAGCGGCAACACTGCCGTGGATGCCATCATGGACTCGGTCAGCGTGAAGACCACTTTTAAGGAAAAACTCCGTGAGAAGGGCGTCATCTTCTGTTCCATCGGCGATGCCATCAAGGAGCATGGCGACCTGGTGCGCCAGTATCTCGGCACCGTCGTGCCCTACCGCGACAATTTCTTCGCAGCACTGAACAGTGCCGTGTTTAGCGATGGTTCGTTCGTCTATATCCCCAAAGGCGTGCGCTGTCCGATGGAACTGAGCAGTTATTTCCGTATCAATGCGCGTAATACCGGACAGTTCGAGCGTACTCTGATTATAGCCGACGATGATTCCTACGTCAGTTATCTTGAGGGATGTACTGCTCCGATGCGCGACGAGAACCAGTTGCATGCGGCCATCGTGGAAATCGTTGTGATGGACCGCGCCGAAGTGAAATACTCCACGGTGCAGAACTGGTATCCCGGCGACGAGCAGGGCAGGGGAGGCGTGCTGAACCTGGTGACTAAGCGCGGCGACCTGCGCGGCGTGGATTCGAAACTCTCCTGGACACAGGTGGAGACGGGCAGCGCCATCACGTGGAAGTATCCCTCGTGCGTCTTGCGTGGCGACAACTCGCAGGCAGAGTTCTACAGCGTGGCCGTGACGAACAACTATCAGGAGGCCGACACCGGAACGAAGATGATTCATATCGGGCGCAACACCAAGTCGACCATCATCTCGAAAGGTATCTCGGCCGGTCACAGCCAGAACAGCTATCGCGGTCTGGTGCGTGCTGCATCGACAGCCGACAACGCCCGCAACTACAGTTCGTGCGACTCGCTGCTGCTGGGCAGCGACTGCGGCGCACATACCTTCCCCTATATGGATGTGCACAACGATACCGCCATCTTCGAGCACGAGGCCACTACGTCTAAGATTAGCGAAGACCAGCTCTTCTATTGCAACCAGCGCGGCATTCCCACCGAACAGGCCGTAGGTCTGATTGTGAACGGCTATGCCAAGGAAGTGCTGCAGAAACTGCCGATGGAGTTTGCCGTTGAGGCTCAGAAACTGCTTTCGGTTTCACTGGAGGGGACTGTGGGATAAAGAGTCGTTATAACGTCATGCCGTCATGACGAAATAACGTAATGTCGAATTATCGAATTAACGAAAACGAAATAAAACTGTGTTAGAAGTCAAGAACTTACACGCTCGCATTGGCGAGAAAGAGATATTGAAGGGCATCGACCTCGTGATTAAAGATGGCGAGACGCATGCCATCATGGGACCTAACGGCTCGGGAAAATCAACACTGAGTGCTGTGCTCGTAGGTAACCCGCTCTATGAGGTGACCGAGGGAGAGGCCTGGTTCAACGGCAAGAACCTGTTGGAAATGAAACCCGAGGACCGTGCCAACGAGGGGCTGTTCCTCTCGTTCCAGTATCCTGTAGAGATTCCCGGTGTGTCGATGACCAACTTCATGAAGGCTGCCGTCAATGCAAAGCGACAGTATGAAGGCAAGGAACCGCTGAAGGCCGCCGACTTCCTGAAACTGATGCGTGAAAAGCGAAAGATTGTGGAACTGGATGCCAAACTCTCCAACCGTTCGGTGAACGAAGGATTTAGCGGCGGCGAGAAGAAACGCAACGAGATTTTCCAGATGGCCATGCTCGAACCGAAGCTTTCCATTCTCGACGAGACCGACTCCGGGCTCGACGTCGATGCCATGCGCATTGTGGCCGAAGGCGTGAACAAACTGTCCACGCCCGAGACCTCGTGTATCGTCATCACCCACTACGACCGTCTGCTGGAGATGATTCGCCCACAGTATGTGCATGTGCTCTACAAGGGAAGAATCGTGAAGACGGCTGGTCCGGAACTTGCACGTGAGATTCAGGAGCACGGCTACGACTGGATTAAGGAAGAAATCGGAGAGGAGTAGTCTGTTTCAATTGAGAATTTTGAATATATAATTATGATTACTTCCGAGCAGCAGTATATTGACCTGTATGAGCAGGCTGGTGAGATGATAAAGTCGCACTCTGCCGAGGTGATGAATGCCGTGCGCGATGAGGCTTTTCGTGACTTTCAGCGTCTGGGATTCCCGTCAAAGAAGGTGGAGCGGTACAAATATACCGACATTGCCTCGCTTTTTGCTCCCGACTACGGACTGAACCTGAATCGCCTGGAGATTCCCGTTGACCCATACGAGGCTTTCCGCTGCGACGTTCCCAACCTGAGCACGAATCTATACTTTGTCGTAAACGACAGCTTTTATAGAAATGATAAGCGAGAAGTGAAAAATAACTCATCGCTCATCACTTATCACTCATCACTTCCCGAGGGCGTTATCATCAGTTCGATGAGAGAGCACCCTGAAATCGTGGAACGCTATTATGCCAAGCTGGCCAAGACTTCCGAAGACGGCGTGACGGCGCTAAACACCATGCTTGCCCAAGACGGCATGCTGGTCTATGTGCCCAGGGACGTCAAGGTGGAACGTGCCATTCAGGTGATAAATATCCTAAAGGCAACCCCGCGAAACGCACAGCGTCAGGTGAACGACCTGATGGTGAACCGCCGCGTGCTCATCGTCCTGGAGCAGGGAGCCGAACTGAAGATGCTTTTCTGCGACCATGCTGCCGATGACTGTAATTTTCTGGCCACTCAGGTCATCGAGGCCTTTGTGGGCGATAATGCCCGTCTCGACCTCTACTGTCTGGAGGAGACTCATTATAAGAATGTACGCGTGAGCAATGTCTATATCGAGCAGCAGCGCAACAGTCGCGTGCGCCACAACGTGATAACGCTGCACAATGGTATTACGCGCAACAAGCTCGACCTGTCGCTGGCCGGCGAGGGAGCTGAGTGTGAGTGCTTCGGCTGTGTGATTGCCGATAAGGAGCAGCATGTGGACAACAACACGCTGATTACCCACAACGTGCCTCACTGCACTTCCAACGAGCTCTATAAATACGTGCTCGACGATAAGGCCACGGGTGCCTTTGCCGGACGGGTATTGGTGGAGCACGGGGCGCAGAAGACATCATCGCAGATGACGAACCAGAACCTCTCTGCCTCGAAGACCGCCCGCATGTACACCCAGCCGATGCTGGAAATCTATGCCGACGACGTGAAGTGTGCCCATGGTTCCACTGTGGGACAGTTGAACGATGCGGCACTGTTCTATATGCAGCAGCGCGGCATTTCGGTCAAGGAGGCCAAGCTGCTGCTGGAGTTTGCCTTCATCAACGAGGTTATCGACCAGATGGAACTCGTTCCCCTGCGCGACCGTCTGCACTATCTTGTGGAGCAGCGTTTCCGCGGACAGCTCTCGAAGTGTGAAGGCTGTAAGCTTTGCAGATAGTTTTCGTTATGACGTTATGACGTTCTGGCGTTATAACGGCATCTCGACATTACGACATTACGATATTACGCCAATATGTACGATATTAATAAGGTGCGGGAAGATTTCCCGATTCTTTCGCGGACAGTTTATAACAAACCGCTCGTCTATCTTGACAACGGAGCCACGACGCAGAAACCGCGCCAGGTGGTGGAGGCATTGGTTGACGAATACTACAACGTGAATGCCAATGTGCACCGCGGTGTGCACTTTCTGTCGCAGCGTGCTACCGACCTGCACGAAGAGGCCCGCGAGAAGGTTCGCCAGTTTGTCAATGCCCGCAAGGTTGAGGAGATTGTCTTCACCCGTGGCACCACCGAGAGCATCAATCTGGTGGCACAGACGTTCTGCGAGTCGCAGATGAAGGCTGGCGACGAGGTGATTATCTCGGCCATGGAGCACCATTCGAATATCGTGCCCTGGCAGTTGCAGGCCGAGAAACGGGGCATCGTGCTCAGGGTGATACCGATGACCGACGACGGTCAGCTGCGGCTTGATGAATACGAGCGATTGTTCTCGGAGCGCACAAAACTGGTCAGCTGTACGCATGTGAGCAATGTGCTGGGAACGGTGAATCCCGTGAAGGAAATGATAGCCGTTGCTCATGCCCATGGCGTACCCTTTATGGTGGATGGAGCGCAGAGTGCACCCCACCTGAAAATCGACGTTCAGGACATGGACTGCGACTTCTTTGCACTGAGCGGTCATAAGATGTATGGCCCCACGGGCATTGGCGTGCTTTACGGAAAAGAGGAATGGCTGGAAAAGCTGCCGCCTTATCAGGGTGGGGGAGAGATGATAGCCACCGTGAGTTTCGAGAAGACCACCTACGAGCGTCCGCCGCTTAAGTTTGAGGCCGGTACTCCCGACTATGTGGCCACCACGGGACTTGCCCGCTCCATCGACTACCTGAACGCATTGGGCATGGAGAATATCATGGCTTACGAACAGGAACTGACGCACTATGCGATGGAAAAACTTTCCGAGATTCCCAATATTCATATCTATGGTCCCTCAACCAACCACGATGCCGTCATCTCCTTTAATGTATTTACTTCACTCCCTTCGGGAGGGAACAAGGGTGGGTCCCTTATCCACCACATGGACATGGGAACCCTGCTCGACCGTTTGGGTATTGCCGTCCGAACAGGTCATCATTGTGCGCAGCCGCTGATGGACCGTCTGGGTATTCTTGGTACCGTGAGGGCATCTTTCGCCTTGTATAACACAAAGGAGGAAGTAGACCAGCTGGTTGCCGGAATACGCCGCGTCAGTCAGATGTTCTGAAACATTCGGCGACAACGCTTCAGGGCCAGGTAGAACCACAGGCAGCAGGCAGCTCGGAGCAGCAGGCTGTAGTCGGCTGGCATGACGCCGGCAAAGAAGGCTGCCTGCACTTCTATGAGCGACCATGTCTGGCGGTCGTTGATTTCGCGCTCCATGACGGCCGAATAGTATTGGCGGAGCCATTCGGCAGGGCGTTTCAGACTTTTCTTCACGTTCTCAATGAGCATCGTGGTGCTCCCGCTACTGATTTGCATATTGGTATTCATATTTTCTTTTTTTGTTTATTTATTCTGTTGTTTTCTTGTTTCGTTGGCAAAATTAGACTACCTTTGTGCACGATATGTTCAAAACTGCAACTTTTTTGTTAACGAATCGTTAAACTTTTGCTGAAACACTCTTGATTTGTTCTTTTATGTTAAATAACCATTTTTACGAAGGAAAGATTGAGGCCGGATGCGACGAAGCCGGCAGGGGCTGTCTGGCGGGTAGTGTCTATGCGGCAGCCGTGATTTTCGCTCCTGATTATCAGAACGAAGCCATCAACGACTCCAAGCAGCTCACCGACCACAGGCGTCACCAGTTGCGCGAGATTATTGAGCGTGATGCCGTGGCATGGGCCGTCGGGGTGGTCACGCCTGAAGAGATTGACAAAATCAATATCCTTAATGCCTCGTTTCTGGCCATGCACCGTGCGCTCGACCAACTGAAAGTTTGTCCTGAGGCCATCATTGTGGATGGCAACCGGTTCACGCCCTATCGCCGAAAGGTCGACGGGAAGACCGTCGACATCCCCCATACCACTATCGTGAAGGGCGATGCCAAGTATCTCTCTATTGCAGCCGCCTCGATTCTGGCCAAGACCTATCGTGACGACTATATGGACAAACTGGCGGAGGAATATCCCCAGTATGACTGGAAATCGAACAAGGGTTATCCCACGAAGAAGCACCGCGAGGCCATCAAGGAGTTCGGCGTTACGCCCTATCACCGTATGAGCTATAACCTGCTTGGCGACGGGCAGCTGGATATTCCCTTTGAGTTTTGAGGGATTTTGCGGCATGGCGGAATAGCGTTATAACGTCATAACGTTATATCGTCATAACGTCATAACGCCATAACGTCCCTCCCCCCGAAAATCTCCCGAAAAAAAATTCTTCACTCTTCACTCTTCATTCTTCACTTAACAATGCGTCACGATAAACTGGAACAACAACTGAGTCTCTTGCTGCTGCTGACACAAGGCAGAAGCTACACCGTGGGACAGATTTGCGACATGCTGCGGCTTTCGCCCCGGAATGTCTATTATTATCTCGACTTCTTTCGCGAGACAGGATTCATCGTCGAGAAGCGCGAGGGCGGTTACTGCATCGATCGCAGCTCGCCCTTTCTGCGCCAGCTCATCGAGCATATCGAGTTTACCGAAGAAGAGGTGATAGCCCTGCATCGCATATTAAATAAGGTGGAGGAAGATGCGGTGGTGAAAAACCTGAAAAGAAAACTGGCACGTTTCTACGACCTCGAGATTCTGAACGACCAGCAGATAGTGGAGCAGCAGGCAAAAGCGGTCAACACCTTGGCATACGCCATCAAGATGAGGCGGATGGCCGTGCTGCGAGGCTATTCTTCAGGTCATAGTCAGACGCAGCGTGACCGACTGGTGGAGCCTTTCCTGCTGATGAACAACAACCAGGACGTGCGTTGCTATGAGCCTGCCTCAAAACTGAACAAGACGTTCAAGGTGGCGCGTATGCAGTCGGTGGAAGTGCTCGAGGAAGAGTGGAAATACAAGTCGCGCCACCGTCAGACATTCACCGATGTCTTTATGTTCAGCAGCGACGAACCGGTGGAGGTAACCCTTCGTCTGGGCACCTTGTCGGCCAATCTTTTCCGCGAGGAATATCCTGCGGCCATACCATACCTGAAACGGGAAGACGACAGCCATTGGCTGCTTCGTCTTCCCGTTTCGAGTTATCAGGGCATCTGCCGCTTCGTGTTAGGCCTTTTCGACGATATCGAGATTTTAGGCGACGACGGCTTCAAGCAATTCCTCTCCGAAAAGATTCATCATCTGACCACCTTCTTGCCATCTACGATGTAGATGCCATGTGGCAGCGTGCCGTTATTGGAAACACGTCGGCCGTCGAGCGTATAGATGCCGCGCGGACTTTCTTTCCTGACGGTATTCAGTTCGCTGATTCCTGTTGTCTCGGGTACAAAGACCATCACTTCGTCGAGGAAGAAGCGTTTGTTAGACCCTACTGTAGTGAACGTGATTTGCACTTCACCGTCGCCCGAAAGCGTTGTGGTATAGTTTCCCCATGCTTCGTTTTCCAGTGAGAAACTGCTGTCTCCGGTAATAGTGGCACCTTCGGCGCGAACAGTGATCTTTGTTTTTTCTGAACCCCATGCGGCTGCTTTGAATGTGAGCGTGACTTCGCCTTCTATCCCAAACGAGGGCGTTGTAGCCGTCCCTACCACGCTGGTGGTTCCAAAGCGAGCGCATTGGTCGCCTCCTCCTCCCCACGAGGCTGTCCATCCTTCATTGTCATATTCAAGCGTAGCGCTGGCTATTGTCTTGCTCCATTTACCATCATTGCCTCCAGTTCCGGTAGTTTCGTTGAAAGTTTCGTGGAAGAATATCGTGCCGCCGGTGGGAGGAGTGGTGCCGCTGCCAGAGTCCAGTGCAAAGTTGAACGAGATGGAGCCATCTTTGTTTTGCTTGATGCCGGTAACCTTCTTGTTCAGATACTTGCTGCCGTCGGTATTCTTATGGTAGACGGTGGCCGCCGGTTTCGAACGGTTGCTGAAGCTGTCGCATTTCTCGTAGGGGTAGGTGTCGGTGACCATGTCATCGAGGTCGTAGTATCTGTCGCCTTGGTAAACTGTGTATTTCTTCACGTTGTCGGCAGCAACCCATGTCATGCATTCGTGTCCTTTCCCGTTGTCATAGCTGCCCGATGTGGTGTTCACCGAGTTATCTTTCCAAACATCTTCGTAGTAGTCTACATGGAGAATAAGCAATCCGCTTCCAGGCAATTCTTTATCCCATCCCGTGAATTGCCTGTTCTCTAACAGATAGTATTCGGTGTCACAGTTGTCGTTGCGCATGATAAAGCAGTCGCCGTTCTCGCTGATGGCCTTCATATTCGTAATGACGGTGTCATTCTTCAATTCTATCGGCTCTTTCCATCCTGCCACCCAGCGTTCGTAGCTGGTATATTCCGGTGGACAAAAGCCGTTGCCATTGTAGGCTCCTGCATCCATCAGGTCCCAGTATCCCATGCCCGAATTCTGATATTCGGTGTCGTACATGTCGGGATAACCCAGGCAGTGTGAGAACTCGTGGCAGATGTTGCCGATGCCGGCCGTCTGGCTGTTTTCGTCTATCTCGTTACTACATGCGTAAGTATCAACGGTGATGCCATTGAAGATTTGTGGTTTGATGCCTTTCTCTGACATTCCTTCTTCTGTGAGTGTGTACTCGTGTGGCCAAATTACATAGTCTGCGCCTCCATCGGCCTCGCCCCTTCCGGCGTAAATGATATACACCTGGTCCACCTCTTTATCGCCGTCCCAGTCGTATTGGGCAAAGTCGGTGGTGTCCTTGATGGCCTCCAGTGCCTCGATGACCATTTCTCCGGGATGCATGTCGTTGCCATCGGAGTCGTTCTGGCCATAGTAGGATTGCTTTTTTGACAGCTTTACGGGACCGGCAATATCGAACGAGAGTTCAAAGGTACCATAGCTCTGTGCATAGAAATAGTCGGACACAGAACCGATGAAATCGCCGTGTTTGAAGTTCTTCTCGTTGGCAATACGATTGTATAGGGCTTTGTTGTTAGTTTCCATAAACGACTTGTCGCTGAATTCCACGAGAATGATCAGGCCTTTTTTCTTTCCGGTAAAGTTGGACGCCTTTCTCGCCAATCTCCGCGCAGAGGCATTCTTTTGCAGCCGGGACATTTTGGCTATACGATGTCTTTGTGCAGCTTTGCGCCGCTCCAAGCCGCGTTTCTTCAGTTGGTTGATGTCAGCTTTCACGAAGCTGCCGCCTGTGTTGGTATACGCATTGCCGTCGGCATCCACGAAATAGTGCAGATGCTCGTCGCCCACCAGCGTGACGGTTTTCTCCGTACCATTGGGCAGCGTTATGGTTCTCTTGATGCCGCGCTTTGCAGGCATAGCCATTACCGCGACGGTTACTACTATCAGGGACAGTATGGTTAGGATTCTTCTCATTCTTAATATTGGCTGATAACTAACGTTACAGACCCCACCCCTAACCCCTCCCCTTGAGGGGCGGGGAGTACGTTGGCGTTTTTTCGCTATCTACTCCCCTCCATATAGGGAGGGGTTGGGGGTGGGTCTTTTCTTATACGATTTACTGGATGAAGTCGAGAATCTTAGCCAGACTTTCGGCATCCTTCCATTTAATCTTGTTGGCCTTCTGGAATGCTTTCCATTCGTCGGCCTTGCTGTCCTTGAAATACTTGTCGAGTCCTTTCTTGGTGGCTTCTACTTGCTCACCGTTGATGACGAAATAATATTCAGGCCTGATGGAAATGATGCTGCCGTCGTTTTTCTCTTGTAGCATGCGGCCCAGCTCGGGCTTATCCAGTCCGCCGAGGTCGAGCGACGAAAGGTCGCGGGCAGCCGATGAATTCAGGCTCGAACCGTAGGCACCCGTTCCTTCCACCAGCGAGTCGAAGTCGCCTTTTTCCAGCAACAGCAGTGCATCGTCGCCTTTCGAGGCGCAGAGCTTCATCATCCGCTTGCCGCAGAATAGATATACGTCGCTGCCGATTTCCACGCGCACCACTCCGTTGTCGGTGCTCTGGAAGATTTTCCCTTCGGGCGAGATGTAGTGGAGCACGTTGCCCAGCAGGTGGATGTTCAGCTTGGCAACCGACTTCTTGTTACCGTCGAAATAGATGGTTCCGTCGGTGAAATTCTCATAGACGTAGGGCCACTTGGTATTGGGTTCATACTGGGCAGAAGCCGATAGCGTGAACAGGGCCATGATGATAAAAGATAATAACTTCTTCATATTCAGATGCTACTATTTGATAATCTTTACGGTACTGATGCTGCCGTCGGCCATGCGCTTGCGTACGATGTTGATGCCCGGCTGCATTTCGTTCAGCTGTGCTCCGGCAGCCGTATAGTAGCTCTTGCCGGTAATCATATTGGCTTCCTTCACGTCGGTGATGCCTGAAGCATCGCCCAGTTTGATGGTGAAGTTGCGCGTCAGTGTGGCCTTGTTCTGATTGTTGGTCACAGTGATGGTGATGTTTATCTCGCTGCCGTAGTCCTCTTCGCTGAGCACTTCGGTAGTTACCAACTGACCGTTTACAACCTCAAACGGAGCGGGCATTTCGCGGTGGAACACCACGTTGTATTCGCCCATCACCTTATAGGTGTAGGTGGGATTGGTGGCTTCGCTCTCCACCGTCACATCGCCCACCACGGTTCCTGCGGGCTGGTTGTATCCCACGCTTTTGTTCGACAGGAAGAGGTTGCTGGGCTTCTCCGACGGCGGGCGCACATCCACCACGGCGCTCTGTCCGCTGGTGTAGTTCATGTCCATCGTGGCGTCGCGCAGCGCGTCGAGCGAGAAGTAGCCATTGTTGGCTCCGCCCCATCCCCAGTTCACGTTGAAGAACTCGCCGTCGTAGCCGTCCAGGTTGAAACAGTGGCCATAGTTCTTCACGGGGTCGGCACCGCAGTAGATGACGGCGCGTCCGCTCGTGATTTCGTCAATGATGAGCTGTTTCCAGTTGCCCTGATATGAGTCGCGATAATGTACTTTTACTACATCAGGATATTTGAAATAGGTTTTCAGTGCTCCGGGGATGGAACCTTCCTGAGCTCCAGAGCCGCCGGGAGCGTAGTTCATGTTTACCGAAACACCGCAATGCCAGAGCAGATTGGCAACATGTTTCCTGCTTTCGGAGCCAGCTATTATTCCATTCCAGTTGTATGCGTTTTCTTTGTCGTAGTCAACATAGAGTGTGCCGTAGTTTGCAGAGACGTAGGCATGATAGCCTTGCGGACGGTCGGGGTATTGGTGAACGCTCATGGCTTGGGCCATGCCCACGGCCACGCAGCCCACAGGTACTCCAGCTTCAGTAGCTTGTGTTACGTAAGTGGCATAGGTTCCGCTTTGGTTCCAGTTCACCTTGATGAGCGGTTCCACCTTGGTGGCGGCGCGCCGCGGAGCCTTGCGGGCAGCGTTGCCCGTGGGGCGTGATGCTGCTGTCCATCCGGCGTGGCGGCTGCCGTTCAGGCGGCGATGGTCGCGTATCTGGCGGCTGTAGATGTCGAGCATGTACTTCATGTTCTCAGGCTGTCCGTCGGTCACGAAGGTTCCCTCGCCGCTGTAGCCTAAGAGTGGCGACGACATGTCGTCGGCCGAAATCAGTGCCCAGCCTCCCTTGGCGAACTGCACCACGTAGTAGGATTTCTGGCCTTCGAAGCCGACGGCTTTCACTTCTTTCACCTCATCGGCAAAGCCTTCTACTTTCTCTGCCATGATCTGTTTGGCCACCGCTGCTGCCTTTGCGGGAGTTACTTCAGCAGCTTGAGCGTATGACATAGAAAGGAAACAGAGGCTTAATGCCATGATTTTCTTTTTCATATCGTTTCGTTTAGAATGAAAATCCCCTTTCCGCCTCACTGAGGACACAGTGGGGCAAAAAGGGGATGATTCTTTTAATGAAAATTAGTGACGTATTCTCTTAGTTACACGCACTTTCTTCACTTTAGTGTTCTTTGTTACTTTTGTTTTCTTAGCTTTCAAAGCTTTCTTTGCACTGGCTTTAGCAGGTGTCAGAGTGGTAAGCGACATCTTCTCCCACCAGCCAAGCGGGTTCTCTAATGTTTCGTCGTAGGCCACCAAACCCATGTTGGAAGTTGTAATCGTACCGTCGGCATTGATGGTGAATTCCAAAAAGTCTGCATAATCCTGGCAGTAGAGCATTAAGCCTATTTTTGCCCCATTGTATGTGTCAAATCCAACAAGGTCGTACGGCTCGAGATAAATTTTGCCAGCTCCCAAATCATAAGTAGCCTTGAACTTATTACCATTGTCGAGGAGGTTGGAGAAGATAAGTCCGTTCTCCACTTCGGGATCTTCCTCGATGGTTACGGTTCCTCCATTGTAGAGTTTTGGTTCCTCGTCGTAGGCTGAGTAATAGTTCACATCGAATTTACCAAGAATCATGTCGAGTGTAGGAGCAAAGAACAGCCAGCTAACCTCGTCGGCAATAAACTCTTTATTAGGATTACCGCATACGTCGAAGATAGCTTCTTCTGCCAGTCCAACCTTGATGATGTCGCCTGCATCGGGCTTAACGGGAAGGCTGAAGGTCAGCGTTTTGCCGCTTACGCTCCACTGCTCAGGTGTAAGGTTGTGGATGGTGGTCTTCTTTTCGTTGACGTAGATTACCTTCACAGCTCCGTCTTCTACAGCGTCATCGTTGCGGAAGATCTCGAACGGCATCTCAATCTTGCCTTCGAAATCCTCGAATTCGGTGATAAGGGCTTGGTCCTCGGGGCTGACGATGTTCGTGTCGTTCACTTCGAACGGAACGATGGTGTTGCGGAAATACACGCCCGACCATCTGCCGGTGTTCATGTTCAGGCCGCTGTTGAATGCGCTGCACTTGTTGCCGAAGTTATCGGTGAAAGCTCCTGCTTCCCACGACAGGGTGAGGAAGGCTCCGGCCGGAGTCGTCGGGGCTTCAACCGTCAGCACGTTGTCTGCGGTTGTAATCACAAGTTCTTCCTCGGGCACGGTGACGGGGTTGGTGATGTCCCATTCCCGATAGTAGGCCACGATGATCTTGCCGTCTCCGGGAGTGATAGCCTCGCTGAACTCTACAGTGAACGTTTTCTTGTCGGGATCAGTGTCAGCATCCACGGGATAAGGTGCGCCGGCATCAGAAGTCTTGATACTCTTGTTGGCCACGGGACCCACAATACCCTTATCGTTGCAGGCTACTGCATATACCTGATAAGTGGTATTAGGAGAAGCCGTGGTGATAGGGAGGGTGAGTGTCTGTGTCTCCGAAACATTTATTACTTTGTTTCCATATCCGCCCTTTATCAGTGTCGAAGCGTCGAGTGTTTCAGCCTCGTCGTTAGCGTCAATAATATAGGCGTAGTAGGTTGCTCCCGCAGCCGGAGTCAGCGTTATGGTGAACGCTGAGTCCGTGGGGGCTACTGCTTGAAGATCGATCGAGATGGAAGGTCCATCGCCATAGTTCTCGGTTACGGGGTCGTCCCAGGTTGTACAACTGGTCAGCGCGATAACCGACATCATTAAGCTATATAATATCTTCTTCATGTCTGTAATTGATTAATCGTTATTACTTTTTAGTAAACGTAGCCGGGCCGAGGACGATGTTATACCATCCACCTTGCAGGTCGCTTGTCATACAAACACCAAAGGCATTCTCTATGAGGAGCGTCTTACCGTCGTCTTGGATCTTCATGATGATATTGCCAGACTGCATGGGTTCACTGTCGGCTGTAGGATCTTCGAAGCCATAGAGTGAAATGCCGATGCCGTCAGAGTCTACGTAGCCGGTCTCTTGCGAGCAAGGTATTCTTATTTCCGTCTTTTCTTCGTTGACGATACCATAGAAATAATTGTAGGTTGGAGCCTTTAAGCCGGCTGTAGCGAAGTAGGGCTCGAGGTTGCTTATCCAAACCTTGCTGATGTCATCGGGATCGCGCTCGATGGTTATCTCGTGGGCATCCCACTGACCACGGCTGGAGAATGCTGAAACCAGAGGAGCCTTGGAAACGTAAGTGCCAAGGATGAAGAGCAGCGGGTGCTCGTTGTCCTGGATGGTCACGGTGCACGTCTTGCTTGCGCCCAGCTGTACGCCGTTGGCATCGGTCAGATTGATGTTGAACTTCACGTTGCCGTCGAACGTCTCGTTGTCGACGATGTTCAGCTTGATTCTCTGTGTGGGAGCATCCTTCGTGAATTTCAGGGTTTTGCTGCCTTCGATCGTGTAGTGCGTACCTTCCACGGCTCCCGCTGTCTCGGCAGGAACCACTTCGAAGTTTACGGTCGTCTCGATGCCACCGATAGAGGTCAGAAGTACTTCAACCTCTGTGCTGCCTTCTTCCTCGCCTACGTTCACGGAAGAGCTGGTGAAGGCAACGAAAGCATTGGAGTCGTCGTACTCAGGCAATTCGTTGATATTGCAGGAAGCCAGCATCAGAGCGGCTGCCATGCCTAATGCTAATTTGAATATTTTCATAATCGTAATCTGCTTTTTAATTAAAATCCTTCATTCTGAACCATGTTCGGGTTAGCATCCATCTCACGCTTCGGGATAGGCATAGCCCAACGCTTGTCGGGGAACGGGATGTTGCGGTTAGCCTCGGTGGCATCGTAGTCGGAACGTTTAACGTCTGTGCGGGTGCGTGCGAGGTCGTAGATGTAGTGGCCTTCGAAGGCAAGTTCCTTGCGGCGCTCCTGAAGCACGGTCACCTTAGACGGTGAGGGAGCCGTGGCGTTGCGGGCAGCAGCGATAGCTTTCAGGTCGCTTTCGGCAGTCACACCGCTGACGGTGGCACCGTTGATGATGGCTTCGGCACGGTTGAGATACATCTCAGAGAGGCGGATGATGGGCACATTGGTCTCGTAGGGAACGGCACCGGCTTTACCCTTGTACTTAGAGGTGAAGTTGTCGTTCTCGTTCTTGTAGAAGAGGCTGGTGCGAATGTCGCCTTCTTCGTAGAGGTCAACTAGGTCGGATGTGGCACAAACGTCACCATAGCCGTCGACGGCAGTGATGTAGGGCAGGTGGCTCCAGCCCGAGTCGTCCCAGTATTCATTCTTCTTCGAGCCATAGACTTCGAAGATGATCTCGCCGTAAGAATTGCCCACGGCAGCCTGATACATGTTGATGTAGTCTTCGCCAGTGGCCAGTGAGTATTTCTTGTTGTTGATTACTTTGGTGGCTTCGTCGGCTGCTTTCTGCCACTGTCCCATGTAGAGATATACGCGTGAGAGCAGACCCTGGATAGCAGCCTTGCTGACCACGGCTTTGGCATCGGCAGCGTCGGCGCGGCTGTAGTTGTCGCTCATCAGGCTTTCAGCCTCAGTAAGGTCGGCCACCACCTGGTCGTAGACTTCAGCCACAGTGTTGCGGGCCGGCTGTCCGTTCTCGGTGACGAGCACCACGGGAACACCCAGGCTGTTGGGCTGAGAGGTGTAGGGCTGAGCGTAGGTGATGACGAGGTCGAAGTGGCAGAGTGCACGGATGAAGAGTGCCTCGGCCTTCAGGTTGTTCACCTGTTGCTGGGTGATGTCGCCCGTTGCTTTGCCTTCGAGATTGTTGATCACGTTGCAGGCACGTGCGATGGTATAGTAGGCATACGACCAGAGCGGAGATGTCACACTGGCAGTGTAGTTCCATGCTGCGTCGTCGCGATAGCGTCCCGAACCGGCCACCGATGTGGGGTTCTTGGCGTTGCCGCTGCGCAGTTCGCCTTGCAGGATGAATTGGCCGTCGTACCAGTCACTGCTCTGGAACATACCATAGAGTGCAGCACCGGCGTTGTCGAGGCTTTCGAATTTCGAGAATGTCAGTTCGTTGCTCTGTTTCAGTTCAGGCTCTTCTTCCAGGTAGTCCTTGCAAGAGCTGAAGACGCCGATGGCTGCCAGAAGCGTTATTCCCAATAATATCTTTTTCATAATCTTATCCTTGTTTTTGATGTTTCTGATTTAGAAAGACAAATCCAGACCGAGTACGAAGCTCTTGGTTACAGGGTAGATACCGTAGCCCATGCCGTCGACGCCGCGCTCGGGATCCCAGAAGTTCACGTCGTGGAAGGTGAAGACGTTGAGTCCGCTGGCATATACGCGGGCACTGCTGAGACCGATCTTGCGGAGCAGGTTGGCGGGCACGTTGTAGGCCAGTGTGACGTCCTTGATACGGAAGTAGTCGCCCTTCTCGATGAAGCGGTTCGACGAGAAGCTGTAGGAGTTGGTGGAGTTACCGGCGATGGGCTTCGGGTTCACACCCGTGTCGCCCGGCTGCTTCCAGTAGTTCAGCAGACCCTTCTGCTGGTTCATCGACATCTGGTTACCGTCGCTGCTGAGGTAGCGGTTCTCGATGATGAGCACCTTGTTGCCGCCCTTGAATTCGCCGACAACGCTCAGCGAGAGGTCTTTCCATGTCAGTGTGGTGTGGATACCGCCGGTATAGGTGGGTTCGGGGCTGCCGCTCTTCACGTAGGCAGCTGCATTGTAGTCGTTGGTCAGCTCGCCGCTTTCGGTGCGCCATACGGCCTCACCGTTCACAGGGTTCACGCCGACATAGTCTTTCAGATAGAAGGTGAACATTCTCTCGCCGACGATGTGCTTCAGACGGCTGTCCTCTGAGTAGTCCATCATTTCGTCGCCAGAAAGTTCCAGAATCTTCGACTTGTTGTGGGAGATGTTGAATCCGGCATTCCAGTGCCAGTCGCCCTGGTCGATGATGTCGGCGTCGAACTGGAACTCGATACCGTTGTTGCGCATCGAACCGATGTTGGTCATGGCCGAGTTGAAACCGGTGGTCGACGACTGCGACTTGCTGAGCAGCATGTCGGTGGTCTTACGGCTGTAGACATCGATGCTACCCGAGAAGCGCTTCAGGAAGCGGAAGTCGAGACCCACGTTCCAGGTGTAGTTGCGCTCCCATGAGAGGTCGTCGTTGGCAGGAGTAGAGGGACGCAGACCCGTCACGCCGTTGTAGGCTGAAGAGGTGTACGTACCGTACTGCAGGTAGTGGCCGATGTTGTTGTTACCGTTCACACCGTAGCTGGCGCGCAGCTTCAGGGTGTTCAGCCAAGTGAGGTCCTGCATGAACTTCTCGTTGTGCACGTTCCAGGAGCCGCCCACCGACCAGAAGGTACCCCACTGGTTGTTCTTTCCGAAGAGTGAGCTGCCGTCGGCACGGATACTGGCCTGCAGGAAGTAGCGTGATGCATAGTTGTAGTCGAGAATGCCGAACCACGACATCATGGTGTCGGTATAGGTGTCGTACTCCATTTTGTAACTGTCGGGGCTGCCTGAGTTGACGTAGGGGATGTCTGCGTTCAGGTTGGTTGCATACTGATACTGCAGCCAGTAGTATTTGTGGTAGGCTTCCTGACCGGCCAGCACGCGCACGCTATGTTCGCCATACTGATCCTGGAAGGTGGCAGTGTTCGACGTGGTCAGCACGCGGAACTGGTACTGCTCGGTCTGCAGTACGGGGTAGCCCGACTCGTAGTTGTGGGCTTCGAGCGACCAGTAGCGGCGGTCCTCGTTGAAGCTCATTTCAGCAGCGTTGTTGGTCTTCAGCGTCAGCTGCTTGATGGGTTTCCATTCCAGGTAGAAGCTGCCGTTGAACTTGTACTTCTTCGACCACTGGTCGTCGTATTCAGCCGTAGAGCGAGGGTTGCTGTTCGAGTTCTCGGGGATGGCTGAGTTGTGGGTTCCGTCTTCGTTGTAGGCAGGAGTCCAGGGCAGGATGGTGATACCTGCGAAAGCCGGGTTGGAATAGTAGAGGCTCTGCATAGGCACGTCCTCGCCGTAGAGATAGCCCACGTTCATACGTACGCCAGTGTTCAGATACTTGTTGATCTGGTGGTCGGCGTTGATACGGGCCTGGATACGCTTGAAGTCGACTCCGTAGAACACACCCTCGTTGTCGTGGTATGACAGGGAGTTGTAGTATTTCGTGCGTGAAGAACCACCGCTCATGGTGATTTCATATTCCTGCAGACGGCCGGTGCGGCTCAGGTGGTCCATCCAGTTGGTCTGCGGGCGCGTAAGCAGCTCGTAGGGACGATAGTAGTTGGCACCTGCCGTGGGATCGTCGGGATTCTTGCCGGCATTGCGGATGGCCTGGCGCTGGTATTCCAGCAGCTCCTGACCGGTCATCACGCCGAAGTCGTTGTCGTTGGCCAGTGTGGAAACACCATACTTGGCACGTACGGTGAACTTGCTCTTGCCTTCCTTACCGCTCTTGGTGGTGATCAGAATCACACCGTTGGCGGCACGGCTACCATACACTGAAGCTGCAGCAGCATCCTTCAGCACGGTGATGTTGTCGATGTCGTCGGGGTTGATGGAGGCAATCGGGTTACTGGTATTGGTCATCTCGTGGTCGTCGCCGCTCATGATGGGGATACCATCGACCACATACAGCGGACCGTTGCCGGCATTGATTGAACTGATACCACGGATGCGAATCTGCGAACTTGAACCCGGCTGACCAGAACTTTGGTTCACCTGCACACCAGCCATCTTACCGCTCAGCATCTTGTCGAGCGAAGTGGCAGGGATGTCGGCAATGTCTTTTGCCTTCACTGTGGTGATAGAACCCGTCTTGGCCTCGCGGCGCTGCGTACCGTAACCCACCACGATCACCTCGTCGAGGGCTTCGGCATCGCTAGTGAGTTCGATGCGCATTTTTGTACCTCTAGCGGTCACTTCTACGGGCTCCATGCCCACGTAGGTCACTCGAATGGTGCTCTTGCCTTCGGGAATCGACAGTTCGAACTTACCATTCACGTCGGTAACGGTTCCCTGGTTGGTGCCTGGCACTTGCACTGTGGCACCTATCACGGGTTGGCCGTCTTCATGAGATACTACGGTACCGCTAACTTTCGTTTGAGCCATGGCCATCCCTATAAACAGGAATAGCGAGGCTAAAATCAGAGTTACTCTTTTTTCCATAAATACTCTCTCTCGTTAAATGATATTAAATAGTTAATTGGTATT
>JAFWQT010000175.1 GCA_017508965.1 Prevotella sp. | reverse complement strand
TCTGCTTCATGTTCATCTACCTCATCCTGTCGGCACAGTACGAGTCGTACATCCTGCCGCTGGCTGTGGTGCTCTCCGTGCCCTTCGGCCTTGCAGGCTGTTTCCTCTTTACGATGCTCTTCGGCCACGCCAACGACATCTACATGCAGATTTCGCTCATCATGCTTATCGGTCTGTTGGCTAAGAACGCCATCCTGATAGTACAGTTCGCGCTCGAACGACGACAGACGGGTATGGCCATCACATGGTCGGCCATCCTGGGTGCCGCAGCCCGTCTGCGTCCTATCCTGATGACCTCGCTGGCCATGGTAATCGGACTGTTGCCTATGATGTTTGCATCGGGTGTGGGCAAGAACGGTAACCAGACGCTCGGCGCAGCTGCCGTGGGTGGTATGTTGATTGGTACGCTCTTCCAGATTATCGTCGTGCCCGGCCTGTTCGTCATCTTCCAGTCACTGCAGGAGAAGTTCAAGCCGATGAAGTTCGAAGACGACGATGCTGATGTGGACACCGAACTGCTGCAGTACACCCAGCCGTTGGAAGTAACAAATAAGGACTATGTGAAGTAAGGACCCACCCCCAGCCCCTCCCTAAAAGGAGGGGAGGGATGTGTCTCAAGTCAGATAAAATAAAAAAAATAATTGGAGTAGAATATGAAAATTGCACAATATTTAAAGGTCGTAACTTCTTCCCTTCATATCGGAAGGGGATGGGTGTGGGTCATGTTCCCGCTCTTCCTCAGCAGCTGCGGCCTCTACAATCAATATGAGCGGCCCGAGGTGAACACTACCGGCATTATCCGCGATCCGGTTAGCCTGGTGGACACCTTGAAGGCTTCCGCCGACACTACCACCTTCGCCAACCTGCCTTGGCGCGAGGTGTTCACCGATCCCCAGCTGCAGAAGCTTATCCAGCAGGGACTCGACAAGAATCCCGACCTGCTCAATGCCGCACTCAACGTGCACATGGTGGAGTCGCAGCTCAAGATGGCCAAGCTGGCTTTCCTGCCACAGGTAACCTTCTCGCCGCAGGGTACGCTTTCTTCATGGGACTTCGGTAAGGCATCGCAGATTTATTCGCTGCCGCTGAACGCATCGTGGACGGCCGACCTGTTCGGTAACATCCTCAACCAGAAGCGTTCTACACAGATGGCACTCCTTGCCACGAAAGACTATCAGACGGTGGTGAAGACCAAGATTGTGTCGGGCGTTGCCAATATGTATTACACGCTGCTGATGCTCGACCGCCAGCTGGAGATTGTCAACGACATGGCCGGGCTGACCAAGGATACCTGGGACATGATGAAACTGCAGATGCAGCTGGGACGCTATCGCTCCACCAGCGTGCAGAGTGCCGAGGCCGGCCACTACAGCGTGCTGGCACAGACCGAGGACATCAAGCGCCAGATTCGTGAAGTGGAGAACTCTCTTTCGTTGCTCATCGGACAGCCCGCTCAGACCATTCAGCGCGGAAAACTCGCCGACCAGAAACTGCCCGAGAAATTCTCTACAGGCGTGGGCATCCAGCTTCTGAAAAACCGTGCCGATGTGCATGCTGCCGAGATGCAGCTTGCAGGCAGCTTCTACGATGTGAACGCCGCACGCGCAAAGTTCTATCCCAGTCTTACCATCAGTGCCACCGGTTCCTATACCAACAGTGGCGGCATGGGAATCGTGAATCCCGGTAAAATCCTGGCTTCGGCCGTTGCCTCTCTGGTACAGCCCATCTTCATGAACGGCCGTCTGACGGCTGCCCTTAGGGTGGCAGAGGATACTTACGAGCAGAACTACAACAAATGGCAGAATGCCGTTCTCTCGGCAGGCAGCGAGGTGTCGAATGCGCTCGTGGCCTACAATGCCTACGATGCCAAGAGCAAGCTCGAGGCCCATCAGGTGGAAGTGCTGAAGAAGAACGTCGAGGACACCCGCGCCCTGGTAAGTTCATCCACCAGCACCTATCTCGAGGTTATCTCGGCCCAGAACTCGCTGCTCAATGCCGAAATCTCTAAGGTCACCGACGACTTCAACAAGATGCAGGCCGTGGTAAGTCTTTATCAGGCACTGGGTGGAGGTAGTAAGTAAGACCCACCCCATCCCTCCCTGCATAGGGAGGGAGGTAACTACTCTCAATGATACAGTATTCAATATAATTGAAAAATAATAAAAACAATGACCCTATAACCTCCGTGAAAGGTAAAAACTCCCTCCCTAAACAGGGAGGGCAGGGGTGGGTCTCTTTTTTTCCTATGATCAGCGACAAAGCAATTATCAGTCCGAAAGCGAAGATCGGTAACAATGTGACCATCTATCCTTTCGCATATATAGAAGACGATGTGGAGATTGGCGACGACTGCGTCATCTATCCATACGTCAGCGTGATGAACGGCACACGCATGGGGCGTGGCAACAAGATTCATCAGAACACCGTGCTGGGAGCCATTCCGCAGGACTTCAGCTATCGCGGCGATGCCACGGTGCTTGTCATCGGCGACGACAATATCATCCGCGAGAATGTAGTCATCAACCGCGCCACCTTCAAGGATGGCGAAACCCGTATTGGCAACCGCAACTTCATCATGGAGGGCGTCCATCTCTCTCACGACACCCATGTGGGCGACGGCTGCGTGTTTGGCTATGGTTCCAAGGTGGCCGGCGATACTGAGTTCGGTATCGGCGTGATTCTTTCATCGAATGTGATTGTCAATCCGCAGGTACGCATCGGTAACGGCGTCATGGTCAGTAGCGGATGCCGTGTTTCCAGGGATGTGCCTCCCTATATTGTGGCCAACGACAACCCTGTCCGTTACGGCGGACTTAATGCACAGGTGCTCTCTGCTCATGGTGTTGACGATAAGATACAGAAGCATATTGCCAATGCCTACCGCCTGATTTTCCACGGCCAGACCTCCGTCTTTGATGCCGTGATCCAGGTGAAGGAGCAGGTTCCCGATAGTCAGGAAATTCAGAATATCGTGGATTTCATCAGCGGAACCAAGTTGGGTATTATCGGAAAACAATAAACTCATACCTATAATATCATTTAAGAAGAGGACGAGTCGAGAGATTCGTTCTCTTTTTAAGACCCACCCTAAATCCCTCCCGAAGGGAGGGACTTAAATACAAAAGGAATGGACAATAAAAACGAAAACAATAATACAACTTCAAATAGTAATCAAAATCCCTCCCTTCGGGAGGGACATAGGGTGGGTTCCCCTCTGGAGGGACATAGGGTGGGTGCTATCTCTATGACCTCCGGCTCTCCGGTCCGCCACATTCTGCAGTTTGCCCTTCCTCTGATTCTGGGCTATATCCTGCAGCAGGTTTACCTGATTACCGATGCGGCTATCGTGGGGCGTTTCCTCGGTGTTAACGAACTGGCTGCCGTGGGAGCCAGCAGCAGTATCATGTTCCTCATCATGGGATTCTGTAACGGCTCCTGTGCCGGCTTTGCCATTCCCGTCGCTCAGGCGTTCGGGGCGCAGGACTTCCAGCGCATGCGCCGTTATGTTTGGAATGCCTTGCTGCTTTCAGCCATCATCGTTGTTGTGCTCACCTTGGTGTGCTCCCTGCTTTGTTCCTGGATTCTCCGAATGGTGAGCACCCCTGCCGAGATTTTCCATGATGCCTGGCTTTTCCTGCTCATCCAGTTCCTCAGCATCCCCTTCACCATTGCCTACAACCTGCTTGGCAGTTTCATCCGTGCTTTGGGCAACAGCAAGACGCCTTTCCTCATTCTGATTATCTCCAGTCTTTATAATGCCGTGCTGGCCTTTGTCCTGATTGTCGTGATGAAGATGGGTGTCGAAGGTTCAGCCCTTGCCACCATGGTATCGCAGGCATTGTCGGCCTATTGGTGCTTCACCTATATCCGCCGTAAGATGCAGCAGCTGATTCCCCTGCGCGAAGACCGTCGCTACGATGCCTCTCTTTCCCGCAACCTGCTCTGGCAGGGCGTTCCCATGGGTTTGCAGTTCTCCATCACCGCTATCGGCAGCATTATGGTGCAGACGGCCAACAATGCCTTGGGAACAGTCTGTGTGGCTGCCTTTACCGCAAGTCTTCGCGTAAAATATCTCTTCACCTGCGTCTACGAGAACCTTGGCGTGGCCATGGCCACCTATTGCGGTCAGAATCTGGGCGCGGGCAAAATCGGTAGGATAGGGCAGGGCCTTCGTTCCGCCACTGGCATCATGCTCATTTATATGGTTTTCACGGTCATCGTCCTGCATTTCTTTTCCGACGACCTCATCCTGCTGTTTGTCGATGGCAGTGAGTCGGAGATTGTTTCCAACGGCGTCATCTACATGCAGCTCACCAGTTATTTCTTCCCCTGTCTCGGCATGCTCACCATTCTGCGCTACAGCATTCAGGGATTAGGCTACAGCAACCTCTCCATCCTTTCCGGTGTGATGGAGATGATAGCCCGTGCCGGTGTCAGCATCTGGTTGATTCCCGCCATAGGCTGGCTGGGTGTCTGCTGGGGCGACCCCGTAGCCTGGGTTTTTGCCGACCTCTTCCTCATCCCCTGCATGTATTTCCTTTATCGGCACATTCGGCGGAAACAGACCCACCCCCTTACCCCTCCCTATATGGAGGGGAGCAGATAGTGATGCCGATACATATTATTCCCCCTCCTTAGAGAGGAGGGGTCAGGGGTGGTTGATAACAGGTGGGAAATTCCTGTGCCACAAAGTATTTACTCCCCTCCATTTAGGGAGGGGCCGGGGGTGGGTCTCTTTCCTCGTAAGGGCGGGGAGTAGATAGTGATGCCGCTACATATTACTCCCCCTCCTTAGAGA
>JAFWQT010000174.1 GCA_017508965.1 Prevotella sp. | reverse complement strand
TCAACCGTCATCCCGCGCGAAGAAATCTTTTCGGCGAATTCATCCAGGACGCTGTCGACGATTTCCTTCAGGGCGAACCGTTCGACCTTGATCATCTCCGGGTGAAGTTGCTCGCCAAGACCACCATCAACCTGCAGAAGACCGCCGTCACCATCTGCTGCCTCGTGGCCATGGCCATGCTGATGAACAACACCGGAATGACCAACGACATTGCCAAGGGCCTCGTAGCCCTCACCGGCACCTTCTTCCCGTTCTTCGCACCGCTCATCGGCTCCATCGGAACGTTTGTCACCGGTAGTGCCACCAATGCCAACATCCTGTTCGGCAAGCTGCAGGCCACCGCCGCCAGCGACCTTGGACTCGTCAACCAGAGCACCTTCTTCGGTGTCAGCGGAAGCGAGACCAACTGGCTGGCCGCCGCCAACTGTGCCGGTAGCGAGGGCGGTAAGCTGCTCTCGCCGCAGAGCATTGCCATTGCCACCGCTGCCTGCGACATGGAGGGCCAGGACGGCGACATCATGCGCAAGACCATGCCGTTTGCCATCTTCTGGATACTCATGAACGGCCTGATGGTGTTCCTCGGGCTCCACGTATTCTAAGAACAACCCGCAAAAAAAAAAGAAAGAGGATATGCCTGACTGGACATATCCTCTTTTTCTATACTTTAATTGACTTCCATTTAGACTTTAAATGAGTTGCTTCCAGACTTTGGAAGGAAACCATTTAGGCCTTAGATGCAAACCTTCCAAGCTTTACTTACAAAATCAGAAATGAATCTTTACGTCGACTCCCATCTGGAAGGGATTGCCGAGCTGTGCGATGTAGTTGCCGCCCTTGACATTCTCAAGACCGAAAACGGTGTATTTGGTGTCGGTGATGTTGCGCGCCCATACATTCAGGGCAACGACTCCGAAGTCGGCTTCGGCATGGGCTCCAAGCAGGGCATACATCTTCTGGAAGGCTACGTTGGCGGTATCCCAGTAGGTCTTGCCCTGGGCATGGGCATTGACGCCCAGCGTGAAGGCCCTGAGGAAGGAATTGGGGAAATCGAGCCTGTAGTCGGCCATGGCGCCAAAGGTGTGCTGCGGAACGTAGGGCACGTACTTGTCGGTATAGTCAACGAACTGCGTCTCGGTGGTCTGCCTCACCATGATGGTCTGCCCGTCGACCTCGACAGGCTGTCCGCCGACCTTCACCTTCAGCGAGTCGGTATAGTCGCGGAACACGGCACGGGTGTAGCCGTAGTTGAAGCTGAACGTGAGGTGGTCGTCGAAGAGGGAGCCGTTCAGACTGAGCTCGACGCCGCAGTTGCTGCTCTTGCCGGCATTCTTCATCATGCGGCCATAGGAGTTGTCGCCGGCCATGATGGTGAGCTGCAGGTCGCGCACCTGTGTGTAGAATCCTGAGAAGTCGAGTTTGAGGTTGGGCAGCAGGTTGAGATGGGTGCCGAACTCGTAGTTCCATGACGTCTCGGGCTTGTAGGAGATGGTGTTACGGATGTCGTCGTACTGCGACTCGCTGTGCTGAATCTGGTAGTCGTGGTCGGTATTCTGCTGGGCCTCGAGCTCGGTGGAAAGGATGTCGGAGAACATCTGGAAGTTGTAGCCTCCGGCGCGATAGCCCTTGCTCCACACGGCATAGATGTTGCTGCCGTTGCCGAACTTGTAGGTAAGCGCCACCTTGGGCAGCAACTGGTTGAACTCGTCGCTGTGGGTGTTGGCGATGGCATCGGTGATGAGTGCACGGTAGGCGGAGTTGATGGGCACGGTGATGGTGCGGCCGCCGACTTCGCGCGCCATCTGCATGCGCAGGTCGACATCGAGGTTCATGGCTCCCGACGTGACGTAGTCGAGCTTGACGTGGTTGTAGTCGTAGCGCAGTCCGAGCGTGGCGGTGAGATGACGGGTGATGTCGATGTTCGACTCGTGGAAGGCCGCGAAGTTGAACTGCGGGGTGTGGAACAGTCCGGGCACCTCGCCACCCATGATGATATCCATGCGGCTGCCGTCGAGCACGTTCATGGTAGGGTTGAGCATCATGGCGCCGCGCATGGCTCTGAAGACGGTCTGCGAGAGCTCCTGGCTGAAATTGGGGTCGAAATAGACGGGGGCGACATTCTTCTCCCAGAGGTGTGAGAAATTGAAGCCGGTGACGTGCTGCCAGATGCCGGGACGGTTGCTCTTGAACACCAGCTCTTGGACGAGGCCGTTCTTCAGCTCGTTCTGCTCGAGGCGCAAATTGGCCTTGGGCATGTAGTCGATGTCCATGGCCATGTGGTCTTTGAGATACTGATAGGAGGTGGTGCTGTAGAGGTCGACGCCGTCCATGGCGTATTTCAGCTTCAGTCCGGTGTTGAGCATGGCACGGCGATAACGGCCGTCGATGGTGGTGGCCACGGGACCTACCTCGCCCGAAGCGACATCGAGCATGCCATAGGGGAAGGCGTTCTGGCTGACCCACTGGTAGTCGGCAATGAAATCGAGCGAGAGGCGGCTGGAGGGATTCCACATGAGGCGCAGCTTGCCTCCGGCCTCGTCAAACTTGTCGGCGCGGTTGCCGGTGGTCTGGTTCCTGAAAAAGCCGTTCTGCCCGCTGTAGAAGCCTGCCACGGAGAAGGCGAACCGGTTGCTCACCTTGTTATAATGTGCCACCTCGGCATTGCGGTACATGCGGGTGCCGAAGCTGAGCCTGACGTCGGTGCCCTGATACTGGAAGGGGTTCTTGGAATAGACGCGCATCAGTCCGCCCTCGGTGTTCATGCCGTAGAGGGTGCCCTGGGGACCGCGCAGGACGTCGACGCGCTCGACGCCGTAGAGATGGCTGTTGAAAAGACTCTTGTTGAGCAGGGGAATTCCATCGACATACATGCCCACGGCAGGACTGTTCTCGCGGGCACCGATGCCACGCACATACATGGCCGACGTGTAGCGCGAGCCATAGTTGGGCATGGTGAACGAAGGCACGTACTGTGACAGTTCGCGAAGGTCGCGCACGCCGAGCGCGCTGAGGTCGCCGGCCGAGAACATATTGCCGCTGAGGGGCTGCTGGCGCATACTGAAAGACTCTTTGGGCTGTGAAACAACGACGACCTCGTCGAGGTCGATCACTTTCGACGTGTCGGCCACCATTTCAGGACTGGTCACTTCGGCCGACACCATGGTTGCTATGCCGAGCATAGCCGTCATCAAATATTTTCTCATAACTGGATGCAAAGGTAGCCAATTTAGCTGTTATCCACAATCCCCATTTATATGGATTTTTTAAACATCTTAATGGCAAACCAATAATAAGAAATTAGTAGTGGATAACCAATATAATATATGGTGGTAAAAGTAAAGACGATATAATCAATTGCACAAACGCCAACCAAACCACAGAGATACAGAATGGCCTCATCGAGCGGGAGATTCTTGCGTACCTCGTCTACAGCCGCCAATCCTACGATGATGATAGCCCATACGGAAACCAGGAATATGGCTATTAGGAAAGGAGCCAACAGCGGATTAAGTGTGGGATGGAAATAGAAATGCCTCCATAGCTGCGGAGTAAAATTCTGAATCGAAGCATAGAGCGTAGCCGAGGTTGCTACAGTCAATGCCAATGCCATCGGATAAGGTGTGGGAATATCATTGAAATGCACTATCTTTGCATTACGCTTGATGGCAATTCGGCCCATATAGGCCACGCCTATGAAGATTAGTATAACGAGGAATATAAGTAGGTGGTTATTGGAGAACACCGTAATAAACTGAGAGATAGGGTCATCTGGATCCACGTTAGGCAAAAGATCAGACTCATGAATCCATCCGAACGTAATTTGGTCGCGTGCCAACTGCACCCATACGGAATCCACAGGATCAGCAGGCATCATACGGATGTCAGCTACCACCAACGGATCATTCTTATAAACATAAAAAGAATCTGTAACTAATTGACTTACTACCTCCTCTGGCTGTTGCTTGTAAAGACAGATAGAATCTGCGCGAACCACGAAATTGAAATTCTCAGTATAATGATGTTGTGCCAAGAATAACAGAGAGTCACGCTTCTGCTTGAGAACAACGGTGTCTATCTGTGGAGCAACATACTTCACGGCTGTCGTATCTGGCGAAGGCAATTCACGTGCCTTATTTCTATAACAGCCCGTGAATAAAAGTATAATGGCAGAAAAGTAAAAAAATACAAATATCTTTTTCATATCTATTTCCCGTAAACATTCATCTGACAATTCCGGCAATCGAACTCCAGACGGAAACGTCGTCCGTCACCCGAAACAAGATAGAGTGGTTCTTTCCAATATGGTTTTTCCCCACCGTTCTTCACGCAACAGCCCAGCGAGTACCTGAGGCAATGGCGACACTGCATGAGCAGGATTTCGCCTGACGGAATACTTTGGCTGACGGGGGCTTCGAGTGATGTGGCGCCCGGTACGCCCTGAGCGGCATAAAAACGGCGGGCTTCGCGGTTGGCGGCATTATAAAGATAGGGGTGGTCGTAGACCGGCGGAGGGAGGGGGAGCCCACCCCTGCCCTCCCAAAGGGAGGGGGATTCGGTTTCGTTCTGCTGCGATGACACCAATTGCCTACGCCATTCGGCCAGCTGACTGCTGGGAATGAAATAGTTGAAGTCGTGGGGAATGAGCTGCACGGAGTGGCACTCATAGGGTGTTCCTCCCAACTTGGTGAGCTGGCGGATGATGTTCTCCTGCTGTGGTTTCTGCGCCTGCTGATGCTCGGCGGCGAAGAAGATGCCATTAAGCCGGAAGCCGCCCTCAACGGCCTCGAGCGTCATGGAAAGGGGGATCTTGCGCTCGGCTGTCTTGCCGGCCATGAGCCGCTCGAACTCCATGTCGTTGTTGCGATAGAGCGCCATGCCGGGTTTCAGGCCGGCCGGCATCTTGAAGGGATAGAGACGGTTGCCCACCGCGCGGTTCACGCGGAAGCCGCAAAGCATTCCTCTTTCCTCTCTCCTCTCTCCTCTCTCCTCTAAAAAGAAGCACAACCCATCACCATTAGCAAAACTAGCCGTTCCCGCCACGTTGAACGAGTCGCGCCGTATTTCCTTCACCTTTCCCACATACTCTCCCAAAGCCTTGGGGGTGTCGGGCGAGAAGATGTCGGGCTGACGGCCATGCAGGAAATAGGTGGTGAAGCCGCGGTTGAAGGTCTTTTTCAAGTTAGGCTCGAAGGTGTAAGTGCAACGGCCCCGGGAGGCTCGCTGATACCGGTCGGGATGGCGGGCGATAATCTGGTTGAGCCGCTGACTATAGGCTGCGGTGACGTTCTTCACATAGTCGGCATCCTTCAGGCGGCCTTCAATCTTGAACGAAACGGCACCGGCCTCCATCAACTCTTCCAGGTGGTCAATCAGGCAGAGGTCTTTCAACGACAACAGGTGCCGCCCTTGCTCTATCACCTGACCATTGCTATCGACCAAGTCGAAGGGCAGGCGGCAGAACTGGGCACAAGCGCCGCGGTTGGCACTACGGCCGAAGCAATACTGCGAGGCATAGCATTGTCCGCTATAACTGACGCAGAGCGCGCCATGCACGAAGACTTCGAGCTCAACATCGGGCACCTGACGGTGAATCTCGCGGATTTCATCGACCGAGAGTTCTCTGGCCAGCACCACTCGGCGGAATCCCAAATAGCGCAGCCACGCCACTTTTTCGGGAGTGCGGTTGTCGGTCTGGGTAGATGCATGTAGAGGGAGTGATGAGTGAGGAGTGATAAGTGATGAGTGAGGAGTGAGAAGTGATGAGTGAAGAGTGAAGAGTGAAGAATCCTGAACGAGGATGGCGTCGGCACCAGCCTTTTCGAGCTCTTCGAGGAGCTGACGGGTATCGTCGAGCTCATCATCGTAGATGATAGTGTTGACCGTGACATAGACCTTCGCCCCAAAGGGATGGGCATAGCGGCAGAGCTGGGCAATGTCGGCGACCGAGTTGCCTGCTGCCACCCTGGCCCCGAAACGGGAAGCCCCAATATAAACGGCATCAGCACCGTGGTCGATAGCCGCGATGCCGCATTGCAGGTTTTTGGCCGGAGCCAGCAGTTCGATGGTCTGTTTCACTCGGGGATGCTTGTATTACCCAATGAGATTAATGTCGTAAGGCGTCTGCTGATAAACGTAGTAGTTCACCCAGTTCTGGAAGAAGAGATTGGCGTGGGCCCTCCATTTCACGATGGGTCCCTTGTCGGGATTGTCGTCGCGATAGTAATACTTGGGAAGCTCCACATCGTCGCGCTTTCCGATGTCGCGGCGGTATTCCTTGTCGAGCGTGTTAGGCGCATACTCCAGATGGCCGGTGACGAAGAACTCGCGGCCGCCACGGGCCACCACCATGCTGACGCCACTCTCCTCGCCCTCGGCAAGTACGGAAAGGTACTCGCTGGCGTCGATGTCTTCGCGACGGATTTCGGTGTGGCGGCTATGGGGCATGTAGAAGAAATCGTCGAAGCCGCGGAAGATGGGCAGCTGCGGCTGGATGACCCGCTGGGGGAAGATGCCGAACTTCTTCTTCGCGAGCGGATACTTGGGGATGCCATAATAATAGTAGAGCCCGGCCTGGGCAGCCCAGCAGATGTAGAGCGTGCTCTGCACGTGGGTCTTTGCCCAGTCGAAGATGGTCTTCATCTCGTCCCAGTAGGTGACGTCCTCGAAGGCGAACTGCTCTACGGGAGCGCCCGTGATAATCATACCGTCGAACTTCTGCGACTTCAGCACCTCGAAGTCCTTATAGAACATCATCATGTGCTCTATGGGCGTATTCTTCGGGGTGTGGCTTTTCAGCTTCATAAACGTGATGTCAAGCTGCAAGGGCGTATTCGACAACAGTCTTACGAGGTCGGTTTCGGTCGTAATCTTCAGCGGCATCAAGTTCAGGATGACAATCTTCAGCGGACGGATGTCCTGCGTGTGGGCGCGGGTGTCATCCATCACGAAGATGTTCTCCTTCTTCAGGATATCTATCGCGGGAAGTCTGTCGGGTATTCTTAAAGGCATATAAGTATTTACTGATAATTTGGGTGCAAAGTTACAACTATTTTGCAGAAAAAGCAAAAAAGGATGCCAAAATCAATGTTTTAGCATCCTTTCTATGTCTATGATATCCGGTTTACCAAAGCTGCAGGCGCTCTGCCTTCGGGATAAACATCTTGTCGCCTTCTTTCACGCCAAAGGCCTCGTACCACATGTCGATATGCGGCAGGGCTCCGTTCACACGCCAGCGGCCCAGTGCGTGGGGGTCGCTCTTGGTGCGGTTGCGGATTTCGGCCTCGGTGATGTTGCCGGCCCATACACCTGCATAGGCAATGAAGAAGCGCTGGTCGGGAGTGAGTCCGTCGATGTCCTTCAGCGGAGCATTCTTGGTGGCGTTCTTATAGGCATTGAAGGCCACCTGCAGACCACCGTGGTCGGCGAGGTTTTCGCCAAGCGTGAACTTACCGTTGGCATTCAGTCCGGGAAGCACCTCGATGGCTGAGAAGAAGTCGGCATACTTACCCGTGCGGGCCTCGAAGTTCTTGCCGTCGCTCTCGGTCCACCAGTCGGTCATGTTGCCCACCTTGTCGTAGTGGCGGCCCTGGTCGTCGAAGCCGTGCGTCATCTCGTGACCGATAACCACGCCGATGGCACCATAGTTGAAGGCATCGTCGGCCGTGGGGTCGAAGAAGGGGTACTGAAGGATGCCTGCGGGGAAACAAATCTCGTTGGTGGTGGGATTGTAGTAGGCGTTAACGGTCTGGGGAGTCATGTGCCACTCGTCGCGGTTGACGGGCTTGCCGGCCTTCTCCTCGATATGGCGCTTGGTCTGGAACTTGTTGCACTCCATCACATTCTCGTAGAAGCTCTTCGAGGGGTCGATGTTAAGTGCCGAGAGGTCCTTCCACTTGTCGGGATAGCCAATCTTCACATAGAAGGTGGAGAGCTTCGAGAGGGCGTTCAGCTTGGTGTCGGTCTCCATCCAGTCCTGAGCCATAATGCGCTCGGCAAGAGAGAGTTGCAGGTTCTTCACCAGGCGCTCCATGCGCTCCTTTGATGAAGCGGGGAAATAGCGCTCGCAATAGATGCGGCCAAGGGCCTCACCCATCTGACTCTCCACCTGTCCGGTGGCACGCTTCCACAGGGGGAAGTTCTCCTTGCGGCCCCGCATCGTCTTGCCGAAGAAGTCGAAATTGGCAGCCACCACCTTGTCGCTCAGGTAGCTGGCGGCACTTGTAATCTCACCCCACTCCATATAGGCGCGGTATTCGTCGGCGGTCATCTCGGCAATCACCTTGTCGGCACCTGCCACGAAGTCGGGCTGGCCCACGATCATGTCCTGGATATACTTCAGGTCGACACCTTCGGCCTGTGCCAGTTGCGAGAGTTGCACGTGGGGATACTTCTGCTCGAATTCCTTCAAGGTCATCTTGTTGTAGTTGGCCTCCACGTCGCGGAGTTCCGTACGGTTCTTGCTCACCTTGGCAAGGGCGGTCTCAATCTTGAGCACCTGCTCCATCTTCTGCTGGGCAACGCCTTTCTTGAAGCCGAAGAGCTGGAACATCGTGACGATATGGTTCTTGTAGGCGGCACGAATCTTGGCCGTGGCCTCATCGTTGTCGAGATAATACTCCTTCTGACCGAGGGTAAGGCCTCCCTGATAGATGTTCAGGATGTTCTCGGTGGCATTCTTGTCGTCGGCACCGAAGCCCATGTACATGAACTGCTGGTCGCCATACTGCATCAGTTCCTTCTGAATCTCGAAAAGCTGCTCCTTGGTCTGGGCGGCCTCCATCTTCTTGAT
>JAFWQT010000173.1 GCA_017508965.1 Prevotella sp. | reverse complement strand
GCTCGCCGGTGAGCCGGTAGTAGTCCATCATGGCCCTGACCATGCGAACGGTGGTGCCGGTATTGACCGAGCGGGGCTCATAGCTGCGGGCATGGGCGGGCTTGAGCGTCTTCACGAAGTATTGGTCGCCCCATCCGGCCAATGGTGCGGGCTGCTGGAGGCGTGTAGTCAGTTCGAGCGCCTTGCGGATGGGACGGAGCAAATCTTTGCGCCCCAGTTCCTGATAGCATTGGATGAGGAATTCGATGTTGGCTGGCATCACGTCGTCGTTGAGGGTGACGAAGGATGAATAGTCTTCCTTGCCGCGGAAGGGATGGTCGTACATGAGGGGATAGCGCTGAGGCCAGCCACCGTTGGCGTATTGGCTCTGGAGCATGAAGGAGATAACCTTGTCGAGGGCCTTGCGCACCTCGGGATCTTTCTTTTCGAGATAGACGCGCAGCATCAGGGTGGCGCAGGTGGAGGTGGCTTCGTCGTCGAAGGTGCTGTTGCCATAATAGTGCTGGAACTCCTCCAGACGCCAGGCCTGACGGCCGATGGTGCGATAGAACTCCTTGAGCTGCTCTTCGCCCGCGAGGTCTTCCACGTAGTTCCATCCGCCTTCGGGATGCTGGACCGAGATGAGCACCCGGGCAATCTTCAGCGCCTGTTCGTAGTAGTATTCGTCGCCGGTGGCATGATAGGCGTCGAGCATCAGGTGTCCTACGGAAGGAGTACTAGGCGACTGTATCCACACCATTGTGCGGTAGGGGGCTTCGAGTTCTCCCCACTGGCGGCTCCGGTCGGGCAGATAGTTCCATACGAAGGCTCCGCGGTAGCTGATGCTGTCCATCATGAAGGCCGTGGCGCGGCGCATCGCTTCCTTGGCCTCCTCGATGTCGAGGTTGCGGTACGTAAAGTTTTTGAAGGTAGCCGTCCCCTTACCGCAACAGAAGATGCCTGGCAATACGGACTGGAACTGATAGAGCGTGTTGTGGTTATAGCCTGAGCAGTCCATGCCCCAGGTTTCGCGCTTCCAATTCTTGCCGTCGTAGCTATATGAGCCCGTCACCACATGATTGTCGTTCCGGAGTCGTAGCCACAGGTGGCGGGTGTCGCCGGCAGGATGTATGCCGCCTCCGCTCTGGCCGCCCTTGCGGTAGCGGTAGCGGCGGTTGGCATCGAAGCCCATGCCCATGTGGAACACGCTGTCGTAGTAGAGCACGAGTCCTGCACGCGTCTCGGCATCGCTCAGTTCAATCTCGGCCTCTATCTCGTAGCGGTGGTCGCCGGCTACGAACATCAGCGGAGAGGAATTGCCGGGGAGGGTGCCCTTGGCCAGAACACGGATGCCGTCAGGAATCTGTTGGTAACGTTCCGGTTCGTTGGCGCGATAGGATTTCCATTCCAGTCCTACGCGGAATTGGCCGATTGCAGCTTTGGCACCTCCTTTGGCTGGGGCGTTGTCTGCCTCGTTCGCAATGGGAACAGGAATCGGCCCCGTGGGGTCGGCGCTTAATCCCTTGTTGTCTCTGATAACCGGACGGAACCATCCGTCTTCGGTCATTTCCAGAGGTTCGAGAAGCGTCTGGCGTCCTAGGTCCGTAAATCCGTTCTCGTAGGCATGATAGACGCAATACCAGCGGCCGTCGGGGGTATCGATGAGCGAGCCGTGTCCGCGGCTCCACCATCGGTTGCTGTTGGCATAGGTGTGGATGAGCGGATTATAGGGGCTGTCCTCCCAAGGGCCGTTGATGCTCTTGGAACGGGCCACGACCACCATGTGGCTGGTGGGAGGTCCGGCCGTGCCGCCCTCGGCATTCAGGTAATAGTAGTAGTCGCCGATTTTGCGGAGCTTGGGACCTTCCAGGCAAAGTCCCTCGGTGAGCCATTCCTCGGGATATTTCCATCCGGGATAGACCACCTCTTCGGTGCCTGGCACCACATGGAGTCCGTCGGGTGTCAGCTTGGCCCGCTTGCCGGCACTGAGAAAGAGCCACCGTTGTCCGTCTTCGCCCACCACATGGCAGGGGTCGATGTTGGCCACTCCCAAATCCACGGGCTCACTCCACGGGCCGTAGGGGGAGTCGGCGGTTACCACGAAGTTCATGCGGCTATTGGGCTTCAGGTCGCGTCCTGCCTTCTTGCGCACGGCATCCGACGGATAGGCCACCGTGAAATAGATATAGTACTTGCCGTTATACTTGCAGATATCCGGAGCCCACACGGAACCCAGGAAGGTGTTGAGTGCCGAGCTGATGGGCTTCCAATGGACCAGGTCGCGGCTATGGAAGACTACGAGTCCCGGCACGTAGTCGAAGGCACTATGCGTCATGTAATAGTCCTCGCCGTCGCGCATGATGGTGGGGTCGGGATAGTCGCCAGCCAGGATGGGATTGGTGAAGGTGGTTCGCTGGGCCTCGAGCGTCGCCGGTGAGCTCCACAGGGCAATAAGGCATAGAAATGCGATGATAGATTTTGTTTGCATTTTTAGTAGATCTTGTAGTTCGGCACAAATATAAAGATTTTTTTTTGTAATTTGCGTAAATTGTACGAAAAAAATATTAACTTTGGCTTTGCCGAAGCTAATTCGTCTCGGAAATGTAAAGAAAAACATGTTTTCCCTTTGCATTTCTCTCGACTTTTCTTATCTTTGCCGTCGAAAGCAGAAAAAGAGAATAAACTACCAAATAATTAATCAAAAAACAACAACGTATGGAAAAGATTCTTTTAGTTTTAGTGGCTGCCCTTGTGCTCTTGTTCGTAGGATGCAAGTGCCACAAATCAGAGAAATGCGACAATCCCGCCGCTGATGACAGTACACTCACCGCTGCTCCTCATGGCGTGATTACCACGACCGACGACGGACAGGTGGTCTATACCCGCGACATCACCACCAAGAGCGAACCCTTCGTGTTTGACAAGGATCAGGAATGGGAGCGCACGGGAGATCCCGGCGAGGTGTATCGCAAGGTGATGGGCTATAACGACAACCTGATGATGGTGAAGGTGAAGTTCAAGAAGGGTTCTGAGGGCAAGCTCCATAGTCATCCCCATTGCCAGATTACCTACGTGGAGAGCGGCGCCTTCGAGTTTACCATCGACGGAGTCACCAAGATTGTGCGTGCCGGTGACGTGCTGATGAAGGTTCCCAACGTGGAACATGGTTGCAAGTGCATCGAGGACGGTGTGCTCATCGACACCTTCACGCCCATGCGCAGCACCTTCCTGAAGAAATAGTTTAGAGTTTAGAGTTTAGAGTTTAGAGTTATGATTACATTTGGAGGCAGATTTCTGTGCCTGCTACGGGCTTGCTTGGTAATCATAACTCTCAGTTCTCCACTCTCCACTCTCAACTCAAAAAACCTGACCGACACGATTCCGCTGACATTCAAATACAACATGCCCGTGGTGAAAGCCCTCATCAACGGTCAGGAGCGGCGTTTCCTGCTCGATACGGGCTCTTCGGCCAGCATCCTCATGCTAGGCACGGGCGACGACTACGCCTTGGCGGGTGACAGCATCGAGATGGAGGACGCCTACGGGGAAAAACAACTGACGGGCTATACGCAGGCCGATTTCCGCCTGGGGAGTTTCGAAGGGAAAAAGAACTTCTATTTCATGCCCTACAACGAGGTGTTGCACGGACTTTTCGACGGCATCCTCGGCATGGACTATCTGGAGTATATGGGGGTGGTCGTGAAAATCGACGTGAAACGAGGTCATCTGATTTTGACCACGGACAAGCGGCTCTTCAACCGCGAAAAGCGGAAGAAAACCACCTACAAGCGCGACAGGACCGACCGTTTGCCGAAGCTGAAGGTGAAGATGAGTCCCGGCGGCAAGGTGAAGAACGTGCTCTTCGACACGGGGTTCAACGAAATGCTGGAATTGCGCATGGAGGATTTCAGCCGGCTGATGCATTCCCGTCGCGGAGAGGCCTTCCGACAACAACTCACGGGAACCGCCTACGGAGGGAATCAGGGAACGGCCTTGCAACAGAGGGACTCCGTGGGAAGGACCAACTTCAGACTGAAGGAAATGAAGGCCTTGAAAACGAAGTTGTATGACATTGACGCGCATGCCGAAGAAACCACCGACAGCAAACTCGGGGCCGCCATCCTGAACCATGGCGCAGTCATCATCAATGCCCGGAAACGGAAAATCTACTTTCTCCCGGCAGAATAAATTCGCGGATTTTTTGGCATATTTATTTGGCGGATTGGAAAACTAGATGTACTTTTGCATTATGAATTATTCGATAGAGAAAGTAACTGCTTTGATTGGTGCGCACCGCTATGGCGACTCACCTTCGACCGTGGGCTTCCTGCTGACGGATAGCCGGAGCCTCTGTTTTCCTGAAGAGACATTGTTTTTTGCCCTGAAAAGTGAAAGAAACGACGGGCATCGGTATATCGACGAGTTGTATAGGCGCGGAGTGAGAAACTTCGTGGTGGAAAAGGTGCCCGCCAACTATGCGCTGAAATACCCCGACGGCAACTTCCTGAAGGTGCTGCATCCGCTGGAGGCACTTCAACGGCTGGCTGAACGGCACCGTGACGAGTTCCGCATTCCCATTATCGGCATCACGGGCTCTAACGGAAAGACGATTGTGAAGGAATGGCTCTACCAAGTGCTCTCGGGCGTTGGCTGCCACTCCACACAAAACACCCAGCCCTCAACCCTCAGCACCACACTTTCACCGCTCTCGGTGACTCGCTCGCCAAAGAGTTATAACTCGCAGATTGGTGTGCCGCTATCGGTATGGCTGTTGCACGAGCAGACGCAGGTGGGCATCTTTGAGGCAGGAATCAGTAGAAAGGGGGAGATGGAGGCGCTTCGCGATATCATACAGCCCACCATCGGTGTGATTACGAATATCGGAACGGCCCATCAGGAGAATTTTGAATCGGTTGACGAGAAATGTCAGGAGAAGCTGAAACTGTTCAAGGATGCCGAGGTGGTGTTCTATTCGGCCAACGACCCCGTGATTGCCAGGCATATTGGTGAACTGAAATGCAAGACCATTCCCTATCAGGCATGGGAGGGTGAACTGCCGTTTATCGACAGGGCATCGAAAGAGAACGCCGGGGCCTGCGCTGCCGTGGCGGAATACCTTTTTAAAGAGTTAGGAGTGAAGAATGAGCATCCGGGCGTTATTGCTGAACGGCTGAAACGGCTGGAACCTGTAGCCATGCGACTGGAGGTAAAGGAGGGGCAGCACGGCTGTACGCTGATCAACGACTCGTACAACTCGGACATCAATTCGCTTGACATTGCGCTGGACTTCATGAACCGCCGTCCCGACCACAAGGGGCGCAAGCGCACACTGATACTGAGTGATATCTATCAGAGCGGCATGGCTGCGGAGGAGCTTTACCACGACGTGTCGCTGCTTTGCGAGAAGCGCGGGGTGGAAAAATTCATCGGCATCGGACCTGAAATCACGGCCCAGGCCTCGCAGATAAATATATTCGAGAAGTATTTCTATTCCAGCTGTGAGGAATTCATCGGAAGCGATGTGTTCAGCCAGCTGAAGAACGAGGTCATATTGCTGAAGGGTGCACGTCCGTTCGGTTTCGACGGACTGACGGAACTATTGGAGCAGAAGGTGCATGAAACGATTCTGGCGGTGAACCTCAACGCGCTGGTGGACAACCTGAATTACTACCGTTCGTTCATGCGCCCCGAGACGAAGATAGTATGCATGGTGAAGGCCGATGCCTACGGGGCAGGAGCCGTGGAGGTGGCCAAGACGCTGCAAGACCATCGGGTGGACTACCTGGCGGTGGCGGTGGCCGACGAAGGAGTGACGTTGCGCAAGGCGGGCATCACGCAGAACATCATGATTATGAATCCCGAGATGACCTCGTTCAAGACCATGTTCGACTATGAACTGGAACCTGAGGTGTACAGCTTCCGGTTGCTGGATGCCCTCATCAAGGCAGCCCGCAAGGAAGGCATCACGGGCTATCCCGTACATATCAAGTTGGATACGGGTATGCATAGGTTGGGATTCAATGCTTCGCAAATGGATAGCGGAGAGAGTAATCATAACTCTACACTCTACACTCTGCACTCTCCACTCGATGAAATCGACCGGCTCATTGACATTCTTCAGCATCAGCAGGCGGTGGTGCCCAGGAGCGTGTTCTCTCATTTCGTGGGAAGCGACAGTGCTGACTTCGACGAGTTCTCGGCACTGCAGTTTGAACGTTTCGATAAAGCCAGCAAACGGTTGCAGGCTGCTTTCCCGCACAGAATTCTGCGCCACATGGACAACTCGGCCGGCATCGAGCACTTCCCCCAAAGACAACTCGATATGTGCCGCCTGGGAATCGGACTCTATGGCGTGGATTCCATCGATAACCGCATCCTGAATACTGTTTCCACGCTGAAGACCACCATTCTGCAAATGCGCAGGGTTCCGAAGGAGGAGACCGTGGGGTATAGCCGGAAAGGCGTGTTGACCAGGGACTCCGTGATTGCTGCCATTCCTATTGGCTATGCCGACGGACTGAACCGCCATCTGGGCCGCGGCCGTTGCTATTGTCTGGTGAACGGCAAGCGTGCGCCCTATGTGGGCAATATCTGCATGGACGTGGCGATGATTGACGTGACAGACATCGACTGCCGGGAAGGTGACACGGTGGAGATTTTCGGTGACCATCTGCCCGTGACGGTGCTTTCCGACTGTCTGGACACCATTCCCTACGAGGTGCTGACAGGCATCAGCAACCGTGTAAAGCGGGTGTATTTCCAAGACTGATGTACCCCAAAAGACATTGGCGCCCCATGCTCCTTCAACTCGGAGCGTGGGGCGTTTTTTGTGTGCCAGTTTCTTTTCAAACTGGTGTAATAGACCATAAAAACCACCACATTATTATAAATGTAAACGATTACGAACAATTATTAGACGTTGATTTGGTTGTTTTCAAAAATTTTTCGTAACTTTGCCATCAAATTTCAAATAAAAACTACTTGGAAATTTAAAAACTAATAAATCTATAATCATTTAAATGGAACAAGTCTTCAGTTACATTATCAGTTTAGGAGCATCGGTGATGATGCCTATTCTGTTTACCATCATCGGTCTGTGCATCGGAATGAAGTTTGGCAAGTCTTTGAAATCGGGACTCTATGTGGGTGTCGGTTTTGTGGGCTTGGGTATCGTGACCGCGCTGCTCACAAATAATTTCGGTGACCCGCTCTCCGAAATCTCGCGTCTTTACGACTTGCAGCTTGGGGTGTTCGATATGGGCTGGCCCGCAGCAGCTGCCGTGGCTTACAACACAGCCGTAGGCGCACTCATCATCCCCATTTGTCTGGGTGTGAATTTCCTGATGCTGATTACCAAATGCACCCGCACGGTGAACATCGACCTTTGGAACTACTGGCACTTCGCCTTTATCGGTGCCGTGGCCTATTTCGTGATGGACCAGAGTCTGGCATGGGGCTATTTCGCCGCCATCGTTTGCTATATCATCACATTGGTGATGGCCGACCTTACTGCCGACAAGTTCCAGGGATACTACGACGACATGGACGGCATCAGCATCCCGCAGCCGTTTTGCCAGAGCTTCACCCCGTTTGCCATCGGCATCAACTGGCTGTTGGACAAGATTCCCGGATTCTCGAAACTGGACATCGATGCCGACGGACTGAAGAAGAAGTTCGGTGTGCTGGGCGAACCCATTGTGCTGGGTGTCATCGTCGGTGCACTTATCGGTGCCGTGGCACAGCTCGACATCAAGAAAGTATTGTTCCTGGGCGTTACGATGGGTGCCGTGATGGAACTCATTCCGCGCATCACTAAGCTGTTTATCGACGGTCTGAAACCCATTGCCGAAAAGACACAGGAAGTGGTGAAGAAGAAATTCAACGGCAAAAAGGTATATATCGGCATGAGCCCAGCTCTAGTTATCGGTCATCCCACCACGCTGGTGGCTTCGCTCATCCTTATCCCGCTGGCACTTGTGCTGGCAGTCATCCTGCCCGGCAACCAGTTCTTGCCGCTGGCATCGCTGGCCGGTATGTTCTATGTATTTGTGATGGTGCTGCCCTACACCAAGGGTAATGTGGTGAAGACGCTCATCATCGGTTTCGTGGCTGTGGGCATTGGTCTGTGGTTTGTTACCGACATGGCTCCCGCATTCACGCAGGCTGCCCAGGCCGTGTATGCGCAGACCAGCGATCCTGCTGCCAAGATTCCCGAGGGCTTCCAGGCCGGCGCGCTCGATTTCGCCTCTTCTCTCTTCGGTTGGGTTATCTATAAGTGTGTGAACAATCTGAGGTGGATTGGTGCCGGCGTGCTTACGCTCATCACCATCGCCATGATGTTCTGGAACCGCAAGCGTATTGTGGCCGACGAGAAAAAGGCCGCCAAAGAGGTGGAAGCATAAAAAACAGACGAAACATCAATCAAAACAAATAAGAATGAAAAAGACAATTCTAACAATGGCTCTCATGCTGGGCGCACTCACCGTAAGTGCCCAGCAAGACGTGAAATTCCAGACGGCCTGTCATCCTGAGGATGTGAAGCACTACGACACCAAGACGCTGCGTGAGCGTTTTGTGATGGAGAAGGTGATGGAGGCCGACAAGATTCATCTTACCTACTCGCACTACGACCGCTTCATCTTTGGCGGTGCAATGCCTGTTACAAAAACACTGAAACTGGAGAACTTCCTTGAACTGGGACTCGATGTAGACCCGGGAATCAAGGACAAGTATTTCCTTTACAACCGTGAGCTCGGCGTGGTGAACTGCGGCGAGGGTGACGGCGTGGTAATCGTTGACGGTAAGGAGTATGCACTTTCTCCGAAGGAAGCACTCTATATCGGTCGCGGACATATCGGCAAGGACAAGGACGTGAACAAAGAGGTGCTTTTCCGTTCGAAGGATGCCAAGAAACCAGCCAAGTTCTATCTGAACAGCGCTACTGCCCATCAGCATTACAAGACGCAATGGATTACCCTCGACGGACGCAAGGGTTCGCTGAAGGCTGCCGTATGGGGCCCGGTTGGCTCGCTGGAAGAGTGCAACAACCGCACGGTGTATAAGCTCATTGTGAACGACGTGCTGGAGGAAGGTCCCTGCCAGCTGCAGCTCGGTCTGACACAGCTGAATCCGGGAGCAGCATGGAACACCATGCCTCCTCACACCCATGGTCGTCGCATCGAGGCTTACTATTATTTCAACCTTCCCCAGGAGCAGACCATTGCCCACATCATGGGTGAGCCGGAGGAGAGCCGCGTGGTATGGCTGCACAACGAGCAGGCCATCATGTCGCCCGAGTGGAGCATGCACGCCGCTGCAGGCACCTACTATTACACCTTCATCTGGGGTATGGCCGGTGAGAACCTCTACTACAACGACAAAGACAATATCCCTGTCATCGATATCCGATAAACGAAATTAAGAGACCCACCCCCGGCCCCTCCCTATATGGAGGGGAGTAGATAGCGTTAAAACCGCATGGGACTCCCCTCCCATAGTAGGGGAGGGGCTGTGGTGGGGTCAGAATTCAGTAATAAAGGCAGATATATGGGACTAAAGGAAATTACAGACCCCACCCCAAACCCCTCCCCTTGAGGGGCGGGGAGTATAAGAGCCTCCTTAATTCCCCAAACTCCTAAATTGCGAAGCAATAACTCTTAATTCTAAACTCTAAATTCTAAATTTAAAAAATATGAATCCAGTTCAAACTACTAAGATGTCCAATTTCCGTTGGGTCATCTGTGCGTTGCTCTTCTTGGCAACCACCATTAACTACATGGACCGTCAGGTGCTCTCTCTGACATGGAAAGACTTTATTGCACCTGAGTTCCACTGGACCGATGCCGACTATGGTACGATTACCGGTCTCTTCTCGCTGTTCTATGCTGTGGCTAACCTTTTTGCCGGAAAGTTCATCGACTGGATGGGCACAAAGAAAGGTTATCTTATTGCCATCTTCGTATGGTCGCTCGGTGCTGTGCTTCATGCAGGCTGCGGATGGGTTGCCATGAAGTGTGAAGGCTATGATTCTATCGAAGCCCTCCGTATGGTGCAGGCAGGCTCTGATGCAGCCGTTGCCATTGCAACCATCTCGGTATGGCTCTTCCTTTCCTGCCGTCTGATTCTTGCTGTCGGTGAGGCTGGTAACTTCCCTGCAGCCATCAAGGCCACGGCAGAATATTTCCCGAAGAAAGACCGTGCTTTCTCTACCTCTATCTTCAACAGCGGTGCCTCTGTAGGTGCACTGGCAGCTCCTGCCACCATTCCTCTGCTGGCCCGTGCTTGGGGCTGGGAGATGGCTTTCATCATCATCGGTGCGCTGGGCTTCATCTGGATGGGCCTCTGGGCATGGCTGTATGACAAGCCTGCTAAGAACAAGCGTGTGAACCAGGCCGAATTGAACTATATCGAACAGGACAACGATATTGCCAACGTACAGGATCGCGATAAGCAGAAGGAAGAGAAGACCATCTCTTTCTGGAAGTGCTTCACCTTCAAGCAGACGTGGTCGTTCCTCGTGGGTAAGTTCATGACCGATGGCGTGTGGTGGTTCTTCCTCTTCTGGGCTCCTGCCTATTTCAGTGACCAGTACGGATACACCAGCGACTCAGCCATGGGTATTGCGCTGATATTCACCCTTTATGCCATCGTGACGATTCTCAGTATCGGCGGCGGTTATCTGCCCACCTATTTCGTGGAGAAGAAGGGCATGAATCCTTATCTTGGCCGCATGCGTGCCATGTTCATCTTTGCCTGCTTCCCCGTGCTCGGACTTTTCGCCCAGCCCCTGGGTGCCTATAGCGCTTGGTGGCCAGCCATCCTGATTGGTCTGCTGGGTGCCGGACACCAGGCTTGGAGTGCCAACCTGTTCTCTACCATCGGCGACATGTTCCCCAAGAGCACCATCGGTACGATTGTAGGCCTTGGCACGATGGCCGGCGGTATCGGTTCTATGTCCATCAACTTGGGTTCCGGTAAGTTCTTCGACTGGGCAGCAGCTCAGGGTGCCAACTTCACCTTCTTCGGATTCGAAGGCAAGCCTGCAGCCTATATGGTGGTGTTCTGCATCTGTGCCGTGGCCTATCTCATTGGCTGGTGCATCATGAAGGCTCTTGTGCCGAAGTACAAGCCCATTGAAGTAGAATAAGCTTACACCTTTTTATATAATAGGGTTACATAACGGCCGTCCTGCATCTGCGGGGCGGCTTTTTTGTAGCTTACCTTGATATTTGACAAAACATCCGTATTTTGTGATTTTTTTGCTTTTATATTTGTTTGGTGTTACTTTTTTCATTATTTTTGCACAGAGTTTAAACTTAAAAACTATTTTTTTATAATAGCTGACAACCTATCTAACTGAACATTTGTTAATTATTACTATATGAACAGAAAAAGGTTACTAAAAGGGACTGTCATCCCTGTAGCAATGCTTTGTACAGCCTTGCTGTGGACTCCTTTCGTGGGTGTTCAACAAGCGATGGCCGCTACTGAAGAAACGCAGCAGCAAAGCTCGATTACAGGTACTGTAGTTGACAGCCAGGGCGAACCAGTTATTGGTGCCAGTGTAATTATCGTGGGTGGTGCCGCCACTCAGGGTACAGTGACTGACTTTGACGGAAACTTCACTTTAAAGGTGAAGCCAGGTGCAAAGTTGACGATTTCCTACGTTGGAATGAAGACTCAGACGGTAACAGCCGCAAATGGCATGAAGGTGACGCTTCAGGACGACTCCCAGGTGCTGGAAGGCGTTGAGGTGGTCGCCTATGGTGTGCAGAAGAAGGTTACCGTGACGGGTGCTTTGTCCAGCGTGAAGAACGAAGACCTTGTGCGCACTCCGGTGTCGTCTGTCAACAACGTGCTTGCCGGTCAGCTTTCAGGTGTGACCACCGTGCAGTATTCAGGTGAGCCGGGTAGTGATGCAGCCGACATTTTCGTGCGTGGTAAGGCTACATTCACCAGTTCTGAAAATGCCAAGCCGCTGATTCAGGTGGATGGCGTGGAGCGTGAGATGTGGGATATCGACCCGAATGAAATCGAGAGCATTACCGTGCTGAAGGATGCTTCGGCAACTGCCGTGTTCGGTGTGCGTGGTGCTAATGGTGTTATCCTGATCACCACCAAGCGCGGTGCTGAGGGTAAGGCACGCATTACGGCCAATGCCACTTTCTCGGCCATGACTCCTACGAAGATGGTAGAGCTGGCAAATTCCTATGAATATGCTAACTTCTATAATCGGATGCTGGCTAATGACGGACAGGCTCCTACTTTCTCAGACTATGTGATCCGTAAGTTTGCCGATGGTTCCGACCCCATCCGATTCCCAAGCATGGACTGGGCTGACTATATTATGAAAGATGTGACGCTCCAGCAGCAGCACAACGTTAACATCTCTGGTGGTAACAAGAAGGTGAGATACTTCATCTCTGCCGGTATGTTCACCCAGGATGGTCTGTTCAACCAGTTCGATGCCGATTATGACTTCGGTTATCAGTATCAGCGTTTTAACTACCGCGCCAATATCGACCTGAACATCACCAACACCACATTGCTGAGTGTCAACGTGGCAGGTAAGGTCGACGACAAGAGCGCTCCCCGTACAGGTCAGGGCTCTGGCGGTATGATCAAGGCTATCTATCAGGCTACTCCGTTCGTAAGCCCGGGTATTGTTGACGGCCGCTATATTGTTAACTCAACATCGACCACCGACAACCTGAACTTCGACCAGAATCCCCAGAATATGCTTCCGTTCGTTGGCTCTTCACCAATGACCTATTACGCATACCAGCCCGGTGCATTCCAGGACAATGTGAACAAGCTGAGCTTCGACTTGATTCTCGACCAGAAGCTCGACTTTATCACCAAGGGCCTGACTGCAAAGCTGAAGGGTTCTTACAACAGCTCTTTTGCTTCCCGCCGTACAATTACCGCCGAAGTGGCTAACTACACGCCGGTTCTTCAGGCAGACGGAGAGACCATTCTCTATCGTAAGAATGCCGAGAGCACGCCTCCAAACTATTCTTCCGACATGTCAGGTTCCGGCCGTAACTGGTATCTGGAAGGTTCTCTGAACTACAGCCGTGCGTTCGGACAGCACACCATTTCTGCCCTTGCACTTTACAACCAGAGTAAGGAATACTATATCAGCGGTGCCTATTCGGATATTCCCCGTACGTACGTTGGTCTTGTAGGCCGTGTAACCTACGACTGGAACAACCGCTATATCGCTGAATTCAATATCGGTTATAATGGTTCCGAGAACTTCGCTCCCGGCAAGCGCTTCGGTGCATTCCCCGCAGGTTCTGTTGGATGGGTAATCAGCGACGAGGCTTTCTTCAAGCCTTTGAAGAAAGTGTTCAGCTTCATGAAGCTCCGTGCTTCTTGGGGTCTTGTCGGTAACGATAAGATTGGTGGAAGCCGATTCATGTATGTTCCCGATCCTTACTATGTGAATACCACCGCTTTGGCTGAGCGTATCGGTAAGGATGCCAACCCCTATGCCTACGACTTTGGTGTTGAGAACGGAACAGTTGCCAAGGGTGCCGTCGAGGCTGCAAAAAACAACCCTGACGTGTCATGGGAAACAGCCTTCAAGCAGGACTACGGTATCGACGTTAACTTCCTGGGCGACCGTCTGATGGGTGTCTTCGACTATTATCGCGAGCATCGTAAGGATATTCTTATCCAGGATATGACCGCTCCGAGCGTTCTTGGTTTCACCGTTCCCTACAGCAACCTCGGTGAAGTGAAGAGCTGGGGTTGGGAAGCCTCGCTGAACTGGAACGACAAGATTGGCAAGGACTTCCGCTACTGGGCAAAGTTCAACCTTTCTTATAACCAGAATGAGATTATCGAGAACTTCGAGGCTCCTCAGTCGTTCGACTACATGTATGCAAAAGGACAGCGCATCGGTTCACGTTCGCTTTACAAGTTCTGGAAATTCTATTATGAAGGTGCTGAGGCCGACTATCAGAAAGAGTTCGGCACAGAATTCCCCAAGCAGCTGGTGGGTAACCTCCAGCCTGGTGATGCCGTCTTTGTTGACTTGAGCGGTGACGGAAAGATTGACGGTAACGACCGCTTCCGTGGCAACGCCTATACCGACGACCCAGAGTATATCGCCGGTCTGACAGTCGGCTTCCAGTATAAGGGATGGTCGTTCAATACCCAGCTGACAGCCGCATGGAATGTGAGCCGTCTGATTTCCGACGTGTTCCGTCGTCCCTTCCAGGCAGCAAGTACAAATACCGACGGTGGCCTGTTGAAATACCACCTCGACCACACTTGGACCGTGGATAATCCTTCACAGGATGCAGAATATCCGCGTGCCACTTGGCTCAACGGTGACCAGAACTATGCTGACTGCTCGCTCTATGAAAAGGATTCCAAGTATTTCCGCGTCAAGACCATTCAGTTGGCCTACGACTTCAAGTTCCCGTTCATGAAGGCCCTTGGCCTGAATCAGTTGCAGTTAGCGCTCAGCGCCTACAACCTGCTGACCTTCTCCCCATACATCTGGGGTGACCCTGAGACCCGTGCCAGCAATGCTCCCTCTTATCCTTTGCAGCGTACCTATACAGCAAGCCTGAAAGTTGCATTCTAAAAGGTGTCAATGGTTAAATGAAAT
>JAFWQT010000172.1 GCA_017508965.1 Prevotella sp. | reverse complement strand
GCCGTAGATGGTAATGTATTGGTGGACGAAGAGGGGCATTTGTTTTTTATCGATACCATTATCTATCCTGCCGATACTGGCGGCTATGAAAAATACAGCAGTCTGTCGCCACGGGCAAGCAAAAAGTGAAGATAGAGTATCCAAGGACCTTTTCGTTCTTTGGATTGCCCTGGCTGCCCTGGGCTGTGCCGCCGTTAACCTACACATCTCCCTGAATATGTTGGGAAGGAAGGAAGATCTGGAGTGACCCCCCAAAGTTTTTTTATTGAACTTTCGGACCGGGAATCACTGGGACAGGTTGTCCCGGTGATTCCTGTTTACCCCATTCAACGTTTATAACCAATTTTATTACCCGTTTGTTTCAGCATTTCTCGGGTGACAACCAACGTGTCGTAAAGATGATTTCTGCTGACTCGCTGTAATTCTTGTCTGTGAACACAGGAACCATCATAAGTTAACTCTTTCGTTTGTCCACGTGTAACATATTGTCAACCTAAAATGGCGAATGAGATAAAAAAGCGGGAAAAGCATTGCTTTTTATCTAAAAAATGATTATCTTTGCGCGCGGATAATAGGGGATGGTTATTACCCCGCAACCTAAAACCTAAGAACCTGACAGCTTGCTGAAGAGCAAAGCAAACGAACCTGAAACTTAAAACTTAAAACTATTACGATATGTTAGACAAAGAACGCGGGCTGTATATAGCCCACTGCGCCAACGGTGCGCTGAGTATCAACGGTAAAATGGCCAACCGCCACGGACTCATTGCCGGTGCCACCGGAACAGGAAAGACCGTCACCCTGCAGGTGATGGCCGAAACCTTCTGTCAGGCAGGCGTTCCCTGCTTCATGGCCGACATGAAGGGCGACCTCTCTGGCATCTCCCAAGTGGGAAAAATGAGCGGTTTCATCGAGAAAAGACTGCCCGAGTTCGGCATCGAGAATCCTGAGTTCCAGGCCTGTCCCGTGCGCTTCTTCGACGTCTATGGCGAACAGGGCCATCCCATGCGCGCCACCGTCAGCCAGATGGGGCCGCAGCTGCTCTCGCGACTGCTGCAACTGAACGAGACGCAGGACGGCGTGCTGAACATTGTGTTCCGTATTGCCGACGAGCGCGGACTGCTCATTCTCGACCTGAAAGACCTGCGCTCGATGCTCGACTATGTGTCGAAGAATGCCAAGGACTACACCACCAAGTACGGAAACATCTCTGCCGCCTCGGTGGGTGCTATCCAGCGTGCCTTGCTTCAGTTGGAAGCACAGGGTGCCAACCAGTTCTTCGGCGAACCTGCGTTCGACATCTACGACCTGATGCAGACCGAAGGCGGCAAGGGAATCATGAACGTGCTGGCAGCCGACAAGCTGATGATGCAGCCCAAGCTCTACTCCACTTTCCTGCTCTGGCTGCTCTCCGAACTGTATAGCACACTGCCCGAAGTGGGCGACCTGCCGCTGCCCAAACTCGTGTTCTTCTTCGACGAGGCCCACATGCTGTTCGAAGGAACGTCGAAGGCGCTGCTCGACAAGATTGAACAGGTGATCCGACTGATCCGCTCGAAGGGCGTAGGCATCTATTTCATTACGCAGAGTCCTACGGATATCCCCGAGGTGATCCTCGGACAGCTGGGTAACCGCGTGCAGCATGCCCTGCGCGCCTACACGCCGAAAGACCAGAAGGCCGTGAAGACCGCTGCCGACACATTCCGCCCCAACCCCGAGTTCAAGACCGACGAGGCCATCATGAACCTTGAGACCGGTGAGGCACTGGTCAGTTTCCTCGACGAAAAAGGTGCGCCTTCCATCGTTGAGCGCGCCAAAGTGCTCTTCCCGCTCTCGCAGATAGGCGCCATCACCGAAGGCCAGCGCCTCGACATCATCAAGCAGAGCCGCATCTTCGGCAAATACGACACGATGGTGGACCGCGAGAGTGCCTACGAAATCCTGGTCAAGGAGAACGAACTGGCTCTACAGAAGGCTGAAGAAGAGAAGGCTGCCGCCGAGGCCGAGAAGGCTGCCGCCGATGAGGAGAAAGCAAAAGGCAAGGAGAAGCCCGGCATGATGTCGAAGGTGATGAAGGCTATCATGACAGCCATCACCAGTACCGTGGCCGCTATCTTGGGCACATGGGTTTCGAACAAGGTGACGGGAAAGAAGACCAAGTCGTCGACCTCGGCCACGGGCCGTGTGGTGAAGAATGCCACTTCGGCTGCCACCCGCTCGATAACCAAGGAACTCACCCGCGACATTCTAGGCAATCTGACAAAAAAATAACGTAAAAAAGATAAATCAACTATTCACGGGTATGCAGCCTTTCGTGAGAAAGACTGCAACCCTTAACAGATTAAGGTATAAAAGATATAATAAACAAATGAAAAATTTTAAGTGTGTATTAGTAGCAGTATTATTAGCCGTGGCCATGCCTGGTCACGCACAGTTAGTTATTAACGAAATCATGCAGTCGAACATTGAGTGCACGATGGACGACATTCACGAATTCCCCGATTCGTGGGTAGAGCTGTACAACCCCTCAGATGCAGCCGTCAACCTGAAGGACTACAAGATCGGCACCAAGTTAAAGGAAAGTAAAGCCTGGCAGTTGCCAGACAAGACTATTGCAGCCAAGAGCTATGTGGTTATCTATTGCGACAAGGAAGGAATTGAAACGAACCGTCTGCACGCTGATTTCCGTCTGGAATCAGGAAAAGGCTGCACGGTTTATCTTTTCACCAACAAAGAAATTGTTGACAGTCTCCCTTACATTAAAGAAAAGCCTCTGGCCAAGATGCCGGCTCCCGATGTGGCCTTCGGCCGCAAGACCGACGGTGCCAGCGAGTGGGGCTATCAGCTGACGCCGACCCCCGGCAAGGCCAACACCGGCGAAATCTGTGATGCCAAGAACATATTGGGTGCCCCCGTGTTCAGCACTCCGGGAAAGATTTGTGAGGAAGGCAAAAGAATCCGTCTGGGCATCTCGTTGCCTGAGGAAGCTCCCGAGGGTACGAAGATCCGCTACACCACCGACGGCTCAGAGCCTAAGGCAACCAGTCCCGAATTCACTACCACCTTTATCGACAAGACAACGGTGATACGTGCCAAGCTGTTCTGCGACGGCTACCTCTCGCCCGTGAGCACCGCCCAGTCGTATATCTTCCATCCCAGAGCCGTGACGGTTCCCATCTTCTCGGTTCAGACCGACGACCGCTACCTGAATGGCGACAACTACATGGGACTGTTCAAATACAACAACTCGAAGGAAGACAAGAAGACACACGACTGGCGCCGTCCCGTCAACATTGAAATGTTCACCGCCGCCGGCGAGGAAAGTGTCTTCAACCAGCTTGGCGAGACCCGCATCCAAGGCGGACAGTCGCGCGGTAATGCCCTCAAGTCGATGGTATTCTATGCCAACAAGCGTTTTGATCCCGATCACAAGCGTTACTCGTATGAATTCTTCCCTGACCAGAAACCAGGCGTTACCGAGTTCAAGTCGTTCTCACTTCGCGACGGCGGTAACGACTTCGGCGATCTCTACTTCCGCGACCTCATCGTACAGCGCACGATGGCAAGCCATGTAGACCTCGACTGGCAGGCAGGCCACACGGCCGTGCTCTACATCAACGGCGAATACATGGGCATGCTCAACATCCGCGAGCGTTCCAACGAAGACAATATCTACAGTAACTACGACGGTCTTGAGGATGTTGACGAGATTGAGCTTGCTCACGAAAAAGATATTAACAACAATGACTTGTTCATTGAGGAGTTGAAGGAAGGCGACGACAAATTCTATAACGAATTCAAGGACTTCTACAGCCAGAAAGGTCATACCTTGGCTGAATATGAGGAATGGATGGACGTCAGCGAGTATCTGAACGTGATGGTGATGAACCTCTTCTACGGCAATATCGACTTCCCTGGCAACAATATCGTATTCTGGCGTCCCAACGATGACGCAAAAGTAGATCTTCCAAAGAGATGGCGCTTCATTGTGAAGGATACCGACTTTGGACTCGGACTCTACGGTCGTCAGAACAACTATAACACCATCGACCTGCTCTACCATCCTGAGAAATACCCCAACGACAACTGGGCCTTTACCGAACCCGCCACACGCCTTATCAAGAACATGCTCGAAGATCCGGACATCCTGAAGATGTTCATCGACAAGTGCTGCGTCTACATGGGCGACTTCATGAACGGCAAGGGAACAGGCGAGACCATCGACCTCATCAAGGCCGAGGCCATGGAGGAATTCGTTGCCCATCGCGACAAGTACAACTCAGGCTGGGGTTGGTGGGGCCAACCCGACAACCGTGCCGACATCACCAACAAGTTCAATGCCGCCAAGTCGTGGGCAGAAGGCCGTCCGAACAACTTCTACAAGTTCATCGGCGACCAGTGGGAACTGGGCTCACCCGTGGCACTGGCCATCAACAAGACCAAGCAGGATGTTGCCCTCACCGTTAACGGCATCGAGTTGTCGGGCAAGACCTTCGACGGCAAGTTCTTCCCCAACCGCAAACTTGTCATCACCGGTACGGCTCCCGAAGGAAAGGCTGTGACGGGATGGAAGCTCAGCGGCGGTAAGACCGAAGAGATTTCAGGCAGCGAACTGACGCTCAATATGACGTCGAGCGCACTGACCATCGAACCCATCATCGGCGACGCTTCCGGCATCGACGAAATACGCAACCAGCCCGCGAAGAACGAGACTCTCTACGACCTGCTGGGCACCAAGGTGAACACCCCGCAGGCTGGCAGAATCTATATCCAGAACGGCAAGAAGATTATCTGGCAATAAAAATTATATGAAAAAACTCCTATTTCTCACAGCAACCATGTTTGGCGCAGTCGTGCCAAGCCATGCGCAACTTATCATCAACGAAATCATGCAGTCGAACATCGACTGCGTGATGGATGATATCAACGAGTTCCCCGACTCGTGGGTAGAACTGTACAATGCAGGTTCCACGGCAGTGAACCTGAACCAGTACAAACTGGGCATCACCGACAATCCCGACGAAGCCTGGCAACTGCCCAGTCGCACCATTGGCAGTCATCAGTATTTCCTGCTATACTGCGACAAGGAAGACACGGGCCTGCATGCCCCCTATCGCATAGACTCAGGCAAGAGCGATGGCATCTGGCTGTTCCAAAACGGAAAGGTTGCCGACAG
>JAFWQT010000171.1 GCA_017508965.1 Prevotella sp. | reverse complement strand
TTTCATTGCTGGCGGTTATAGGGGTAAACACATAGTGAATATTATATCTGTCGTTGTCGATGGCAATGTCACCGTTCTCACGGAACGTAATCCGCCTCTTCCCAACGGAAATGTCCTTGCCCTCACGTATATGCTGGAAAGCAAAACCGAAATCTTTCTTCAGCACCTTGCGGATATACCACCGGTCAAGGGGCTTAATCACATTGATAATCTTCGCCTTGCCTTTGTTGATAATGAAATCAAAGGCCTTCACCCCGAATTCATTAACAATGGTTCCTGTGGTCTGCCCGTCAGGCGACTGGCTGACCATGCAGATGCCTGTGATTTCCTGACCACGGGCCTGCATGAAAAACGTGTACTCGCTGCCTACTACAGAGTCGCCTACCGTCTCTTGGGCACGACAGGGCAACACGCTGAGCAGAACCAGGAGGTTAATTAGTAGAAAACATCTTCTCATTGATGGGCACGTTTAGCTTCACTCCGGTGAGCCGGACTACTGTGCTGTCGCCAGTCTTTTCCATCATGATGACGCTGTCGACCATGGTCAGCGTGGGATTGAAGTGTATCTCTATGGTCTGATATATTTGTTTCAGTTCCTTCTTCTTGGGATACAACTTGGCAAAATAGGCTTTGTCCGTCTTGTACATCTCAACCTGGAAGTCGGATGTCTTTTTCAGACCGCCGCCGGTGATGCTGTTGAGGATGATGTCCGTAATCTGGCGGAACATCTTGTTTTTCTGTACGTCGATGTCCTTGGTTGACTTCGCCGACTTGATGCGCACCTTACTGCCATTGAGAACGAAGATGTAATCATAGGGCGAGGTGTATTGCCAGCGCAGTTTATTGTCTTTCTTAAAGTACATGACACCCTTCGATGTCATTTCCTTCTTCAACAGTTTCATTCGCTTGGTCTGGGTAAAGTCGCACTGCATGCTGGTCATTGCCGAGGACGACTTCTCGATTTTATCCAGAATTTGTATCTGTTGCTGTGAGGTGAGCTTGGTCTGTCCCCACGACTGGATGGCCGCAATGGCAACCAGTATGGTAAATAGGATTCTCTTCATAGTTTTGGTGAAATTTGGTTGAACGTTATTTATCGTGCAATGAGCACGCAACCCGTCAGTATCAGGAACACACCTATCCATCGCTGCAGGGGAATTTGTTCGTGAAAGAAAATGATGGCGGCAAACATGCCCATCACATAGCTCAGGCTGACCATCGGATAGGCCATGCTGAAAGGAAAGTTCTTGACGATATACATCCACAAGACAGAGCCGGCCGCAAAACATAGTCCGCAACAGACGAACTGCCAGTTGGTGAACAGCCTGCGGAAATACTGCCATGTAAAGGAGAAATCGCCCACTTCGGTAAGGCCGTATTTCATGAGCACCTGCCCACCGGTGAGCAGCGCACACTGAATCAGCGATATGGGTAATAGCTTAAGTATCATTATTTCTTCAGCAAGACGAACGAATAGTCACGACTATTTGTCACATTGACAAAAAGGATGTTCCTCGGTGATACACATGGAGAAGCGGGCGGTTCAGCATACATGAACTGGGGTATCACGCCCCGTTTCAGACAATGTGCTGCCGCATAGATTCCCAGCGCCGAAGATGTATGGTTTTCTCCGAAGATATGCTTGTAATGCAGATGTGGCAGGTCGGGGAAGAGTTCCCTGACAAGTTGATGATAGGGTTCGTCGTTCGTATCGTTTCCATTGATGCCTGTCATCACGGCTGAAAGGTCTGTCCATGACAATCCCGCCTCCTGCAGCATCTTCTCCACCTGCAGTTTCAGTCCATCGTTGTCGGGACGGTGGGAGATACTTATGCCTGCCAACTCGCAGAGATGATCAGCAGAAGCATCGGTGTTCAGCAGCATCGACATGGTTACCTCGCTGCATGGAACCATGCCGCTAACCCCCACATAGCCTGTCTTGGCAAGCAACTCGTAATAATTATCGACCATTTCGTCGAAACCGCCTACCAGTGCCGTGGAAATCCTGCCCAGACGAATCTGCATCCATGCGTCGAGCATGGCCAGGCTGAAACTGAGCGCACCATGCGAATAGGTGGTGTTGTAACCATTATTCTTGGTGTATATGGACAGCGTAGAGCCAACGGTGTTGTGGGTTGACTGCATGAAATAGGTGGGACTGAGGGTCTGCTCTCCGTTTTCAACCATGGCATCAAGAAAACGCTCGGAATAGTCGAGACTGCCGAGACTGGTGCCGGTGATGATAGCATCGGGATGACGCACACCGGTTTCGTCGAGTACCTTCAGCGTGGCAACGAGTGCACGTTTCATCAGGTTTCCCATGCGACGCACATCGTTGGGGGCAAGATAATCACGGAAAGCGGGATTCACTGCCTTCACCAACGCATCGTCGTAACGGATGGGTTCGTCCATCCACTGTTCCGACAGTGGCTGCTGTATAGAGATTTGTTCAGCCGCCTGTATGTAGATATGTCTGTGCTGCATGTCAACCTTCATATCGTGAAAGAATTATTGACGAGTCGTTGCCGCCGAACCCGAAAGCATTGCTCATGACATGACGGAGTTCGACAGGCGAATGACTGCCGGTAACGGGGATAATGCCACCATCAATGGGCGTCTCCCAATTAAGGTTGGGAGGCAGGAACTGCCGGTTCATGGCCAGGATGCAAATCACGGCCTCGACGCTACCTGAAGCGCTGGTGGTGTGGCCCGTAAACGACTTGGTACTTGAGACAAAGGGCATTTCGCTGCCGAACACCCGCTGCAGGGCGACACTTTCAGACAGATCGTTGTTAGGTGTTCCCGTGCCGTGCGCATTCACATACTGGATGTCGGCCGCCTCGAGTCCTGCCATCTGCAGGGCTTCGGTCATGGCCAGGAAAGCGCCCTCGCCATTAGGCGACGATGCGGTCTGGTGGAATGCGTCGCAGGCATTGCCATAGCCATCGAGACTGCACAGCGGGCGTACTCCTCGGCGACTGACGGAAGCGGCAGTCTCCATGACCAGATAGGCAGCTCCCTCACCAAGATTCAGTCCTGCGCGGTCGGCATCGAAAGGGCGGCATGGCCGACGGTCGAGAATCATAAGCGTGTTGAATCCGTTCAGATGAAATTTCGACAGGCTCTCTGCCCCACCCACGACTACAATTTCCGCAAGTCCGCAGCGCAACATGTCGGCACCGGCTATAATAGCATTGGTAGCCGACGAGCAGGCCGTGGAGATGGTCGACAGCATGGCGAAATCGCCAAACTGACTGGCAATGAGCTCGGTGCTCGTCCCGCAATTATGGGTAGCAATAATGGCATGAGCAAGGTCACAGTCTTTCTCCTGGTCGTGAAACAACTCCCTGCGGTCCATCCCTCCCACGGTTGTGGCTGAAATGAAAGGAACCTCGCGGAGTGCTTCGCCGGAAAGCTGTGCCTCATCCAAGGCTTCACGAAGCGCAAGACGGCCGAGAAGAGCCGTGCGGGTGAAGGCCGGGTCGTCGGCAATGCCCAGCAGACTTGCCATTTCGGCATTGCTGAGCTGGACTTCTCCCACAGGAATGTCCTGATGGCAGGAAGAAAGATATTTCATCGGGCGAATGCCCGACTGCACTTCCCTCAGAGAATCCAAGGTAGCCTCCTTACCGACACCTATGGCAGACACAACGCCCGCACCTGTGATATAAATCGGCCCGTTCATCGGCGGCATACGGTTATTTCGTGCGGTTCTCGGCGATGAACTGTGCCATCACATTGACCGACTTAAACACCTCTTTGCTTTTGGTGGGATCCTGCAGCTTGATACCGTATTTCTTCTCGATCAGCACTATCAGCTCCAGGGCGTCGATAGAGTCGAGGCCCAGACCGCTGCCGAACAAAGGTGCATCGGCATCGATATCGTCTGGGGTGATGTCTTCGAGACTGAGGGCTTCGATAATCTCACTTTTCAATTCTTTTACAAGTTCTTCCATAATAATATAAAGTGTTTGGTTATTCAACAATAAATAAGTCTGCCTCGAAACAGGCATCGTCCTTATAGTCGAGCCAGCCGCCCAGCACACTCCGGGTGTGCTCGTCGCCGAAGGTGGCGTTTATAATCTGTTCCATCAGACGCTCGTCTTTGGAGGGAAGGACGTAGAATGAGGTCTCGCCCTGATAATGGTTGCGGATGGATATCTCGCCGGCCACAATGTTGGGCAGGGTATATACAAAGGCCGCGGGACTGGGGAAATAGTCGGCGGGGTCTTGAATAGACGCCTGAAAAGCCTTGTCGGCCTGAACAGACGAAGAATGGTTGAACAAGACGACAGCACGGTCGGAAGACGTAGCGTCCGGATGGCGCCCCTCGGCTTCGAGCAACAATTCGGAAGCCACGAAACCCAGTCGTGACAGACTGTCCATCTTGTAGAATTTCGGGTAGTTGTTGATGCGGCTCTTATATATATTGGTCAGCATCAACTTGCCCTCACCCTCGAACGCTATCTCGTTGCCGTCGACCAGCACCTGGGTAGGCGTAATCCTGACGTGGTGCTTCGCAACTAGGCGGGGCGAAGGCTTACACTCATGAACGGGCTCGGCATCCTTGGTGACAAGCACTGCGGCATTGCATCCGCCAAAGCCGGAAATCATCTTGATGAAACTCTGTTTGCTGGTGGGCATGGTTTCCGACGAGACCTTTATCTGGCCTGACACGCCAATCTCGGCGAATCCGCGGGTGCCCAGGATGCAATGGTCGTCGACAGATGCCATCGATAGGATGGTCTCCAAAATACCCGCAGCACCGAGTGTGTGGCCGTAATAGCCTTTCAGCGCATTCACAGGAACATCTTGCAGTCCTGCCCGCTCGATGGCTATCGACTCCATCTGGTCGTTGAACAGGGTAGCCGTGCCATGGGCATTCACAAAAGCCAGTTTCTGGATATCGCCTTCGCCGGTGATGGCATCGATGGTCAGCCGGGCTCCCTCACCATTCTTCGACGGGGAGCTGATGTGGAAGGCGTCGTTACGGACGGCTCCACTTTGCATGGCCCAAGAAGCACCGGCC
>JAFWQT010000170.1 GCA_017508965.1 Prevotella sp. | reverse complement strand
GTCGGTGATGCGATAGCCGAGAATATCGTTAGCCTTCTCGAAAAGTTCTTTTGCCAATGGGTTGTTGTCGTAGAGGTCCTTGCCCATGCCTACGAACTGTGCTCCCTGTCCGGGAAATACAAATGCTTTCATTTTCTTCTTTTACCTTAAATATTGGAATTTTGAGTGCAAAGGTACGCATAAGTGAGCACAAATCCAAAAAAGAGCTTGCTTTTTTTAGATTTGTCGAGCGAGAGTACCTTATTTAGGGGAGTTCGTTAGCCTCCCCTCGGGGAGGATGGAGGGGGTTAAAAAAAAAGTCCCAGCTATAACGTGATAGCCAGGACTTTATAGAAAACTGCTTTACAGTGCTAAAAATGTATTTCTTTTTTAAGCCTCTGCGGGAGTTTCCTCCTCTTCCTCGAAGTCTTCAATCTCCTCTTCTACTGCAGGAGCCTCCACGGGAGCTTCCTCTACGGCAGCTGCGGGCTCGGGAACATTCTCTGCAACCACAGTCACAGGAATCTTCACCTCAACCTCCTTGTGGTAGTGAACGGTAGCCTCGAACTCACCAACGGTCTTAGCGTCGCGCATGGTGATGATCTTGCGGTCAACCTCGATACCCTGCTTAGCCAGCTCGGCAGCAACGGTAGCGGCATTCACCGAACCATAGAGCTGACCAGTGGCCGACACCTTTGCGGGGATAGTCAGTGCAACACCCTCCAGCTTAGCGGCCTTCTCCTCGGCGGCAGCCTTCTGGGCGGCCAGCTTGTGAGCCTGCTGCTTCAGGTTCTCGGCGAGCACCTTCTTGGCAGAAGGCGATGCGATGACAGCCTTTCCTGTGGGGATGAGATAATTACGGCCGTAGCCGCTCTTCACGTTTACGATATCGTTCTTGTAACCCAAGCCGATAATATCTTCTTTCAAAATGATTTCCATAATTGTCCTTCTTTAAATTTTAAACAATAAACTTCAAACCAACAATTACTTCATCATGTCAGTTACGTAAGGCAGCAGCGCAATCTGGCGTGCACGCTTGATGGCCTGTGCCACGCGGCGCTGATACTTCAGCGAAGTACCTGTGATGCGGCGGGGAAGAATCTTACCCTGCTCGTTGAGGAACTTCTTGAGGAACTCGGGATCCTTGTAGTCGATATACTTGATACCACTCTTCTTGAAGCGGCAGTACTTCTTCTTCTTCGTGTCGATAGAAGGAGCGTTGAGATAGCGGATTTCAGAATCTTGTGCCATAGTTTAAGCCTCCTCTTTTTTAGTTGCATACTTAGCACGACGCTTCTCAGCATAGGCAGCTGCGTACTTGTCGAGCTTCACTGTCATGAAACGGATTACCTTCTCATCGCGGCGGAATCCAGTCTCAAGCTTCTTAATCAACGATGGCTCACCCTTGAACTCAACGAGGTTGTAGAAACCTGTCGACTTCTTGTCGATAGAATAAGCCATCTTCTTCAGTCCCCAGGCCTCTTCGTTCAGAATCTCTGCACCATTATCGGTGAGAATCTTCTTGAATTTAGCGACCGTTTCCTTTGTCTGGTCATCAGACAAAACGGGAGTCAAAATGAAAACGGTTTCGTATTGATTCATTATTATAAAATATTGATTATGACCCGCATTATTGCGAAATCGGCTGCAAAGGTACTAAGAAATTGAGAGAAAGGGACAATGAGAAAATGAGAAAAAGGGAGTTTTACGTTTTTTTAACCTTTCACTCCCTTCTTCTCATTCTATCTTAGCGTGATATTCGCCCCAGATCAGTCGCACTCCGGAGCAATCAGCTTGTAGCCCTTGCCGTGGATGTTGATGATTTCAATCTGGTCGTCGTCCTTCAGATGCTTGCGCAGCTTGGTGATATACACGTCCATCGAGCGGGCGTTGAAGTAGTTGTCGTCAATCCAGATGGTCTTCAGGGCGAAGTCGCGCTGCAGTATTTCATTGGCATGCGAGCAGAGCAGCGCCAGCAGTTCGTTCTCCTTGGTGGTCAGCTTGGTCTGTTTCTCGCCGATGGTGAGCAGCTGCTTCTGGGTGTCGAAGGTGAAGCGTCCGATGCGGTAGAGCGTGCTCTCCTTGTTCTTCTTGCCTTTCACGCGGCGCAGGATGGCTTCGATGCGCAGCACGAGTTCCTCCATCGAGAAGGGTTTTGTGATATAGTCGTCGGCACCGATCTTGAAGCCTTCCAAGATGTCCTCTTTCAGCACCTTGGCGGTCAGGAAGATGATAGGCATGTCGGGGTTGGCCTGGCGGATTTCCTGTGCCAGTGTGAATCCGTCCTTCTTAGGCATCATCACGTCGAGCACGCAGATATCAAACTTCGACTTTAGGAAGGCTTTATATCCAGCCTCACCGTCCACACACAGCTCGGCCTCATAGTTCTTGGCCTGGAGATACTCGCGAAGCAGCATACCGAGGTTTTCGTCGTCTTCGCACAAAAGGATTTTCAACTTGTCGTCCATAATCTTTACTATTTTGAGGGTTAATACTATATTATTTATCTAATTGAGAATTGAGAATTGAGAATGGAGAATTATGATTACTTTAATCTGCAGATTTTAGCATAGAATTCTGGGCTTGCCAGGTTATCATAACTCTACATTCTACACTCTACATTCTACATTATTCATTAATAATCTCTTCATCGCGGATTACCGGGAGGGCAATGGTGAACACCGTGCCGCCGTCGGCCTGCTTGTTGGCTTCTGCCTTAATAGAGCCCTTGTGCAGCTCCACGATTTTCTTCACGTAGGCCAGTCCCAGGCCGAAGCCCTTCACGTCGTGCTTGTTGCCGGTATGCACGCGATAGTACTGGTCGAAAATTTTCTTCAGGTTCTCCTTCTTGATGCCGATACCGTTGTCGCGCACCGAGAAATACAGCTTGTCGTGGTCGTTCCACGTCTTCAGCCAGATGTTGATGGGCTGGTCGGGCTTGCGATACTTCACGGCATTGTCGAGCAGGTTGTTGATGACATTCTGGAAATGCACCTCGTCCACATAGATGGCGCTGTCCACCGCCCCGATGTCGGTATATATCTTTCCGCCCGTATGCTCCACGCGCAGCGAGAACGAGTGGGCTATCGTCTCCACCATTTCGTTCAGGTCGAGCATTTTCTTCTTGAAGGTCGCCTTCTTGCGGTCGAACATCGACATCTGCAGCACCTTCTCCACCAGGAATCTCAGTCGCTTGGTCTCGTCGTTGATGATGCCTCCCAGGTGCTTCGTCATCGCCTCGCTCTTCTTCACCGAGTCGTCGTTCAGCATCTGCGCTGCCAGCGAGATGCTCGCGATGGGCGTCTTCAGCTCGTGCGTCATGTTGTTGATGAAGTCGTTCTTAATCTCCGACAGCTTCTTCTGCCTGAACACCAGCACCAGCGTGATGATGAACGTGATGAGCAGGATGACGGTGAACACCACCGAGGGAATCATGAAATACACCGACGAGAAGATGTAGCTGTTCATCGTGGGGAAATGGATGCGCACCACGCCGCTCTTGTTCTGCGGGTCGTTGCGGAACAGCACCTGCGAATACACGTATTCCTCGCCCTCGTCGCTATAGTCGGGACAGCGGTACACCTCGCGCCCGTCGGTTCCCGACACCGTAAAATGATACGGGATGTTGATGCCGTTGTGCATCAGCTGCGCCTTCAGGTCGCGGTCGAGCAGCTTGAAGTTGATGCGCTCGCGCAGGGGCTTGTCGCTGGCGGTGAAGAGGATGCTGTATATCACCTCGTCGAGCAAGGCCTTCTGGTAGACGTAGCGGTTCTTCACAATCTCCCTCATCGACTTTGTGGCCGCATTGATAGAGTTCTTGTCGTTGCGCAGAATCATCGCCTTCGGGATGTTTGCCGGCTTGGTGGTAATCGTCTTCAGCTCGAACGAAGAATACACCGTGCCGTCCTGTCCTGCCACCGAGTACTGATGCGACTCCTGCACGCTGCCGTCGGGTTTCCCCGTCCTGGTTCCCAGGGAGTCTTTTTTCATGGCGCGCCTTTCGGTGGCGTTCACGTCTTTTTCCAGATAGCGTAGCGTCTCGTTCAGTTCCAGGTTTCTCGAGGCCTGATAGAGCGCCTTGTTCACGCTCTCGTCGAACTGCTCCTTCTTCATCTTCACCATAGCCTCAATGTATTTCAGCTGCAGGAAGAGCAAGGCCAGGAACGAGAATCCCATCACGACCGCAATCACCCATATGGTAGTCTTCTTCATATCGAGTATTCTGTTTTATTGACTGCAAAGTTAATGCATTTCGCTCTACGCGCCATCAAAATTGTTAATTAATTTGGTTAAATTCTATTATGTTAACCAATTATTAGTATTTTATTTAATAATTATCAATTTAAAATAACTATCTACTCCCCCTCCTAGGATAGGAGGGGTCAGGGGTGGTTGATAATGAGGCAGAAGAAATCAACCCCACCTAGCCTCCCCTTTCTAAGGGGAGGGATTTGTTTGCCCTCGCAAATTCATTAATACTTTGGCACTGATTTCACGGATTTAACTCTGTTCAGCCGAACCAACGGTCGCTGGCCGAAGGGTAAAGCAATTTCCGAATTCGGCTGCTGTGAGTATAAGCATTTGCAATGCGATAAATCAGCTGCCGTTTTTTCGGATTACAAATCCTGATACTCCTTGCGGTCGAATTACAAATTCGCCCGAACCGGCTCTTCTCTGATTACTGACCCCACCCCTGCCCCTCCCCTACAATGGGAGGGGAGTCCAATAGCCACTCGTACTTAATGTCAGATTTTTGACGATTTTTGTCTTTTTTCCTCTGTGGTTCTTTGTGTCTCTGTGTCTTTGTGTTTTTGTTTCCTCTTCTTATTAAATAAAAAAGCGAGAACCCATTTGGATTCTCGCTTATCAAATGTATAGTTAAAAGGACATAGTGGATTAATCGTCTTCGGCAGCCTCTTCCTCGTGCTTCTTGATGAGGTCGTTCTGCACGTCGGTGGGAACAAGCTCGTAGCTTGCGAACTTCGTGGTGAACGAAGCGCGGCCACCGGTAAGGCTCGAGAGCGTGATGCTGTAGTTGGCCAGCTCCTTCTGCGGAATCTTGGCCTGCAGCTTCTGATATCCAGCCTCAGAGTCCATACCCATAATCAGCGCACGACGGCCCTGCAGGTCGCTCATCACGTCGCCCATATAGTCGGCAGGCACAAACACCTCAAGGTCGAAGATAGGCTCCAGAATCTTCGGGCCGGCATTCTTGAAGGCCTCGGCAAATGCCTGGCGAGCAGCAAGCATGAACGAGAGTTCGTTGCTGTCCACGGGGTGCATCTTACCATCATATACAATCACGCGCACGTCGCGGGCGTAAGAACCGGTCAGCGGTCCCTGTTCCATGCGGGCCATCACACCCTTCAGGATGGCGGGCATGAAGCGTGCGTCGATGGCACCACCCACCACAGAGTTCATGAATACCAGCTTACCGCCCCACTCCAGGTCGATTTCTTCCTTCGACTTGATGTTCATGCGGAACTCCTGGCCGCCGAACTTATAGACCGTGGGATCGGGCATGCCCTCGGCATAGGGCTCCACGATGAGGTGCACCTCACCGAACTGTCCGGCACCACCCGACTGCTTCTTGTGGCGATAGTCGGCGCGGGCGGCCTTGGTGATGGTCTCGCGATACGGAATCTTGGGCTCCTCGTAGTTAATCTGAATCTTCTCGTTGTTCTCCATACGCCACTTCAAGGTGCGCAGGTGGAACTCGCCCTGGCCGTGGACGATAATCTGGCGCAGTTCCTTCGACTGCTCAACCACCCATGTGGGATCTTCCTGGCGCATCTTGGTCAGGGCAGCCATCATCTTCTCGGTCTCGCTCTCATTGACGGCCTTCACGGCACGCGAATACTTCGAGTTAGGATACTTGATGAAGTCGAAGCGGTTCTCGCAGTCCTTACCGTTCAGGGTGTTGCCGGTCTTCACGTCCTTCAGCTTCACCGTACAGCCTATGTCGCCAGCGTTCAGCTGGTCCACAGCCTGGCGGTTGGCACCGGCACAGGTGTAGAGCGATGCCAGGCGCTCCTTCGAGCCGCGGTCGGCATTGGTCAGGTCGTCGCCGGCCTTCACCGAGCCGCTCATCACCTTGAAATAGCTCACCTCGCCGATGTGGGGCTCCATACCTGTCTTGAAGAAATAGAGCGATGTGGGGCCGTTGCTGTCGGCAGCCACTTCCTCGCCGCGAGTGTTGTGCACCTTAGGCATGTCGCTCACGAAGGGAACCACGTTGCCCAGGAACTCCATCAGTCGGCGCACGCCCATCGACTTGCCGCCGCAAACGCAGAACACGGGGAAGATGCTGCGCGTCACCAGACCCTTGCGGATGCCTTCGCGCATCTCGTCCTCGGTGAGCGACTCCTCTTCGAAGAACTTCTCCATCAGCGCCTCGTCGTTCTCGGCAGCAGCCTCCACCAGTGCGGCATGCAGCTCCTTGGCCTTGTCCATCTCCTCGGCGGGAATATCCTCAATGATGGGAGCGCCGCCTTCGGGCTTCCACGAGTATTTCTTCATCAGCAGCACGTCGATCAGCGCGTTGAAGTTAGGACCTGCGTTCAGCGGATACTGCACCTGCACGCACTTCGGTCCGTACACGTCCTTCATCTGCGACATCACGGTGTCGAAGTCGCAAGTCTCGCGGTCGAGCTGGTTCACCAGGAAGATGACGGGCTTCTTCAGTTTCTCCGTGTAGCGGAAGATGTTCTGCGTGCCCACCTCCGGACCATACTGTCCGTTCACGAGCACCAGCGCCTGGTCCGTAACGTTCAGGGCGGTGATGGCACCTCCCACGAAGTCGTCGCTTCCCGGACAGTCGATGATATTCAGTTTCTTGTTGTTCCACTCTACGTTGAAAACGGTGGGGAATACCGAGTAGCCGTATTCCTGCTCTACAGGAAAGTAGTCGCTCACCGTGTTCTTGGCTTCTACCGAGCCGCGACGCTTGATGACGCCACTTTCGAATAACATACTTTCGGCAAGAGTTGTCTTGCCGCTACCCGCACTGCCAACGAGGGCAATGTTCTTGATTTCGTTAGTCTGATATACTTTCATATCTTCAAGGTTTAATGATTGATAGTAGTCTTTTTTGAAAATTCGACGCTAAAATTACGAAGAAAATCGAAGAATGAAGAAACTCGGATGATTATTTGCGCAATGTTTAACGTTATTTTGCAGAAAAAGCACTATCTTTGCAAACATAATGCAATTTACACCTTATATATAAAGAAGCAAGCATGGCCGCTCTCTATGTCCATATCCCCTTCTGCCGAAGCCGCTGCATCTACTGCGGATTCTACTCCACCACGCTCACCCAGTTGGCCGCCGAATATGTCGATGCGGTGTGCACCGAGCTGAACATGCTGGCTGCCGACCCTTGCTACCGCCGGCTGCTCCAGTCCGTCCGCACCGTCTATATCGGCGGCGGCACTCCCTCGCAGCTCTCCCCTGCCCTGCTCGACCGTCTTTTCGGGGCCATCGCACAAGTCTGCGGACCGCTCGCGCCTATGGAGGTCACCATCGAGTGCAACCCCGACGACCTGACCGAGGCCTATGCCGCATCACTCGCCCGCCTGCCCGTCAACCGCGTCAGCATGGGCGCCCAGACATTCTCCGACCGTCGGCTCCGCTTCCTCCACCGCCGTCACAACGCCCGCCAGGTGGGCCAGGCCGTCCAGCGGCTGCGCGCCGCCGGCATCTCCAACATCAGCATCGACCTGATGTTCGGCTTCCCCGGCGAGACGCTCCCCGAATGGGAGACAGACATCAGCGAGGCCCTTGCCCTGCAGGTGGAGCACATCTCGGCCTACAGCCTGATGACCGAACCGGGCACCCCGCTCAGCCGCATGATCAGCGAGGGCGAGGTGAAGGAAATCGACGAGGAGCTGTCGCTCAGCATGTACCAGATGCTCATCGACCGGCTCACCGCTGCCGGCTACGAACACTACGAGATATCCAACTTCGCGCGCCCCGGCCGTCAGTCGCGCCACAACAGCAGCTACTGGGACGGCACACCCTACATCGGCCTCGGCGCTGCCGCCCACAGCTACGACGTCGACACCCGCTGGTGGAACGTGAGCGACGTGCGCCACTACATCAGCCGCATCACCAGTGGCGAGCGCCCCGTCGAGGAACGCGAGCAGCTCAGCCCCGCCACCCGCTACGACGATGCCGTCGTGACCGCCCTGCGCACCCGCCGCGGCCTCAGCATCCACGAGGTGGAAGAACGCTTCGGCAGCTCCATGAAAGACTATCTCATGGCCAACGCCCTGCCCCACCTTCAGGCAGGCCGGCTCACGGTGGCCGACGGCCGCCTCCGGCTCACCCGCCTGGGACTTTTCGTCAGCGACAGTGTCATGGCCGACCTCATGTTTGTCTGACCGCCGTCGCGTTTTTCAGTCCCCTTCACCGCCCCAAAGGCCGCCAAACACCCCCAAAATGCATAATTTTCTTAGGTTTATTGATATTTAAGAAAAATATTAACAGCACTTTGGAAAATAATGCTTAAATTTGACGCAAAATCTAATAATCACGCAACTTATATAATATCATAAACATTTTAAATTTACTATTATGACAGCACTGGTTTCAGTTATTCCTATCCTATTGCTCATTGTCCTGATGATGGGCTTCAAGGTGTCCGGCTACAAGAGCGCCATCGTCACGCTGCTGGTCACCATCGTCCTGGCCCTGTTCGCCGTTCCCGCCATGGGCATCATCCCCGAGAAGTACGCCGGCTTGTCCATCTACGGCATCTCCCTGTGGTCGGTCATCGAAGGCTTCCTCAAAGCCTGCTTCCCCATCATCCTCATCATCATCTGCGCTATCTACAGCTACAACATCCTCTGCGAGACAAAAGAGATTGAAACCATCAAGACGCAGTTCATCCAGATGACGTCCGACAAGGGTCTGCTGGTGCTCCTGCTCACATGGGGTCTCGGCGGCGTGCTCGAGGGCATGGCCGGCTTCGGCACTGCCGTGGCCATCCCCGCAGCCATCCTCATCGGACTCGGGTTCAAGCCCATGTTCTCAGCTGTCATCTGTCTTATTGCCAACACCGTGGCCGTGGGCTTCGGAGCCGTCGGACTACCCGCCACCACCCTGGCCAACCAGGTAGCTGCCGAGGGAGTGGCCTCGCCCGAGATGCTCTGCGAGGTGGCCACCTTCATCATCCTCCAGCTGTCACTGATGTTCTACATCACCCCGTTCCTCATCCTCATGATGACCGACCGCAAGAAGATACTCAAGAACATCACGCTGGCCCTGTTCGTGGGCACCTTCTCCATCATCGTGCAGTTCTGCTGCGCCCACTTCATCGGTCCCGAGACGCCCGCCATCCTCGGCTCCGTGGCAGCCATCATCGCCATGCTCATCTACAACAAGCTGTTCATCCGCGACGAAGACCCGTCCGACGAGGTGAAGGTCGAGAAGAAAGTCTTCGGCACCAGCAAGACCCTGAAGGCATGGAGCGTCTATGGCCTCATCATCTTCTTCATCCTCATCTCCAGCAAGATTGTGCCCCCCATCAACGAACTGCTCAACAAGAGCCTCGTCACCCAGTTCGAGCTGCCCGTCATCGGCAACACCTTCAAGTTCGGCTGGCTCTCCAATGCCGGACTCATGATATTCCTCGGCGCCACCATCGGCGGACTCATCCAGGGCCTCTCGTTCGGCAGTCTGATGAAGCTGCTCGCCAAGACCACCGTCAACCTGCAGAAGACCGCCGTCACCATCTGCTGCCTCGTGGCCATGGCCATGCTGATGAACAACACCGGAATGACCAACGACATTGCCAAGGGCCTCGTAGCCCTCACCGGCACCTTCTTCCCGTTCTTCGCGCCGCTCATCGGCTCCATCGGAACGTTTGTCACCGGTAGTGCCACCAATGCCAACATCCTGTTCGGCAAGCTGCAGGCCACCGCCGCCAGCGACCTCGGACTCGTCAACCAGAGCACCTTCTTCGGTGTCAGCGGAAGCGAGACCAACTGGCTGGCCGCCGCCAACTGTGCCGGTAGCGAGGGAGGTAAGCTGCTCTCGCCGCAGAGCATTGCCATTGCCACCGCCGCCTGCGACATGGAGGGCCAGGATGGCGACATCATGCGCAAGACCATGCCATTCGCCATCTTCTGGATACTCATGAACGGCCTGATGGTGTTCCTCGGGCTCCACGTATTCTAAAGAACAACCCGCCAAAGTAAAGAGGATATGCCCCCGCCAGGCATATCCTCTTCTTCTATACTTTAATTGACTTCCAATTAGACTTTAAATGAACTCCATTTAGACTTTAAATGAGTTGCTTCCAGACTTTGGAAGGAAACCATTTAGGCTTTAGATGCAAACCTTCCAGGCTTTATTTACAAGCTTAGAAATGAATCTTTACGTCGACTCCCATCTGGAAGGGATTGCCGAGCTGTGCGATGTAGTTGCCGCCCTTGACATTCTCGAGACCGAAAACGGTGTATTATAGCAATGGTGTACAATCCACATTTATATGGATTTTCTCCAGCGGCGGATGGCAAACCAGAAATAGGCCGCGAGCAACGGATAGCCTATATAGTATAAGGTGGTGAAACTGAAAACAATATAATCGACGGCGCAGACACCGGCCAGACCGAAGAGATAGACCACGGCCTCGTCGAAGGGCAGCGACTTGCGCACCTCGTCGACGGCTGCCAGCCCCACAATGATGATGGCCCACACGGAAACCAGGAAGAAGGCTATCAGACCAGGGGCCATGAGGGGATTGAGCGTGGGATGGAAATAGAAATGGCGCCACAGCTCGGGGATGAACAGCTGGATGGTGGAATAGAGCGTGGCTGAGGTGGCCACCGTGAGCGCGAAGGCCATGGGATATGGGGTGTCGATGTCGTTGAAATGCACAATCTTGGCATTGCGCTTGACGGAATACCTGACCAGATAGGTGACGGCAATGACCACCAGGAAGACGAGGAAAATGATGAGATGGCGGTCGGAGAAGATGGTGATGAATCGCGAGATGGGGTCGTCGGGGTCGACATTGGGCAGCAGCTCCGACTCGTGAATCCAGCCGAAGGTGATCTGGTCGCGCGCCAGCTGAACCCACACGGAGTCGGCAGGATCGGCGGGCAGAATGCGGATGTCGGCCACGGCCAGCGACTGGTACTTATAGACGTAGAAGGAATCTATCTGCATCTCGCTGAGCACCTCCTCGGGCTGCCCCTTGAGCAGACGAATGGAATCGGCCGTCACCACGAAGTTGAAGTTCAGCGTGTAGTGGTGCTTGGAGAGGAACAGCAGCGAGTCGCGCTTCTGCTTCAGGGCAACGGTGTCGATGCGCGGAGCAACATACTCTACGGCACTGGTGTCGGCAGCCGTGGGCAATTCGCGCGCCCTGTTACGATAGCAGCCCGTGAGTAAAAGTAAAAAGGCAGAAAGGTAAAAAAGTAAATATATCTTTTTCATATCTGATTCCCATAAACGTTCATCTGGCATTTCTTGCAATCGAACTCGAGACGGAAGCGGCGACCGTCGGCCGATACCAGGAAGAGGGGCTCGCGCCAGCGGGGGCGCTGACCGCCATGCTTCACACAGCAGCCCAGCGAATACCTGATGCAATGGCGGCACTGCATGAGCAGGACTTCGCCCGACGGACGGCTTTGGCCTGCGGGGGCTTCGAAGGATGTTGCGCCAGCCACGCCCTGGGCGGCATAGAAACGGCGGGCCTCGCGGTTGGCGGCATTATAGAGGTAAGGGTGGTCGTAGGCCGGCGGAGGGACTTCGCGGGAGAGCCCACCACGGTCCTCACAAAGGGAGGGGGATTCGGTTTCGTTCTGCTGCGATGACACCAGTTGGCGGCGCCATTCGGCCAGCTGACTGCTGGGGATGAAATAGTTGAAATCGTGGGGAACGAGCTGCACGGAGTGGCACTCATAGGGTGTTCCTCCCAACTTGGTGAGCTGGCGGATGATGTTCTCCTGCTGCGGCTTCTGGGCCTCCTGATGCTCGGCGGCGAAGAAGATGCCATTGAGCCGGAAGCCGCCATCAACAGCCTCGAGCGTCATGGAAAGGGGAAGCTTGCGCTCGGCCGTCTTGCCGGCCATGAGCCGCTCGAACTCCATGTCGTTGTTGCGATAGAGCGCCATGCCAGGTTTTAGGCCGGCCGGCATCTTGAAGGGATAGAGGCGGTTGCCCACCGCGC
>JAFWQT010000026.1 GCA_017508965.1 Prevotella sp. | reverse complement strand
GTAGTGCAACCCTTTTGCACTCCCCGGATTAAACTTAGAATGGAAGTTGCAGCACCTTCACGTAATGGTCGAACGCGGGTGGATTGTCGTAGCCGAAGCGCTTGAAGATGCTGGCAATCTGCTGTTGTTGCTTCTCGCCTAGAGTTCGTTCACCGCTGTTGTATCGGAAGTAGCCACGCCGTCCCAGCAGGTCGTAGAGCGCCTTGCGCAATTGGCTGTAATGTTCGTGCTGCACGCCGTCGAAGAAGTGGCTCATTCCCCAGGCCTTCGTTTCGTATTGTTCCGGCACAAACTTCTCGCATTCGTCACCCTTCAGCGCCCGTGGTGTCACGCATTTCGCCGTCGTCAGGTCGTCTGGTGCCATTTGCCCCGCCATGAAGCGCAGGCAGGCATCTTTCATTTCACATTTTTCGTTGAAGCAGAGCGCCCATCCGTTGGGCAGACTCTCAAATTTGAAATCATTGTTTTGCATTTTTCAATAGAGATGAATTCATTTTGATTTAATGTTATACATAAGTCTAAACTACTATACTTCTATGCTCCAAAACTCCAGAATCAATTTCCAAGATCAGAGTGTTTTTCTAACTGCAAAGTTATAAAAAATATCGCAAAAACACAAACTTTTCAGGCAGTTTTTTTACACAAAAAACCGAAAAAATCGTGAAAAATGCCACTAATGCCACCATAATGCCACCGCCTCAGCACCGATAAACACTGGGCTAGTGGCAAAGTGGCATTTTTTTTCGCAAAAAAACTCACGCCTGCGCGCGCGTGTGAAATTATATGGAGAGATTACCAAGGCGCACCTTATTTGTTATCTTATGAAAGAAAAAACAGCAAAAATTCGGTTTTGTCACAAAAATAGCCTAACTTTGCGTCCTATATAGCTAAAAACATTACTATGTCTAACGAACAACAAAGAACGGAACTGCACCGCACCATCTGGAACATTGCCGACGGACTGCGCGGCGCCGTGGGTGGATGGGAATTCAAGGCATACGTGCTGGGAACACTCTTCTACCGCTTTATTTCCGAAAATCTTAACGACTATATAAACCGCCTGCAGCAGGAGGCTGGCGTGGAGGGCTTCGACTATGCCGACATGGACGACGAAGAGGCGGCTCCCGCCAAAGCCCAGAATCATCAGCATGGGATTCGACAAGGCTGCCGAGGATAGTCTTCCTCTCATTCCCAATGAATAAGAGTGTTCCAGAATGCCTTCTAGTTTTTATGCCAAACGGGAAGTTGCGGCAGGGAATGAAAAAAATGCATTGCTTTTGGAACACTTTTCGATTTTTTTTCCTAACTTTGCATCTAAATCGGATGGTGAAGTGATTCACATCTCTGAGAATGTTAACTTAAACTGAGGACCACAAATGAAAAATATATGCTTGCTGCTCCTGGCAATCACACTCGTTTCGTGTTCGGAACGGAAGGTGTACCGCATAGGCGTCTCGCAATGCAGCGAGGACATCTGGCGCGAAAAACAGAACCAGGAACTGGTGATGGGCACTTACTTCTACGACAACGCGAAACTGGAATTTGCATCGGCCGACGACGACGACCAGATGCAAATCAGTCAGATAAACCATTTCATAGACGAGGACGTGGACCTGCTGATTGTGTCGCCCAACCAGGTGAACACCATCTCGTCGGCCATAGACCGGGCCTACGACAAGGGCATTCCGGTAATCTTGTTCGACCGCAAGACGGACTCTGAGAAATATACGGCCTTCATGGGTGCCGACAACCTGGAGATGGGCAGCATGATTGGGAAGTTCATCAACGGGCAGAGGGGCAGCGGAATGGTGCTGGAGATAAAGGGCCTGAAGGGCTCGTCGCCGGCACAGGAGCGCCACGAGGGTTTCGTGAAGGGCTTTGCCGACGAGGGCCGCCTGCTGACCTGCGACGGCGACTGGACACAGAAGAGCGGATACCGCCTGATGGACTCGGTGCTGCAGCAGCGGCAGGACATTGTGTGCGTGTTCGGACAGAACGACCGCATGGCAGTGGGTGCCTACGAGGCTGCGAAGAAGCGCGGACTGGAGAAGAAGATGATATTCGTGGGCATCGATGCGCTGCCGACAAAGGACGGCGGCATTGAGCAGGTGATGAACGGGGTGCTGACGGCCTCGTATATCTATCCCACGCGCGGCGACCTGCTGATGAAGCTGGCCATGAGTATCCTGGAGGGGAAGCCCTACGACAAGGAGAACCTGCTGAAGTCGGCCCTGGTGACGCGCGAGAACGCGGAGGTGATGCTGATGCAGGCAGAGGAGATGAGCGAGCAGAACGAACGGCTCTCGTCGCTGCACGAAAGGGTGGACTGGTATCTGCTGCAGTACCGGCACCAGAAGGTGTACCTGCTGCTGGTGGCGATTATCGCACTGCTGGCAATAGGACTGCTGTGGTACCGCATAGTGGCCATGCGCCGCCGCCACCAGATGGAGCGCGAGACGTTTGCATTGGTGGTGGGCTCGCAGAAACCCCCCTCCGACTCCCCGAGGGGAGAGCAGTCGCCAGAAGGGAGTGCGGATGAGGAGGCCGCGGCTGACATCACTCTGGTGAGCAAGGAGGAGAAGGAGAAGATAGCCGAGGGCGGGCAGTTCGACACGAATTTCCTGGACCATCTGCGTCAGCTGGTGCAGGAGCAGATGGGCAGCAGCGACTTCGGCGTGGAGACGCTGGCCAGCGAGATGGGACTGAGTCGTGTGCAATTATATAGAAAGGTAAAGGCGCTGACGGGCAGGACGCCTGTGGACATCATCAGGCTGAGCCGCCTGAACCGTGCCAGTGCGCTGCTTGCGCAGGGTCACAAGAATATTTCGGAGGTGGCCTACGACGTGGGTTTCTCGTCGCCCAGCTATTTCACCAAGTGCTTCAAGGATGAGTTCGGAATAGTTCCTGGAGATGCAGGGGGAAAGGAATAGGGAAAAAAGAGAGGACAACCCAACGGACCAGCGGACCCTCCCCCGGCCCAGCGGACCCTCCCCCGGCCCCTCCCTATAGGGCGGGGAGTAAATAGTAACATGCGTCCACAAGCCTCTTGTGTTTCTTAAACACAAAGACACAGAGACACGAAGTCTCAGAAAAAAGAACGAAAATCTTCAAAAATCTTACAAAAATCAATTTGTGTAATTTTTGTGTGATTTGCGGAGATTTTTGTTAATTCTTAATAATCTCTGTATCTCTGTACCTCTGTGTTGAATAAAAACATATCGGGTTTGTATCACAAAAATCGTTCATTTAACAACAAAAATGTTACATGAACGATTTTTTTTACTGCTTGAAACATCTGTTTTAGTCGGTTTCTGTCATTCGGACTATCTTTGCGGCAGTAAAATCTATTGCTAACTTAAAAAAACAAGAAATGAAGAATCTAAGAAGATTTCTACTGAGCACAATGCTCCTGTTCGTCTGCGTTGCCATTCAGGCGCAGAAGATTGAGGCATCGGGCACAGTCGTTGATGCCACTGGCGAAGGCGTCATCGGTGCCACGGTGATGGAAAAAGGAACGTCGAACGGTGCTATTACCGACTTCGACGGTAACTTCACAATTAAGGTCAACGAGGGTGCCATCCTCACCATTTCCTACATTGGCTACCAGACCGTGGAACTGCCAGCCCAAGCGGGTATGCAAGTGACGCTGAAGGACGATGCCGAGATGCTGCAGGAAGTGGTGGTGACGGGTTATCAGGTTCAGCGTAAGGCCGACCTGACCGGTTCCGTTGGTGTTGTGGAGACCAAGGACTTCAAGTCGAGCAACACCGACCCCATGGCTTCGCTGCAGGGTAAGGTGCCCGGCATGACTATTACCTCTAACGGTTCACCTTCGGGCGAGGCCAATGTGCGTATTCGTGGTATTGGCTCCATGGGTGGCTCGAGCACTACACCTCTTTATATAGTCGACGGTATTCCTTTCAGCGGGTCGCTGAACAGCCTGAATTCGTCGGATATCGAAACGATGCAGGTGCTGAAGGATGCTGCTTCTGCCTCTATCTACGGTTCACGTGCTGCCAACGGCGTTATCGTGATTACCACCAAGAAGGGTAAGAAGGGCGACAATATCAACATCGACCTCAATGCATCGGTATCGGTGGCGTGGATGTCGCAGAAGATGAAGCTGCTCAACACCCGGCAGTATGCAACCGCACTGGTTCAGGCAGCCCTCAACGACGGCAAGAACCCTGTAGACTATGCCCAGAACTATGGCCTGTCGCTGAATGCCGCTGATGGAATGCCCATCACGGTCTACAATCCTGCTACGGGAGCCGTGGAGTCGTATGCCGTGGGCGGTTTCTACGATGGCTACATGAATGCCAAGAAGACCATGCCGTTCAGCGATACCGACTGGGTAGACGAAATCGGCCGCAAAGGCATCACACAGAACTACGACCTCTCTCTTTCGAAGGCCAACGAAAAGGGTTCTTCGCTCTTCTCTTTCGGCTACAAGAAAGCTACCGGTGTGCTGAAATATACCGACTTCGAGAACTTCTCGGCTCGCTTCAACAGCACTTACAAGATCAACAAAATCATCAGCGTCGGCGAGAATGCACAGTTCTCGTATACAAACAATGTAGACTGCGCACCGTTGGAGAATGCGCTTAAGATTGCTCCCACACTGCCTGTCTATGAAGAAGACGGTGAAACGTTCTCAGGGCCCGTAGGTGGCATGAGCGACCGTCAGAACCCCCTGCGCGAGCTCTATCACAACAAGGACAACCGACTGAAGAAATGGCGTATCTTTGCCAATGCCTATGTCGACATTACCCCCGTCAAGGGCTTGCTGTTCCGTTCAAACTTCGGTATCGACTACACCAACAGCAACATCCGCTCGCTGCAGCACACCTGGAATTCGGACGTGGTGAAGAACAGCACCAATGCAAGCACCCTGTCGCAGACGCACAGCACGAAGTGGACATGGTCGAACACCCTGCAGTATAACTTCGACATCGTGGAGGGCCACAATCTGAACATCCTCGCCGGTATCGAGGCCCACCAGGATAACTATATCGATTTCTCGGCCCGCCGCACCAGCTATCCGCTGGAGACGCTCGACTATATGTGGCCCAATGCCGGTACAGGCATCCAGACAGTCACCGGTGCCGGCGATGCCTATAAGCTGATGTCTTACTTCGGCAAGATAGACTACAACTGGAACGACCTGCTGCTGGCCAGCTTCACGCTGCGCTACGACGGCTCGAGCCGCTTCGGTAAGAACAACCAGTTCGGTACCTTCCCGTCGGTATCTCTCGGCTATCGTCTTTCAAAGCATATCAATGCCGACTGGCTGCACGACTGGAAGATTCGTGCCAGCTATGGTGTGACCGGTAACCAGGGTATGAACTCGAATACCGCCCACTACGGACTCTACGTGGCCGACTACGGTTCAACCCGCGAGAACTCTACTGCCTACGACCTGAACCTGCAGTATTCAGGCACATTCCCCTCGGGCTACTACAAGTTGCAGTCGGCCAACGAAGACCTGAAGTGGGAGTCGTCGTCGCAATGGAACTTCGGTACCGACTTCATGCTCTTTGGTGGCGACCTCTATGGTTCTTACGATGTGTTCCTGAAGGAAACCAAGGACATGCTCGTACAGCCCGCATTCCTCGGAGCCATCGGCTTTGGCGGTCAGACGTGGATCAACGGTCCCACGCTGAAGAACTGGGGTATGGAACTCAACCTGGGCTATCGCCATAAGACATCCTACGGACTGTCGTACGACATCTCCGGCAACGTCGACTTCTACCGCTCTAAGGTGACATTCCTGCCCGAGAAGTCGAAGAACTCATACGAGCACAACGACTACCACAACCTGGCCCAAGACGAGCGTGCCTATGGCTCACGCATCGGTTATGTGGTAGAGGGACTCTATCAGTCGCGCGAGGAAGTGCTGGCCCACGGACAGGCCGGTGCGCGTGTAGGCGGCCTGAAATATGCCGACCTCAATGGTGATGGCATGATCAACGAGAAAGACCGCACCTGGGTCTACAATCCCGTTCCCAATTTCTCGTATGGTATAAATGTTAACCTGGCCTGGCGCGACATCGACTTCACCATGTTCTGGCAGGGCGTGTCGGGTGTCGACGTCGTCAACGACCAGAAATTCCAGACCGACTTCTGGAGCATCACCGATGCCGGCTCTAACAAGGGTGAGCGCCTGATTGATGCCTGGACGCAGGCCAACAGCTCATCATCGATTCCTGCCCTGACCACATCCAATGGTGCCGACGAGGGCCGCATGTCGTCCTACTTCGTTGAGAACGGCTCGTATATCAAGATGCGCACCCTGCAGCTGGGCTACACACTGCCCGCAGCACTGGCCAAGAAAGTGCTGCTGCAGAAGGCTCGCGTTTATCTCTCGGCCGACAATCTGCTGACCATCAAGTCCAGCTCGCTGACATGTTCCGACCCCGAGAACACCGCTTGGAACTATCCTCACACCGCTTCCTTCACATTTGGAATACAAATGGGATTCTAATAAAGGTAAAAAAGTATAAAAGTAAAAAAGCAAAAATTAGAAGTTATGAATACAAATATATTAAATATGGTAAGGACTCTGGCGAAAGTGGTTTTACCCCTTTACCTTTTTACCCTTTTACCTTTGGCATCATGCAGCGTAGATGATGTGAAGCCGCAGGGTACGCTCGACGAAGAAACGGCATTCTCAAGCCCCGAGAAACTTGTCACGGCTGCCTATGCCAAGCTGGGCGACGACTGGTATTCCTACCCGTTCAACCTCTGGCCTTACGGCGACATGAGTGCCGACGACTGTCTGAAGGGCGGCTCTGGCGAAAACGATACAGGCTATCACCCCATGGAGATTTTCTCTACCTTGCAGCCCGACCGCGGCGAGTTCGACGAACTGTGGTATCAGCTCTACAGCTCCGTCTCGCGCTGCAACCGCGCCATCGAGTCAATGGAAGGCGCCGAGGAGACCGCCGAGATCAGGAAGCTGAAGGCCGAGGCCCGTTTCCTGCGTGCCCACTTCTACTACAAGTTGCAGCAGATGTGGTACGAGGTGCCTTTCATCACCGAGGGAATGGACAATGCCGCCATCGAGTCAACCCCGCAGAGCTCGCACGACGAAATCATGCAGCACATCATCGACGATTTCCAGTATGCCTACGACAATCTGCCCGAGGCTAATCCCGGCACCACAGGCCGCGCCCACAAGGTGGCTGCTGCCGCCTACCTGGCCAAGTGCTACCTGAACTGGGCCTATGGCGACGGCTATGAGGCCACCACGGGCTACAGCCATGTCGACCAGGCCAAGATAGCCAAGGTCATCGAGTACACCAATGTGGTGAAGAACTCACCCTACGACTATCTCGACACCTACGGACACATCTTCCTGCAGGACTATGCCAACTCACAGGAGAGCATCTTTGCCGTGCAGCACTCCAACAAGGCCGACGACGGCACACAGTTCGGACGCGCCAACTGGTCCAACATGCTCAATGGCGTATGGGGCATCTGGTCGTGCGGATGGGACTTCCACAAGCCCTCGCAGAACCTCGTCAATGCCTTCAAGACCAAGAACGGTCTGCCTATGGACAATTTCGACGAAGACCACAACGCCATCGTCGTTAACGGTGCCGACTCAAAGTACAAGTACGACCCCCGTCTGTTCCACACCGTGGGCATGCCCACCTATCCCTATAAGTACGAGGAACAATACACCCTGACAAAGGCCAACAGCCGCACGCCCAACACCTATGGTTACTACTGCTCGATGAAGGAGATACCACAGCGCTCCAAGGGCGAGGACTACGACAACCCCTGGCAGGCATTCGGACAGAACGACTATGTGCTGCGCTATACCGACGTCATGCTCATGCGTGCCGAGGCACTCATCGAGAGCGGCGACTTCAACGGCGAGGCCCTGCAGATTATCAACACCATCCGCGAGCGCGCCAAGCGCGACATCAGCAGCACATCGCTCATCAAGTATGCCAAGGACCAGTGCGACATAGCCCTCTATGGCAACTTCGCCACCAAAGACGATGCCCGCAAGGCACTGCGCTGGGAGCGCCGCCTGGAACTCGCCATGGAGGGGCACCGCTTCTTCGACCTGCGCCGCTGGGGCATGCTCTCCGAAACCCTTAACAAGTACTTCGAGTCAGAGAAGACCGACGAGTACGACGGCCAGACCTACGCCCTCTACTACAAGGAAGCCTTCTTCACCAAGGGCAAGAACGAGTATTTCCCCATAGCATCCAACCAGATGAACTATGTGCAGGGACTCTATCACCAGAACAAGGGATATTGATAATGCTTAATGCTTAATGCTTAATACTTAATGCTTAATGCTTAATGCATAATGCTTAATACATATATAATAATTAAATGAGAACAAAGATGAAAAAGATAATCAGCAATAGAGGAAAAAGAAGCATGAACATGATGGTGAAAGTGCTCGGCGCAGCATTCTTCATTCTTCACTCTTCACTCTTCATTTCCTGTCAGGACAGAGACCTTCCTGGCTCAGGCCAGATGCAGCTCACCGCCCCCGACGTGGCCGGTATCACAGGAACCCTCAGCGGCGAGAACAACTACGACTACACCCTCACATGGCCCGCCAGCCCCCAGGGAGCCGTCATGCAGGTCGCAGTCTTTAAGAACGGAACCCAGCAGCAGGCACTCACCCCCTGTGCAGGCAACTCGTTCACGCTCAGGAACCTCGAGACCAACCAGCTCTACGAATTCCTCTTCAAGTACGCCAACGGCGAAGCCCTCTCCAATGGCGTCATGACATCCTTCACCCGTCCCGGTGCAGCATCGGCCAGCGAGTTGAAGTTCGAGCAAATCGACACAGGCGACGACCAGCACGACCTGAGAGTCACCTGGAAGGCCAGCGACAACGCCACCTCGTACATCCTGAAACTCGTCAACGGCGACGGCTCCCGCGTCATCAGCCAGACCGTCGACGGCACCTCCTACCTGCTCAAAGACGTGGCCATGAAAGAACGCTGGGAGGCCACCGTCATTGCCCAGAACAACGAGGGCCGTGCACTGCCCGTTACCGGCTCCACCAAGATTGGCGGCAAGCTGCCCGGCTTCCTGTCAGAATACGCCACCCCCGAGGAACTCATTGCCAATGGCGACGACGATGAGGCCAGCGCATGGCTCTGGTTCCACGAGAACTATCCCAAGGGCGAATACGTCTACTTCGGCAGCATCAGCACCGTGCAGGACATCGAAGACTTCCGCATGCTCTTCTGGCTGCGCGACCTCGAGACCGGCAACGTCGACGACATCTGGAACTTCTCCGATGTGGCCCGCAACGCAGCCCCCTGCATCGAGCAGTATGTCAAGAACGGCGGCAACCTGCTGCTGTGGTCGCATGCCGTGCCCTACATCGGTACCATCAACCGCCTCCCCACCTCGCTCCTTCGTGGCGTCAGCAACGCCTTCGGATGCGGTGCCGGCGGCTGGAACCCCGACACCTGGAAGATGGGCGTCTGCCTGAACACCGGAGCCTTCTCCAAAGACTTCAGCAGTCATCCCATCTATGCAGGAATCCCCACCGAGAAACTCAACGACAACTGTTTCGCAGCCATCGCCTTCAAGGGTCCCGGCTGGACCGAAGACCACAACTGCCTGTTCTTCGACATCCCCACCAAGCTGACCGATTTGGGCAACACCACCGAAGAGTGCTACAACGCCGTCACCGACGACTACGGCATCTACCCCCTGGGCACGTGGGACAGCCAGGCATCGTGGGTTTCCCAGCTCAATGTGTGGGAAGCCAAGGGAGCGCCCCTTGCCCCCGAAGGATTCCAGAAAGGCTGTGGAACCGTGCTCTGCATAGGCAATGGCGGTTGCGAGTTCTCCATGAAGAACCAAGACGGCACCCCCGACAAGAGTGCCAACCCCAAGAACAACTCATGTCAGGGCAACGTGCTGAAGCTGGCCAAGAACAGCATCGAGTACCTGATGTCTATCTAAGTCACGAAACATTCATTCTGATTGTTGCTTACTCAATAGTCCACCTGGCACTGCCGGGTGGATTTTTTTTGCGCAGGGCGCAGCCCGGCATCTGCAAAAGGTACAAATTAGTCGTTTTTTTGTAACTTTTCGGTGTTTTGATACAAAATTACATGGTTTTAGAAACATTTCTTACATTCTATTTCGTAATTATGCCCTATCTTTGCACTCGGAAATCAGTTGGTGGGCACACGATGTTGCCAGGCCGGCTGAAATGAAAAGGAAATTCGTTTTGGTTATATATTATAGTATTTAGGTTAATTGCTTTTAGTTAGTTAGTGTAAATGTAGACTAAAATATTCGTATTTCGGATGACGTTTAATGAAAGGCTGCCCCGTGAGGGATGGCCTTTTGTTGTGTTACATGGGTGGACGGAAAGGTGGATTTTATGCCAATTTTGTTTCGCTGAAACATTTTTGTGACTTTCTGAAACATTTGTTTTAGCCGTGAAACGGGATTAGGACTATCTTTGCCAGCGGAAATAAATCAAACATGACTAACAAAATGAACAGAAACCTGAAATTTCTTGTTGCCGCAGCTGCCTTGATGGTGGCAGGCACCAGCGCACAGGCACAGATTGCCGCACCGGAACACCTGAGCGACACGCACACCATGCTGAGGGTGCAGCCGGGGAGCGGATACTTGCTGCTGCCCGTAGAGGAGAAAGAGGAGAACGCGCACGTGGACGTGGTGTGCGACAACCATGTGGTGAAGAGCTTCAACGTGAAGCTGGCCGTTGACAAGGTGGACTACTTCGTTCCGCTCAGTTTTGAGAACAAGGGAAACGAGAAGTTCCTGCTCGACATTGTGTTCCCGGCCGACCGCCACAAGACGGGCTCGGTGAAGAACTTCACCTGCTGGAAGGAGATGAAGCTGTCGGCAACTTTCGACACGGAGAACCGCGAGCGCTTCCGTCCGGCATATCACCACACGCCGAAATATGGATGGATGAACGATCCGAACGGTATGTTCTATAAGGATGGCCAGTGGCACTTGTACTTCCAGCTGAACCCCTACGGTTCGCAATGGGAGAACATGACGTGGGGCCACAGCGTGTCGAGCGACCTGGTGCACTGGCAGCAGCTGCCGGATGCCATAGAGCCGGATGCGCTGGGCAGTATCTTCAGCGGCAGCGCGGTGGTTGACAAGGACAACACGGCGGGCTTCGGTGCGGGTGCCATCATTGCGATGTACACTTCGGCAGGGCGCCACCAGACGCAGAGCATTGCCTACAGCACGGATGGCGGACGCACGTTCACGAAGTATGCGGGCAACCCGGTGCTGACGCTCGACGTGCCCGACTTCCGCGACCCGAAGGTGTTCTGGCACGAGGGCACACAGCGCTGGATTGTGGTGCTGGCCGTGGGTCAGGAGGTGCAGTTCTATTCGTCGAAGAACCTGAAGGAGTGGACCTACGAGAGTTCTTTCGGACATGAATACGGCAACCACGACGGTGTGTGGGAGTGTCCCGACCTGATTGAGCTGGGCGACAAGAACAAGGAGTGGGTGCTGCTGCTGAACATCAACCCCGGCGGTCCGTTCGGAGGAAGTGCCACGCAGTATTTCACGGGCAAGTTCGACGGTCACCAGTTTGTGTGCAACTCGAAGCCCACGACGACGAAGTGGATGGACTACGGCAAGGACCACTATGCCACGGTGACTTTCCACAACGCCCCTGAGGGCAGGCACGTGGCGCTGGCATGGATGAGCAACTGGCAGTATGCGGGCGTGGTTCCCACCCTGCAATTCAGGAGTGCGAACAGCATCCCGCGCGACCTGAAGCTGTTCAAGTCGGGCGACGAGACGATGCTGGCCTCGGTGCCCTCGAAGGAGATTAACGCCCTGCGCGGCAAGCAGCTGAAGAAGCTGACGAACGCCTGCGAGGTGGTGGTAGACATGAAGGGCTCGGCCGAGGTGGTGCTGCAGAACGCGAAGGGCGAGAAGGTGACGATGCGCTACGACGAGGCCAACCGCACCTTTGCCATGGACCGCAAGCAGAGCGGTGCCACACAGTTCAGTGATGCCTTCCCCATAGAGACGGTGGCCCCGACATTCGGCACCATCCGGCAGCTGCGCATCTTCATCGACAACTGCAGCATAGAGGCCTTCGACAGCGAGGGCAAGATGGTGATGACCAACCTGGTGTTCCCCTCGGAGCCCTACAGCACGGTGAAGGTGAAGGGCGGAAAAGCCAAGGTGTTTGAAATTAAGATTTAAGAATTTAGAGTTTAGAATTAAGAATTTAGAGTTGTCGCCTGCGGCGATTGTGAATTAAGAATTAAGAATTTAGAATTGTCGCCTGCGGCGATTGCGAATTAAGAATTTAGAATTTATGGCAAATCAAAACAAGAAAATCGCGCTCATCTCGCTCATGCTCTGCTTCTTCTGCATGGGATTCGTTGACCTGGTGGGCACCGCATCAAACTATGTGAAAGCTGAACAAGGACTCAGCGACAGCGTGGCCAACGTGCTGCCCTCGCTGGTGTTCTTCTGGTTCCTTATCTTCAGCGTGCCTACGAGCGTGCTGATGAACAAAATCGGCAAGAAGAACACGGTGCTGCTCTCGCTGGCCGTGACCGCTCTCTCGCTGCTGCTGCCCATGTTCGGCAACAGTTTCCCGCTCATGCTGGTGGCCTTCTCGCTGCTGGGCATCGGCAACACGCTGATGCAGACTTCGCTGAACCCGCTGATTGCGCTGGTGAGCGGCGGCAAGAACCTGGCATCGCAGCTCACCTTCGGACAGTTTGTGAAGGCCATCGCCTCGTTTATGGCTCCGCTCATTGCCGGATGGGGCTACAAGGCGCTTATTCCGACCTTCGGACTGGACTGGCGGGTGCTGTTTGCCATCTATTTCGTGATCAGCGTGGCTGCCACACTGCTGCTGTGGTCGACTCCCATCCACGGCGAAGAGCCTGCTGCGGAGAAGCTGCCGTCCATCGGCACGCAGTTCGTGAACTGCTTCCGTCTGCTGGGCGTGCCCGTAGTGCTGCTGTCGTTCCTGGGCATCATGTGCCATGTGGGCATCGACGTGGGTACCAACACCACGGCCCCGAAGCTGCTCATCGAGCGCACCGGCATGACACTCGACCAGGCAGGTTTTGCCACCAGCCTGTATTTCATCTTCCGTACCATCGGCTGTCTGACGGGTTCGTTCTTCCTGCGTGTGATGAAGACCAAGGTGTTCTTCATTATCTCGGTGGTGATGATGGCCCTGAGCATGGTACTGATGTTCGGCGGCAACACCAAGCTGCTGCTCTATGCCGGCATTGCATTGGTGGGCTATGGCAACTCGAACATCTTCTCGATGTGTTTTGCACAGGCGCTGACCGCCATGCCCGCAAAGCAGAACGAGGTGTCGGGACTGATGATCATGGGACTCTTTGGCGGAACGGTGTTCCCGCTCATCATGGGATTCATGAGCGACGCCATGGGACAGGCCGGTGCCGTGGCTGTGATGGCCGTTGGCGTGCTTTATCTGGTAACGTATATCAAACAAGTTAAACAATAACAATCATGGAAAGAAAAATAGTAGGACTGGGCGAGGCATTATGGGACTGCCTGCCCGAAGGAAAGAAACTGGGTGGCGCACCTGCCAACTTCGCTTATCATGCCGGACAGTTCGGTTTCGACACCCTTGCCGTGAGTGCACTGGGTGAGGACGCGCTGGGCGAAGAGACGATTGCCGCGCTGGAAGAGCACCGGCTGAACTACCTGATGCCGCGCATCCCTTATCCCACGGGAACGGTGCAGGTGACGCTCGACGAGCAGGGTATTCCTACATACAACATACGCGAGGGCGTGGCATGGGACAATATCCCGTTCACCCCTGAGATAGAAGAGGTGGCCAAGACTTGCCAGGCCGTATGCTTCGGTTCGCTGGCACAGCGCAGCGTGGTGAGCCGTGAGACCATCGGAAAATTCCTGGATGCCACACCGGCCGACTGCGTGAAGATTTTCGACATCAACCTGCGCCAGAGCTTCTTCACCAAGGAAATCATCGAGGCCTCGATGCGCCGCTGCAACATACTGAAAATCAACGACGAGGAACTGGTGGTGGTGAGCCGTATGTTCGGACTGCCCGACCTCGACGAGGAGAAGCGCTGCAAGCAGCTCATCAAGGAGTACAATCTGGATATACTGGTGCTGACCTGCGGCACCAACGGCAGCTATGTGTTCACAGCCGACAAGTCGTATTATCAGCCCACGCCGAAGGTGGAGGTGGCCGACACGGTGGGAGCCGGCGACTCGTTCACGGGTTCTTTCTGTGCAGCCATCCTGAAGGGCAAGCCCATCCACGAGGCGCATGAGCTGGCCGTGAAG
>JAFWQT010000169.1 GCA_017508965.1 Prevotella sp. | reverse complement strand
CGGCGTTACCTCCGTACTGGTGGGAGCCAGCTCGAAAGAGCAGTTGGCTAAGAATTTGAAGTGCGTGGAGTAAAAGCCCAACGACCCACCCCCAACCCCTCCCGAAGGGAGGGGAGCAAAACCACCGTTGGTTCAGCTGAACCGTGGAATAGCAATAGCGATGTTATGAGGCTAATGTACTCCCCGCCCCTCAAGGGGAGGGGTTAGGGGTGGGGTCTGTAATCTCTTTCTACTGCATAAAATACAGCCTTGATTCCTAAATACTGACCCCACCCCTGCCCCTCCCCTACATGGGAGGGGAGTAATAAATTCTTAAAAATATTTAATTTTCTGAATATTCTTCACTCTTCACTTTTCACTCTTCACTTTTATTCGTACCTTTGCACCCGCTAAAATGCAGGATGGTCCCTTCGTCTATCGGTTAGGACGAGAGATTTTCATTCTCTAAAGAGGAGTTCGACTCTCCTAGGGACTACTACGGAAGACCTCATCCGCGCAGTGATTGCGCTAACAAAGCCTCCGGGCCGAGGGAAAAGATGGGGAGCACTTCTTCAAGGCAGCCCACGCGGCATAAGACCTCATTTCACATTAATAATTTAAACATTAAACAATTTAAACAAAATGGCAAATCACAAATCATCTGAGAAGAGAATTCGTCAGACCAAGACTCGCAACGAGCACAACCGCTACTACGCTAAGACCATGCGTAACGCCGTTCGCAAGCTCCGCGCTATGACCGACAAGGAAGAAGCAGAAAAGCTGTACCCAAGCGTGCAGAAGATGCTGGACAAGCTGGCTAAGACCAACATCATCCACAAGAACAAGGCTGCCAACCTGAAGTCGAGTCTCACAAAGCACATTGCGAAGTTAGGCTAATCCACTTTTTAAGACAGATTCACTTGTAAGAAATAGAAGTCGTCATCATTCCGATGGCGACTTTTTTATTTTTACCTTTTTTAGTAACTAAATACTACGTATTTAGAGATTTATTTTGTAACTTTGCACACTAATAAAACGGAAACTACAAAATGACAGAAAATCAGAACAACGGAAACAACTATTCCGCCAGTAACATCCAGGTGCTTGAGGGCCTGGAAGCCGTGCGCAAACGCCCGGCAATGTATATTGGAGACATCTCCGAAAAAGGTCTGCACCACCTGGTGAACGAGACCGTAGACAACTCTATCGACGAGGCAATGGCCGGTTACTGCACACACATAGAGGTAACCATCAACGAAGATAATTCCATCACCGTAATGGACAACGGCCGCGGCATTCCGGTAGATGAGCACGAGAAGATGCACAAGAGCGCGCTCGAAGTGGTGATGACCGTGCTGCATGCCGGCGGTAAGTTCGACAAGGGCTCCTACAAGGTGTCGGGCGGACTCCACGGCGTGGGTGTGAGCTGCGTGAACGCACTTTCATCGCACATGATGTCGCAGGTGTATCGCAACGGTCACATCTATCAGCAGGAATACGAGAAGGGAAAGCCGCTCTACGACGTGAAGATTGTGGGCGATACCGACAAGACCGGCACGCGCCAGCAGTTCTGGCCCGATCCCAGCATCTTCACCACCACCGTATATAATTACTCCACTATAGCCAAGCGCATGCGGGAACTGGCTTTCCTGAATGCCGGCATCACCATCACGCTCACCGACCTGCGCCCCGACGAGGACGGAAAGACCAAGCAGGAGGTGTTCCACGCCAAGGACGGACTCAAGGAGTTCGTGCGCTATGTGGACCGCCACCGCACACATCTGTTCGACGACGTCATCTATCTGAAGACCGAGAAGCAGGGCACGCCCATCGAGGTGGCCGTGATGTACAACACCGACTATTCGGAGAACATCCACTCGTACGTGAACAACATCAACACCATCGAGGGCGGTACCCACCTGACTGGTTTCCGCATGGCACTGACGCGCACGCTGAAGGCCTACGCCGATGCCGACCCGCAGATTTCGAAGAACATTGAGAAAGCCAAGATTGAGATTGCGGGCGAGGACTTCCGCGAAGGACTTACCGCCGTGATTTCCATCAAAGTGGCTGAGCCTCAGTTCGAAGGACAGACCAAGACCAAACTGGGCAACAGCGAGGTTACCGGTGCCGTGCAGCAGGCTGTGGGCGAGGCACTGACCAACTACCTGGAAGAGCATCCGAAGGAGGCCCGCCTGATTTGCGACAAGGTGGTGCTGGCTGCCACGGCACGTATCGCCGCCCGCAAGGCCCGCGAGAGCGTGCAGCGCAAGAACCCGATGACGGGTGGCGGTCTGCCCGGCAAACTGGCCGACTGCTCAAACAAAGACCCGAAGGAATGTGAGATTTTCCTCGTTGAGGGTGACTCCGCAGGCGGTTCCGCCAAGCAGGGTCGCGACCGTTACACGCAGGCCATCCTGCCCCTGCGCGGTAAGATTCTGAACGTGGAGAAGGTGCAGTGGCACCGCGTGTTCGAGGCTGAGTCTGTGATGAACATTATCCAGAGTATCGGCGTACGCTTTGGCGTGGAAGGCGAAGGCGACAAAGAAGCCAACATCGACAAGCTGCGCTACGACAAGATTATCATCATGACCGACGCCGACGTCGATGGTTCCCACATCGACACCCTCATCATGACGCTCTTCTATCGCTTCATGCCGCGCGTCATCCAGGAAGGCCACCTCTACATCGCCACGCCACCTCTTTATAAATGCACCTACAAGAAGTTCTCGGAATACTGCTACACCGAGCAGCAGCGCCAGGCCTTCATCGACAAGTATGTGGCCGGCGACGAGAATGCATCGGCCCTGCACACACAGCGCTACAAAGGTCTGGGTGAGATGAACCCCGAGCAGCTTTGGGAAACCACCATGGACCCGAAGACCCGACTGCTGAAGCAGGTGACCATCGAGAATGCCGCCGAGGCCGACGAGATATTCTCGATGCTGATGGGCGACGACGTGGAGCCGCGCCGCGAGTTCATCGAGAAGAACGCAACCTACGCTAACATCGACGCTTAATCACTGATTCACATAAAAACGGCAGGTGGAACCATCCACTTGCCGTTTTCTAATCTGTTTAATCTACTAAATCACTAACAATGAAAAGATATTGTCCCAGCCTTACTTTATTAATAGCTCTATTGTCTTTTGCCAACATTCCGGCCATAGCCCAGCAACCGCCCATGCGCCTGTGGTACGACCGTCCGGCAGCATACTTCGAAGAATCGCTCCCTATTGGCAACGGAAAAATCGGCGCCCTGCTCTATGGCGCTGCTGATACCGACTCGCTGTACCTGAACGATATTACCCTTTGGACCGGAAAACCCATCGACCGCGACGAGGATGCCGGGGCTTCACAGTGGATTCCCAAAATCCGCGAGGCGCTGTTCAACGAGGACTATGCCCTGGCCGATTCGTTACAACACTATGTGCAGGGACATAACTCGCAGTTCTACCAGCCGTTAGGCATGATTTATATCGACGACAGCAATGCCGGCAGCATCACGGGTTACCACCGTGAGCTGAGTCTGGACAGTGCCATAGCGAGCATTGCCTATATGCGCAACGACGTGCTCTACCGGCGTGAATACCTGGCCTCGAACCCCGACAAAGTGATAGCCGTGCACCTGACGGCCAACAAAGCGAAGTCGATTAACGTCAACCTCAGGCTCACTTCACAGGTACCCCACCGTGTGAAGGCCAGCCAGAACCAGCTGACCATGCTGGGACATGCCATCGGCGACGAGAAGAACAGTATCCACTTCTGCTCCATCCTCCGCGTGTTCAATACGGACGGCACGGTGACGGTGAGCGACTCCACGCTGCAACTCAGGGACGTTAGCGAGGCTACGCTCTGCTTTGTCAATGCAACGAGCTTCAACGGATTCGACAAACACCCCGTGACGGAAGAAGCCGACTACATCAACGACGCTGCCGACATGGCCTGGCATCTGGTGAACTTCAGCTGGCCACAATTGCGCGAGCGCCACATCAACGACTACCGCCAATTCTATTCACGGGTGCAGCTGGAATTAGGAAAACGTACAGAACAGCAGGTGGCAGGCCGCACTTTCAGCATCTCCGACGATTACGAGTCGGAAGCCTTGCCCACCGACGAACTGCTCCGCGCCTACAGCAATGGGCGCCCGAGCACCTATCTCGAGACACTGTATTTCCAGTATGGGCGTTATCTGCTTATCAGTTGCTCACGCACGCCTGGCGTTCCTGCAAATCTGCAGGGATTGTGGACCCCGCATAAATGGTCGCCGTGGCGCGGCAACTATACCGTGAACATCAATCTGGAGGAAAACTACTGGCCCGCCTTCACCACAAACCTGGCAGAGATGGCCATGCCGCTCGACGGTTTCGTGAAGGCCCTTTCGGAAAACGGACGTTACACAGCGAAGAATTACTATGGGATAGACCGCGGCTGGTGCAGCAGTCACAACTCGGATATCTGGGCCATGACCAATCCCGTGGGCGAGAAAAATGAGAGCCCGATGTGGGCGAACTGGAACATGGGCGGCGCATGGCTGGTGAACACCCTGTGGGACAGATACTTGTTTACGCAGGACAAGGAATACCTGCGCAATGTGGCCTTCCCGCTGATGAAGGGGGCTGCCGACTTCTGTCTCGACTGGCTCATTGAGAATCCTAAAAAGCCGGGAGAACTGATCACGGCGCCATCCACATCGCCTGAGAATGAGTACGTTACCGACAAGGGCTACCATGGGGTTACCTGCTATGGCGGCACTGCCGACCTGGCCATTATCCGCGAACTGCTCACCAATACCATTGCGGCCCACAAAAGCTTGGTAAAGCACGGCGACAAGCAAAACGGCTGGGGTATCGTCGACGATTGTATCCCCATACAAGTAACAATCAACAAACTTCACCCCTACACCATCGGCAAGAACGGCGACCTGAACGAGTGGTACTACGACTGGCGCGACTGGGACCCGAAGCACCGCCATCAGAGTCATCTCATCGGACTCTATCCCGGCAGCCACCTGTCGGAACCTTCGCTACTGAAAGCCTGCGAGCAGACGCTCATAGAAAAAGGCGACGAGACCACCGGCTGGAGCACAGGCTGGCGCATCAACCTCTGGGCACGGCTCCATAATGGGGAGAAGGCATACCAAATCTACCGTAAGCTGCTCACTGCCGTGGCACCTGAACTGGATAAGACACCGAACTATAGACATGGAGGCGGCACCTATCCTAACCTCTTCGATGCACACCCGCCTTTCCAGATAGACGGCAACTTCGGCGGAACAGCCGGCGTCTGCGAAATGCTGATGCAGTCAAGGATAACATCTTCCGACATTGATATTGAACTACTCCCGGCCCTTCCTAAGGAATGGCAGGACGGCAGCGTAAGCGGAATTTGCGCCCGTGGCGGCATAGAAGTCAGCATGACCTGGGAAAACGGGAAAGTGAAGACTGCCTCATTCTTTAGCAAGAAAGGCGGGAAAGCCACCGTTCACTACAACGGCATTAGCAAAACTATAAGGCTGAAAGCAGGCAAGCGAACAAAACTGAAGTGATAAGTGATAAGTGATGAGTGATAAGTTTTTTAGCCCATCATTTTATCCAGTTCCTTCGCGATGGTTTCCAGTTCGTCGTACCATTCTTGTCCGAAACGGCGGGCAAGCGGGTCTTTCAGGAACTTATATACGGGCAGGTCTAGTTCCCTGCCCTTTTTTCGTGCACATTCGCAAACGCTCCATTTGTGGTAGTTCAGACCGATCAGTCCGCTGCTGAAACGTTTCTCGCGAATGGGATAGAGCGCGCAGCTGATAGGTTTGCAGAACTTCGAGCGGCCTGCCCTGTAGGCCTTTTCCAATGCACAGAGGCAACAAGGAGACCCACCCCGACCCTCCCTGTTAGGGAGGGAGTCAGGAAAAATGTCTTCATAATAGGTGAACACGCAGTCCTTGCCGTTCACGATGCTTGTCACCAATTCACCTTCCTGGTCGGTATAAGCCACGCCTTGCCTATCCACTACGGCCTGGGCTGAAGCCGTCATGTCGCCCCACACTATATCCAAGACGTTTTCAATTTCGCCGATTTCATCGAGCGTAACGGGTGCTCCGGCATCGCCTTCCACACAGCAGGCGCCCTTGCAGGATTCAAGGTCGCAGCAAAAGCGTTCGGTGATGATTTCAGAAGAAATCAGCACACCGTTCACATCTATAATGGGGGGAATTGAACCCACCCTTTGTCCCTCCCGAGGGGAAGGATTCTGATTACCCTTAGAGAAATCTTCGTTATTATTCATAGTGAGTTCGGTATTATAGTTCCCTCCCCTCGGGAGGGACAAAGGGTGGGTTCACCATTGTATAGGCTCTTGGCCCGTCTGCTGGAGATATTGGTTACAACGCGAGAAATGATGATTGCCAAACCATCCACCGCGGTTGGCACTCAGCGGCGACGGATGAGCACTCTGCAATACTAGATTGGTGGCCTGGTTCACAAAGGCCGCCTTCGTCTTGGCAAAGCCGCCCCACAGCATATACACCACATGCTCTTTTTCGCGGGCCACCGACTGGATGACGGCATCCGTGAACTGTTCCCAGCCACGGCGCTGATGCGAACCGGCCTGATGGGCCCTCACCGTGAGCGTGGCGTTCAGCAAGAGCACGCCTTGCTCAGCCCATCGGCGCAGCGAACCCGAGCGGGGCATAGCCGTGCCCAGGTCGGCATTGATTTCCTTGAAGATATTGATAAGCGAGGGCGGCATCATCACCCCGTCCTTCACCGAGAAGCAGAGTCCTTCGGCCTGGCCGGGCTCATGATAGGGATCCTGCCCGATAATCACCACCTTCACACGGTCAAACGGGCACAAGTTGAAGGCATTGAATATCTCGCGTCCCGGCGGGTAGCAGGCCGTCGTGGCATATTCCTGCCTGACGAAGTCAACCAGCTGACTAAAATACGGCTTCTCGAACTCCGTCCCAATATGCTGTTTCCAGCTCTCTTCTATCTGTACGTTCATATTGTGTGCAAATTTAGGCAAAATTCTCGAGAAACACGATTATCCGACGAGAAAATGATTCAAAGGAACACTTTGCAACCGAGTTGCGCCGCTCTTGCTGTAATTTTGCCGGCGAAAAGACAAAAGTGACTAATTATGGCAGACAAAATTAAAAGATCGTATCGGTTTAGCAAGAGTTTCTACGACGATGCCATCACACAGGGCAAGTGGTGGAGCCGGGTGTATTTCAAACTTCTCTGGGGCGGAGTCGACGACAACGAGATTGCCCGCAGGGTGCTGGGTTGGATTCCGGATGATTTCAGCGGCAAATTGCTCGACGTGCCCGTGGGTACCGCCGTGTTTACTACAGAGAAATACAAGCGAATGAAACAGACCGACATCACCTGCCTGGACTATAGCCGGGACATGCTTGACCGTGCGGAAAGCAGATTCCGTGAGGCGGGCATCACCCATTGCCACACCCTACAAGGCGACGTGGGCAGCATGCCCTTCGATAACAATACTTTCGATTACATTCTCTGTATGAACGGTCTCCATGTGTTTCCCGACAAAAAGAAGGCATACGCAGAGATTTTACGCACGTTGAAACCCGGTGGCGAACTGCTTGCCTGTTTCTATATAGCCGGAGAGCAGAAGGTGGCCGATTGGCTTGCCCGCACTGTGATGACGCGCATGGGGTGGTTTACGCCACCATTCGATACAGCCAGCGATGTCCGCCGCCGGCTGGAGCCATACTACGACATCCTCGACTTCCACGTAGAGGGTGCCATGCTTTACTTCCGTGCAAGGAAAAGATAAAACCATTACAGAGCGAACTCAGCGGTAAGTCCCCATTTCATCATATTGCCCGAAGCCTGCAGAGACTTGAACCAGTCGGCATGCAGCCGGACGAAATGATTGCCTACGGGCATCTGGGCGCCAGCGCCGAGATAGACTCCGTAGTGGGTGGTGGGATCCCAATCGATGTCCACTATCTGCTTTTGCTGATATATTCTGGTTTCGTGGTTTCCACGATGAAACACGTAGAAACCGCCGCCACGAACCAGCGGCTGAATCTTTCCTTTGCCAAAGCGCTTGACCATGCCCAGGAAGACAGTCCACCGGCTTTTCTCGTAGGTGGTGTGCGAAGGCTCGATGCCTCCCTTCACCTTTGTGTCGTGCTCGAATTTCGTCTTAGGTGAATATATCACGCCAAACTCCACGCTGCCGCCCCGCATCACGCGCTCGATATCCACTTCCACGCCCAAGCCGACTTCAAGCACGCCGCCATGATAGTTCTCGTCGGGCAGGTTCTGGGCCTCTGTCCGCTCATGCGAAAAGTAAGCATAGCCGGCAAAAGGCTTGATGTGGGTTTTCATCTTGTCGGACGATTCCTTGTATTCATACACCATGCACGTGCCGCCGTCGGTACACACGTCGTTGTGATAGTCGCGCACCACGTCAACCAGTTTCCGTCTCGACAAGAAGCTGTCGTCCATGTCGTGACAAGCCTTCCACGAGTCTTTCAGCAAGAGTTTCACCCGGCCCACCTGTTCCTTCTGCTCCTGCTTTATGTCATCCGATTCATGAATCGACGACGATGACATGAACGACTTGTTGGTCAACAGGGCCATCTCGCCGTCGTCGCGTTCGAAGAAGAAGTATTCGTCATAAGTGTCGGCCACACAGTAGAGGTTCATCATACCCTGAACCATAAATTCGGCAAAGTAAAGCTGCGACTCGCCGAAGAGTTCGAACCGTCTCGTCACGAAATACTTGCCGTTGTTGGTGAACCTGAAGCCTTCAATCTCGCCGGGTTTGTAGGTCTTGGCCTCGCTTTCTCCATCGGCCCAGAACACGCATTGTCTCGAAAGTTTCTTGTTGGAAAGGAAGTCGATAGTGCCCCTGATGGTATCACCGTTGTTCGTGATCACGTAGCCTGGCTTGGGGTTGATCTGAGCCATTGTCGCCGTTGCTGAAATGGCCAGCAGGACGAAAAGAAAAAACTTTTTCATCGTTATTAATAATTCTTTAATACTTAAATTGAAAATGAGTTCACCCACGGTCACATATCCCGCGTGAAGAGGGCCCGGTAATCCGCCGGTGTCATGCCTGCAACATCCATGATGCGGCG
>JAFWQT010000168.1 GCA_017508965.1 Prevotella sp. | reverse complement strand
GTTGACTTTGAATTATTAACCGCCATTGAATCCCAGACACTTAGAGCGTCCGAGATACAATAGCGGTACAAGAACCCTGTTTTTACCCGATTTTCGAACCTTCTGCAATGCCCCCAAATGATGCTTACCCTACCTTTCTAAACTCCTGCGGTGTCTGGCCAGTATGCTTCTTGAACAGGCGCGAGAAGTATTGGGGATACTCGAAGCCGAGGGCATAGGCTATCTGGCTGACGGTGTCGGTGGTTGTGGTGAGGCGGTGGCGGGCCTGAGCGATGAGCTGCTGCTGGATGAGCTGCTGCGGACTATTGCCTGTTTGGGCTTTTACGAGGTCGCCGAAGTAGTTGGCCGAGAGGTTAAGCGCATCAGCAAAATAACGCACGGTGGGCACTCCCTGACGGGCGGCAAGTCCATGGGCGAAATAATCCTCGAGCAGGATGGTGAAACGCTGCATGAGCTGGCTGTCGATGGGTTCGCGGGTGATGAACTGGCGATCGTAGAAGCGCACACAGTAATTCAGTATCAGCGAGATATTCTGTGCCATCAACTGGCGGGTGTGACGGTCAATGCTGCGCTCCAGCTCCATCTCGATGTTGCCGAGGATGTCGTACAATTGCTGGCGCTCACGCTCCGAGACGTGCAGAGCCTCGTTGACCGAATATCCGAAGAAGGTGTAGGGCGACATCGACAGCCCCTGCATCAGCGTCGGTGAGAAGATGAGCATCACACCCTTGTAGCTCTGTTCGAGTGTGCCAAGTTCAACATCGTGCTCGGGGGCGAAGAAAAGCAGCGTGCCGTTGTCGTAGTCGTACTCATTGCGCCCGTAGCGAACGGTGCCGCAGCGCGCATCCTTATAGACCACGCAGTAGAATCCAAACGTATAGCGTGTGTTACTGAACGAGCTGCAATCGGCAAGGTCATCAAGATGGATGACCTCAATGAGCGGGTGGCGCACATCGTCGCGTCCGAGGGCATGCATGAATGCCGACACCGTGGGAAAATATATTTGTTTCATCTTCATGGTGCAAAGATACAAAGATTTCTGAAGATAATGATTATTATCCCACTTTTTCTATCTTTATGCTATCCAGCTCCTGCTGATAGATAACACCTCGCTCCTTTGAGAAGAAGTCGATGGTCAGGGCGGCAAGAGCTATTAGGATGAGTGCCAATGCGGAAGCACGGAGCCAGGGCTTATCGCAGAAGGCAAACACGCAGATGGCGATGACCATCATGACGACAGAGACGATGATGGTCTGCGGATATATCTTCATGAAATCGTCCACGCGGGCTTTCTCGCTCTCCAGAAACTTCTGCGGTGACTCCTGATATTGCTCCACGAACAGCTTCTGGCGCGTGTGGTTGCTATAGGCCAACGAGCCTCCGAGTGCAATAAGGATGACTGCCACCACCGTCAGCGGCAGGATGATGGCGCGAGCCGACTCCGACGTACCCCAGCGCCAAGCTACAAGGGCAAGCAGAAGGCATATCGTGCCTCCTGCTATCATAGCCAAATCCTCTTGGATTTCGCCTGTCACCCATTTGTTTGTGTAGTCAATCAGTTCCATTCTATTTGCAATTATATCCGCCGTCAACGTTGAGGATGGTTCCCGTCAGGAATTTGTTGTCGGGACTTGCCAGGTAATAGATGGCCAGAGCAATGTCCTGCACCTCGCCCATGCGGTTCATCGGATGGATGGCGGCAATGCCCTTCTCGTCGTAGGCACCGGCGTCGATGGCATTCTTCAGAATGTCGGTCTTGATGGCACCGGGAGCAACGGCGTTGATGCGGATGCCCTGCTGGGCGTAGTCGATGGCAGCTGCCTTGGTGAGTCCCACTACAGCGTGCTTCGATGCGCAATATTGTGCGGTATAGATAAGTCCGTTGAGTCCAGCGATAGATGCTAGGTTGACAATCGTGCCGCCGCCAGTCTTCAGCATGGCGCGGATAGCGTACTTCATGCCATAGTAAACGCCCAGTACGTTCGTGTCCAGCTGCTGCTTGAACTCCTCCGTCTCGGTGTCGGCCAGGGGTGCGGCACCCAGCGAGATTCCCGAGTTGTTGACGATGCTGTCCAGCTTGCCGAACTTTGCCACCGTCTGCTCGATGACCTGAGCCACCTGCTCCTCTTTCGTCACATCCAACTGAAAAAAGGTCATATCCAGCCCCTCGTTCTTGGCTTCCTCGACAAAGGCGTTACCCTTCTTTTCGCTTCTGCTTGTGATGACCACATTCCAACCGTTCTTTGCAAACTGATAAGCCGTAGCCTTACCGATACCTGTTGTACCACCTGTAATGATAATTGTTCTCTTCATAATGTACGTTTAATTAAGGATTTGTTTTAATTGCTCTCGCCGCAGAGTTTCGCGGTGTTATTGAATCATGCTGCAAAGTTACGGTGATTTTGTCAAACTGGCACTAAACAAATTACTGAAAGGTGTATACAAATTACTGATGGAAAAAAATAGTTAGCGATATTTGTTTATGATGAGTTCTTCAATGGCAAACAGACTTAGCAAATGGCAAAAATACCCCAAAATTAAAAGTTAAATAATCTTAACGATTTGTTAAATCTTTCTTACTTTTGAAGACTCGTTTTGCTGTGCAAAACTCATAGATTTACCATTTTGCCCTAATGCACTTTTTTGTACCTTTCAACTTTGAGTATATTGCGCAAATCCTTGTGTAGCAATTGTTTACAAAATTACCAAGCAATCCCACATGAAACAGATTATCAGACGCTATCTGACTCAGAATCCTAAGATGCATGCCAGTAAGGAGTTGAAGGCATTGGCGGACAGACTACACATGGCAAATGAGGCTGACTTCATGTCCGTCAGATCCTCCGACAGGCTGACGGGAACGATGAGAGTGTCACGGTCGACGATCGTCGGCGCGTCCAGCCCGGCTTCGATCACATTGGATGCCGTCAC
>JAFWQT010000167.1 GCA_017508965.1 Prevotella sp. | reverse complement strand
TAGAATCCTTCGCGTGTGGCAGGGTCTTCCAGCTTCTTCTTAAAGCCTTCCACGTAGGGCAGCGAGGCCAGATACGACTTCATCTCTTGCAGTGCCTGCTCGATGTCGTCAACCCTCAACGCCTTCCACAGACGGACGGCAAATCCCTGCGCATCCCTGGAGTTCAGACCGAGATAGCGTGGGATGAGTCCTCTGATGAGTCCTGTGCGCACCTCTTTGTTCGGTAGGGCCAGGGTGTACATCTCGGTCGTGGCATCATAGTCCTTGATGGTGAGATAACCCGCCTGATAGAGCAGTGGCAGAGCGTCTTCCAGCGCGTCGGTCGGCTGGTCGAAGGCGATGGCATCTGCTTCGATGCTGTCCATCGTGGTGATGTCGGTCTGGAAGCGTTCCAACTGATGAATGAGGAATGTGGGCGTGCCACTCTCGAACCAATAGGAACCAACCTTTTCCATTGCAAAAGCTTTCAGCAGACTGAATGGATTATAGATTTCCGGCGACTCTTCACTGAAACGGTAGCCGTCGTACATGGTCTTCAGCTGTTCGTGCATCTGCTGAGCGCTGCAATGGCATTTCTCGGCCAGTATCTCAATATCTTCTTTGAGAGTGGTTATCAGTTCCTCCTCTGTGATACCGCAGATGGCCGCAAACTTAGGCACCATCGAGATGTTCGTCAGGTTGTTGATGGTAGAGAAGATGCTAAGTTGCGAAAACTTGGTGATGCCTGTGATGAAGCAGAATCGGATGTGCTCCTCGCCAGCCTTCAGTTGCTGATAGAACTCCTGCATGATGGCCCGCACCTCCTTCAGCTGCTCATCTTCGTGCAAGTGCTCCAGCAGCGGTGCATCGTACTCATCAACGATGACCACCACCCGTCTGCCGGTCTTCTTCCATGCCCGCTCTATGATGCCCGCCAACTTCATGCCTGGTGTGGCTTCCGCTGGGTTCGAGCCAAATTCCTCCTCGTACTTCTGCATCTGGCGGTTCAGCTCAGCGGCATAGAGGCTGACGGCCTTGTACTTCAGTCGGCTTATGTCGAAGTGCAGCACAGGGTATTTAATCCACTCCTTTTCGAGCTGCATCACCTTCAGACCCTCGAAAAGCTTTTTCTCACCATCGAAGAACGAGTGGAACGTTGATGTGAGCAGTGATTTGCCGAAGCGGCGCGGTCGGCTGAGGAATATGAATTTCGACGCGTTTTGTAGCTGCCACATCAAGTCAGTCTTGTCAACATAAACGTATCCTCCCTGGATGATTTCCGAGAACGTCTGAATGCCTACTGGGTATCTTCTTTCTATTTGTGTCATGGTATGCTGATGTTTTAAATGCAAAGATAATACTTATTTCACCTGTACAATCTTGTATTGGTCGATGGTGCGGCGGTCTTCGCTGATGTTCATGCCCACGGCCCACACCGGTCGGCTATCGGCGGCGAAGCGCACGGCGTAGTCTTTGGTGATGATCTGGTCGGTGGCCTTGTCGGCGCTCTTGCCATACTTCAGTTCAAGGATGTAGATGGCTTGTGGCAGCTTCAGGGCAATGTCCATGCGGCCGTCGGACGTCTGGTCCTCGGCTTGCACGTCGGCTCCGAAGGCCATCAGCGCGGCATAGATGAGCGACTGGTAGAGCTGTTCGTTTTGGTTCTTGTCGGTGATGGAGTAAGGGATGCCAGCGTACCAGCGGCGGATGGTATCAACAAACTGCTCGAACGTGATGTCGCTGCGGCGCAGACGCTTGAAGGCATTGCCCAAAGCATCGTCGCTACCCACATAGTCCTCCATATAGTATTTATAGAGCGAGTAGGCAAATCCTTCGCGCACCTCGCCGTTGGGGAATCCCAACTCATATTCGTTTTCCAGCGGGTTGTAGCTCTTCAGCGTCAGGTAGCCGCTTTGGAACAGCACGGGAATGGGGTCGCTGATGCGCTCCGTGGGAGCATCGAAACGGCGCAGGTTCACACTGATGTGCTCTATCTGCTGCAAGCTGATGCTGTGCTGTCGCATCACGTTGACCAGCATGGTAGGTGTGCCGGTGGAAAACCAGAAGTTCATGATACGTTTCATTGCAAAGGCGTTTACCAGGCTCCAAGGGCAATACACGTCAGTAAAATGGTCGGAGAAATGATAGCCGTCGTACATCTCCTTCAGTTTGGACACGATGTCTTCATAGCTGTAGTGCAGTTGATAACGGGCATAGTCTCTATTTAGAGTCTCCATCAGCAGCTCGATGTCGGGTTTCAGCTGGGTGAGCATTTCCTCATGGGTGATGCCGCAGACGGCTTCGTAGGCAGGGTCGAAGGTGAGCTGCTGCAGGTTGTTGAGTTCGCTGAACACCGAGAGCTGCGAAAACTTCGAGATGCCCGTCAGGAACACAAAGCGCAGATACTGCGCCTGGGCCTTCAAGGGCGAGAACAGATTGCGGATGCGGTCGCGGATGTAGTCCTGCAACTCCCAGTTGGTGATGCTGTCGAGCATTGGGGCGTCGTACTCGTCGATGAGGATGACCACCTTCTGGCCTGTCTGCTCGTAAGCGGCATGGATGATGTTTTTCAGTCGGTCGTCATAGTTGTATTCATCGTAGACGGTCGTTTTCCATCGTTTTTCATGGTCGCGCAGGATGCTGCTGATGGTGCCGTGCACTCGCTCCTTCTCGTAGTACTTGCCGTTGCTGAGGTCGAGTCGGATGACGGGGTATTGTCGCCACTCCTTCTCCTTGTCGTATATATATAAGCCCTCGAACAGTTCCTTCCTTCCCTCGAAATAGCAGCGAAGGGTGTCAATCAGCAGCGACTTGCCGAAGCGTCGTGGGCGACTCAAGAAGAAATTGACGGCATCGGTCGACACCATCTTCCACACGTATTCCGTCTTGTCGACATACATGGAGCCGCGTTCGCGAATCCAGTCGAACATCTGCACGCCTACGGCGTAGCCCCGCCTTTTCTTTTCCTCTTGTGCCATAATACTCGGTCAGCATAACCCTTAGTGGCTTTGACACCGCAAAGTTACGTTTTATTTCCTGAAATAACAAAGATTCTCTCATTTATTTTCATAGATGTGTGCTCAACGCCTTTCAGCAGATGAGGATGCACCTGACCCCACAGTTGAAAACGCTCACCAAAAACACCAAAATATCCCCCCGCCGCTCCAACAGCCGCAGTGCGCCGACCATCTCGTCGGTGTGGTGGTGGCGACAGAACAGTTAATGCGCCTCTAACCAGTTCTCGCCCCAGCCGCAGTCGGCCACGAGGGGCACGCTGAGGGCGAGGGCGTTCTGCATTTCCTCGATGACGATGGCCTCTACCCTACCCTTCTCTTCGGGCAACACGCTGAAGTTCAGTTCGTCGTGCACTTGCAGAATCATCTTGCTGCGGATGCCTTCGTCCTTGAAGCGCTGATGGATGCGGATCATGGCCACCTTGATGATGTCGGCGGCTGTGCCCTGTATGGGGGCATTGATGGCATTGCGCTCTGCGAATCCGCGCACCGTGGCGTTCTGCGAAAGGATGTCGGGCAGGTAGCGGCGGCGGCCGAAGAGGGTCTCCACATAGCCGCGCTGGCGTGCCTCGGCTTTTGCACGCTCCATATAGTCGTGTACACGTGGGAAGGTCTCAAAGAATCCGTCGATGAGCTGTTTGCCCTCATCACGACTGATGCCGAGGCGTTCGGCCAAACCGAAGACGGTGATGCCGTAGATGATGCCGAAGTTGGCTCGTTTCGACTTCGTGCGCTCGTCGCGTGTCACCTCGTCGATGCTTTTTTTATAGATGGTGCTGGCGGTGGCGGCGTGCAAGTCTTTGCCCTCGCGGAACACTGCAATCATGTGCTCGTCGCCGCTCAGGTGGGCCATCACCCGCAGTTCTATCTGGCTGTAGTCGGCTGAGAAAAACAGGCTACCAGGCTCTGGCACAAATGCCTTGCGAATCTCCTTTCCGTCTTCGCCACGCACGGGAATGTTTTGCAGATTTGGGTCGCTCGACGACAGTCGTCCCGTGGCGGTGACGCATTGGTTGAACGAGGTGTGGATATGTCCTGTGCGTTTGTTGATGAGTCCAGGCAGGTTGTCAACATAGGTCGAAAGAAGTTTCTTCAGTCCACGGAAGGCAAGGATGTCCGCCACAATCTCATGCTTGCCTTGTAGTTGCGTCAGCACGTCCTCCGAGGTGACATACTGTCCCGTCTTGGTCTTCTTGGGTTTATCAATAATCTTCATCTTTCCGAACAGGATGTCGCCCACCTGTCGAGGCGAGGAGATGTTGAATTGCTCACCCGCCAGTTCATAAATGCGTGCCTCAATTTCGTTCATACGTGCGGTGAGGTCTTTGGATGTTTGGCGTAGGGCATCGGTGTCGAGCACCACGCCGGTCATCTCCATCTCGGCCAGCACGGGCATCAGGGGCATCTCAATGTCGTAGAACAGCCGTTCGCATTCGTTCTTCTTCAGCTCAGGTTCCAGCACGTTCTTCAGCTGCAGGGTGATGTCGGCATCCTCGCAGGCATACTCATAGACCTCGGTGGGGGTGAGGTCGCGCATCGACTTCTGGTTTTTGCCGCGTGGACCTATCAGCTCGTCGATGTGCACCGTCTGATAGCCCAAGTAGGCTTCGGCCATGAAGTCCATGTTGTGGCGCAGCTCGGGCTGGATAAGATAATGGGCAATCATCGTGTCCCACATGGGAGGTTGTAACTGAACGTTATAATTTCTTAAAACTTCCAAATCATACTTCAAGTTCTGCCCAATTTTCAAAATTTTCGTGTCTTCGTAAATCGGTTTGAAAAGATTAACAATTTTTATTGCCTCTTCACGTTCCTTTGGCACGGCCACATAAAACGCCTTGTGAGGCTCCACCGAGAAGCTCAAACCCACCAATTCTGCCTCGATAGCGTTGGTCGAAGTCGTCTCCGTGTCTAAACTTAAAAAATTTTTTGTCAATAAAAAATCACGAAGACGGAACATTTCTTCCTCATTATCAATCAATTGATAGTTGTGATTAACGGTTTTAATGGTCTCAAAACTCGAAAATTTTTCACTTCCTGCCTCCTCGGTAGGATTTTCTTCAAATAGAGAGAGCTGCTGGTTAGCGGTTTTTGTGATTTTTTCCGATTTTTTAAGAATGCGCTCTGCCAGCGTCTTAAACTCCAATTCGGCGAAGAGTTTGCCCAGTTGTTCCTTGTCGGGTTCCTTCATCGTAAGGGCGTCGAGGTCGAGGTCGATGGGCACGTCGGTTTTAATGGTGGCAAGGAAATAGCTCATTCGGATGTCGTCGGCATGTTCCTCCACTTTTTTCTTCAG
>JAFWQT010000166.1 GCA_017508965.1 Prevotella sp. | reverse complement strand
TCTTCCAAGCCTTTTGCATGGCCTTCAAGCATCGCTTCGCCGCGAGCAGTTTCCATGGTGTTCTCAAGAATATGGAGACTCATCCTATAGCTGTCGTAGGCTCGTTGCTCCTCGCGGGTCATCTTCATGATTGCCAGTTTCTCACGAGCCTCTTTCAGTCCAGGAGCGTCCGCGTCTTCAGGGATGTCGCTCGTGCAGAGGAAATAAAGCCACTGGTCCAACGGCACACGCGACCATTTATTGAAATCATTCACCTTCAGGATATAGTATTCAGGATATAGTTGATAGACATCGCTGACGTTGAATTTCTGTCGCTGATAAGGACTGAGGCGCAGCAGGTCGCCATTGTGTATTCCTCGAAACTCCGTCTTGCCTTGGTACACCACGTCGTCGCCTTGGCCAAGGTCGAAGTACACAATATTAACAGAGTATATCTTTTTGACATTCTCATAGTTCTGCCCTCCGTTGATATAGTCGGTGACAAGCTTCGAGGCCCCGAAGAGCATTCGCTGGAAATAGGCAAACTCTGGCTCGCCTTGCACTTCAATCAGTACCAGTTCCCCCTGCCCGTCTTCAGCCAAAAGGTCTACACGGTTATACTTGGCCTCATTGCGTTCCTTGTTGCTTTCACTCTCCAAAAGGCGGTGTATCTTCACGTTGAACTTCAGCAACGTTGTGAGGAAGCCCTCAAGCACGCCAAAATTGGCCTTGTCGCGCAGGATACGCTTCAATGCCCAGTCGAAACTGACAAAAGTTCTTTCTTTCATATATTACCTCAAAATATTTGGCGCAAAATTAAGCAAAAAAGCCGAAAGCGCAAAACTTTCGGCTGATTATTTGATGACAAACGACTTGATACGATTCACACGTTGAAGCGAAAGTGCATGATGTCGCCGTCCTGGACGATGTAGTCCTTGCCCTCGACACCCATCTTGCCGGCCTCGCGCACGGCGGCCTCGCTGCCATACTTGATGTAGTCGTCGTACTTGATGACCTCGGCACGGATGAAGCCCTTCTCGAAGTCGGTGTGGATAACGCCAGCGCACTGCGGCGCCTTCCAGCCCCGCTTGTAGGTCCAGGCCTTCACCTCCATGGGACCGGCGGTGATGAAGGTCTCGAGGTTCAGCAGGGCGTAGGCCTTCTTTATAAGACGGTTCACGCCGCTCTCCTCCAGTCCCAGCTCCTCCAAGAACAGCTGCTTGTCGTCGTAGTTCTCCAGCTCGGCGATGTCCTCCTCGGTCTTGGCGGCGATGACCATCATCTCGGCGCCCTCCTCGCGTGCCAGTGCCTCCACTTTCTGAGTCCAAGCATTGCCACTCTTGGCATCAGCTTCGGCCACGTTGCAAACATAGAGCACGGGCTTGCTCGTCAGCAGGAAGAGATTGCGGGCGCAGTCCTGCTCGTCCTTGGTGTCGAACTCCACCAAGCGGGCGTTCTTGCCTTGGTCGAGCGCCTCCTTGTAGGCTTTCAGCACCCCTACTTCCAATTTTGCGTCCTTGTTGCCTGCAGCGGCAGCCTTCTCGGTCTTTGCCAGACGACCCTCGATGGTCTCCAGGTCTTTCAGCTGCAGCTCGGTGTCGATGATCTCCTTGTCGCGGATGGGGTCGATGGTGCCGTCAACGTGGGTGATGTTGTCGTCCTCGAAGCAGCGCAGCACATGTATGATGGCATCAGTCTCACGGATGTTTCCCAAGAACTTGTTGCCCAGTCCCTCGCCTTTCGAAGCGCCCTTCACCAAGCCGGCGATGTCCACTATCTCGCACGTTGCCGGGACGATGCGTCCTGGGTGCACCAGCTCGGCCAACTTTGTCAGCCGCTCGTCGGGCACGGTGATTACGCCCACGTTGGGTTCTATTGTACAAAAGGGGAAATTGGCTGCCTGCGCCTTCGCACTCGACAGACAATTGAACAGCGTGCTCTTGCCCACATTGGGCAAGCCCACGATACCACATTTCAATGCCATGACTTAATCAATTAATAATTTGCATGCAAAGGTACGAATAAGCAAGCGAAAAGCAAAAGAAAAGCGAACTTTTCTTTTGCATTTCTCTCGTTATTTTGTAACTTTGCAAGCGAAATGAAGCATACTGAGAAGTGGACCACCGCCTTGCTGGCGCTGCTGGCAGCCGTGCTGCTCGCCCTTTGCGTGCGCAGCGTGATGCACGAACAGCAGAAAAGCGAACAACCAAACGAACAGAATGATGAACGAGATAGCTAATCCCTCACGCCGCCTCACCCTCCGCATTGGGCGCAACAGCTTGATGATTCTGGCACAAGACGCTGGCGATGCCCTGATCTTCGAACCCTATGTGGTGAAGAGCGGCGTCAGCATGGCCGCCAACCTGCGCGAGGCCTTCAAGCAAAGCGACCTGCTGCTGACAGTGCCTCCGCGCGTGCGCGTATTATTAGATAATGAGGTGCTGATGGTGCCCGTGGAGCTGTTTAGCGAGCAAACCATGGAGGCCATGCACCACCACGCCTACCCCAGTCGAGAGCAGGAGACCGTGTGCTTCAACGTGTTGCCCGACCTGAATACCGTGGCAGTGTTCTCGATAAACAAGGACTTGCGACTGGTGCTCGACGACCATTTCCGCGACGTGCGACTGCTGGCGATGATGCAGCCCGTGTGGCGCTATATGCACCAGCGGAGCTTCACCGGCATGAGGAAGAAGCTATTTGCCTATTTCCACGAGAAAAGGCTGGAGCTGTTCGCCTTCCAGCAACACCGTTTCCGCTTCTGCAACAGCTACGAGGCCGCTCACGTGAAGGATGCCGTGTTCTTCATCACCTACGTGTGGAACCAGCTGGCCATGAGTCAAGACGACGACGAACTGCACCTGATGGGCGACATCCCTGAACAGGAGGAGACGCTCGGCATGTTGCGCCGATTCCTGAAGAAGGTGATGATGGTGAACCCCGCCGCCGACTTTGGCCAGCATCCGGTAACAGCCATCAAGGGTATGCCCTTCGACCTGCAAACGCTACTGGCTAAAGGACGGTGAGAATTATCAATGACGTAATAACGTTTTGACGAAATAACGGAATAACGTTATAACGAAATAACGTCATTACGAATTAGAAAACCAGAATTAAGACGGATGAGAATCATCACAGGGAAATACAAGGGGAGGCACTTTGACATTCCTCGCACCTTCAAGGCAAGGCCCACCACCGACTTTGCCAAGGAGAATATTTTCAACGTGCTCATGGGTTATCTTGACTTCGAGGGGCTGCGCGCCCTCGACCTCTTTGCTGGCACAGGCAGCATCACGCTGGAGCTGCTGTCGCGAGGCTGCAGCCAGGTGGTGAGCGTGGAGCTGGACCGCGACCACCATCGTTTCATCTGCGACTGTCTGAAGAAACTCGACGAACATAGCTGTCTGCCGTTGCGGGCCGATGTGTTCCGATTTATCAAAGGTTGCCACCAGCAGTTCGACTTCATCTTTGCCGACCCGCCCTACGCCCTGAAAGAGCTCCCGCAGATTCCCGACTTGGTATTAGGAAAGAATCTGTTGGCCCCCGGTGGCATCTTCGTGTTCGAGCATGGCCACGACAACGATTTCTCCACTCATCCCAACTTCGTGGAACACCGCAGCTACGGCAGCGTGAACTTCTCGCTGTTTAAGTGAGAGGTGAGAAGTATGGTTACACTCCCAGCAACGACGCAGGATGTAACCATACTTCTTACCTCTCATTTACCATTTCTCACTTCACTATGGCACCAGGACTTTCGTAATGGAAGATCTGCCGACTCCCACCAGATAGATTCCCGCTGGCAACGTGAACGAGGTGCTTCCACGGCCGATGGACTGACGAACCAACACTTGGCCAGCTGTATTGGTAATGGTCAATTCTGCATCCGCATTGCAGACTTACCAGAAATTAACCCTGAATGACTTTGACGGATGACAATGTCGACTGCTGGAGCAGAAATGTCAATGTTTTGAGCATGACATTTCGCAATTGTCATATTGCAAATGGGTACATTATCATCATTCCCAAGAATAATATAATCATCAACGTAGAGTCCCTCCAGGTGAACGCCATTGACGTGCTTCCCGCCGTAAATGGTCTGACCGTCTTCGTCTTCAGTGTCTTCCGGTTTCAATACGATGCTGCCCATCACCCTGGTAGGGTTCGTGCCTGTGGTCTCGTCACGCTCGAAGCCTACGCCGTAGATGGCCACCGACTTGCTGATATCATCCGGTGCATAGAAGTCACCTGCCGACAGCGTGATCACGCCCAGTGTGTCGGGAGCCGCGAGGTATGTCTGCTTCAGCGCGTCCACTCCATAGTACACCGTCGTCCTGTCGCCACTTTGCAGCGTTGCCATCTGCTTGTCGGTCTGCTGCGCACTGGCCGTCAAGGCTATGCCAGCGGCCACCAAGGAAAAGAAAATCTTTCTCATAGGAATAACATTTTTGTGCCTATAGAAATCCCCAAGATTCGGCGGTTAAACTTGTTTTGGTTGGAAAACAGAAAGACGTGGGAAATCTGTACCTCTCGCTTATCCTGTGCCTCAGGCTTCTCGCATTGCCTCTGTCTATAGGATAAGCAATGCAAGTCAGCCCACGCCCAAATCATATCTCACACTCGTTCCACCCCAACAAAAGGCAGAACAGCGATTTCGATACGCCCTTCGTGGACGTCATTTCATCGCTCCTTTATAGACAGATTCAAATTTTGCGAGAATTTGAGGCTACAAAGAAAACGTCGTGTCAACGTCCTATTCTTACCATCGATGTCATGGCCCCGCCTACC
>JAFWQT010000165.1 GCA_017508965.1 Prevotella sp. | reverse complement strand
GTCGATCCTGAGCCCACAGCCTGCGAGGCTCCCAATGTGTGGAAGCGCATCGGCGAGGAAAAATGGGTGCTGATGTACGACTGCTACGGCCAGAAGACACACAATTTCGGTTTTGTGGAGACCACCGATTTCAAGACCTTCACCCCTCTCGGCCAATTCAACGCCAAGAAGAAAGGCCAGAAGGAAGCCACCATGAAGACCGAAAACTTCACATCTCCCAAACACGGGGCCGTGGTCCAGCTCAGCGAGGCGGAAGCGCGCCGTCTATGCGACTATTGGGGAGAAGCCTATTGACAGGCTTCTCCCCTTTTTTTGTTTAGTGACCAATGCCTTTCGGAATCAGTAGAATCTTACGATTTCGTCGAGCGGTTTCCGCGGCGGACGGTTGGCATCTTCCTTTCTCTTTCCTACAGCAATGGCTGCGGTAACGATTTCCTCGTCGGGAATCCCAAGCACCGTGCGTAACGCCTCGGCATCGCGGATGCCTATGACAAGCGTGTCGAATCCCAGTTCGGTGGCCTTCAGCTGCAGCAGCATTCCGCTTGCGCCGGCATCATAGCATCCCCATCCGTTGCCTAACTCATTGTCGGGATTGCCGTGCAGGTCGTGTCCTGCCACATTGCCCACAAAGGTCTGGACGATGAGGGCGCCAACGCCTTCGGTCTTCTCGAAGTTGCGCCCAAGCATACCTTTCTGCCGTGCCTCAAGCAGCTTGTCGGCAGTCAGCACCACATGGAAGCGGCTCGTCTGCGAGTTCTTCCACGAAGGAGCCAGCTGTGCGCACGCCACCATCTGCTCAATCTCTTCTCTTGTCACTGCCGACCCATCATATTTCCGGATACTCTGGCGCCGCATGACGACTTCGTCTAAAGTCATTATATTCAATTTTGTCCGTTAATGAAATCCAGTATCTGTTCTGCGTGCGTCTTGGTCTTGATCTCCTTGGGCTGGAACACCTTCTCTATCACCCCTTCCCCGTTGATGATGAAAGTGGTGCGGAAGGTTCCCATGTATTTCCGCCCGTACATCGACTTCTCTCCCCACACGCCCATCTGCTCCACCAGCCGGTTTTCGGTATCGGCAATCAGCGGGAAGGGCAGCTGGTTTTTATCTATAAACTTGCGGTGCGACTTTTCGTCCTGAACACTCACGCCCACCACGGCATACCCCAGTCGGGTCAGCGCCGAATAGTTGTCGCGCAGCGAACAGGCTTCCGCCGTGCAGCCGCTGGTGGAATCCTTTGGATAGAAATAGAGTATCAAATTGCGGCCGCTGAAATCGCTGAGTCTGATTTCCTTTCCGTTCTCATCGCGTCCCAGCAATTCCGGTGCCTTTTCTCCTGCCTGCATCATTTTCTTTATGATTGATTGTTGTTGAATATTGACTGTCGGGAAAAAACATCCGCCTTTTTGCAGGCGGATGTGGTGATGTTTTATTGACAGCCGTCAGCTATACCATATCGTGGTATTGCTCGATACGTCGTAACGCAGACCTTCATCGTTGTAGATGTTGTCCAGTTCGTATTCTTCCTGGTTGTGCATCTTTGGTTTTGGTTTCATAGTTCCGTCCTCCCTGAAATTTTAATCGGTTAATTATATAAGGTTATTGTTCACCGCAAATATAAGAAAAAATTCGGAAAGTTGTATCCCAAGACATGTTTTTTTTATGATTTTATACAACTTTTGATTATTTTCAGTATTCCGCACCTTCTTTTGCGCCAAAATTTACAAATTGTAAGCATACGGGGTTGTTCTGCTTTCAGTTTGAAAACAAAAAGCATCCGTTATCCGATAAATTGTTAGAAATCTGGAGAACAAAACAAAATAATGTCAGCAAAAACAACGTTTTAGTTTGCAAAAAGAAAGATAATCCGTAATTTTGCAGTCAAATTGACAAGCAAACAACCAATATTAGCAATCAAATAGTCAGATTTATGATGTATAAAGGATTGTATGATGCCCAATACGAACACGACGCGTGTGGTGTGGGCATGGTGGTAAACATCCACGGCAACAAGAGCCACGAACTGGTAGACAACGCACTGAAGGTGCTCGAGAACATGCGGCATCGCGGAGCCGAAGGTGCCGACAACAAAACTGGCGACGGTGCGGGCATTCTCCTGCAGATTCCCCACGAGTTCATTCTGCTGCAAGGCATCCCCGTCCCCGAAAAGGGAAAGTATGGCACGGGACTTGTCTTCCTACCCAAAGACCCGGTCCGCCAGCAGCAGATACTCTCAGTGATGATCGAGGAGATTGAGCGCGAAGGACTTTCGCTGATGCATCTGCGCAACGTGCCCACCAACCCCGACTGTCTGGGAGAGACGGCACTGGCCAGCGAGCCCGACATCAAGCAGCTTTTCGTCACGGGCATCAGCGACGACCGAGTGCCCGAGTTCGACCGTATCCTTTATATAATAAGGAAGAAGATAGAACGGCGCATCGACGACAAAGACTTCTATGTGTGCTCCCTGTCGAGCAAGAACATCGTCTACAAAGGCATGCTATCGTCGCTTCAGGTGCGCCAGTATTTCCTCGACCTCACCAACAGTTACTTCACTTCAGGGCTGGCGCTGGTGCATTCACGATTCAGCACAAACACATTTCCTACGTGGTCGCTGGCCCAGCCCTTCCGTCTGCTCGCCCACAATGGCGAAATCAATACCATCCGTGGCAACCGCGGATGGATGCAGGCCCGCGAAAGCGTGCTCAACTCCGAGCAGCTGGGCGACATCCGCGACATCTCGCCCATCATACAGCCCGACATGAGCGACTCTGCCTCGCTCGACAACGTGTTCGAGTTCTTTGTCATGAGCGGGCTGTCGCTGCCCCATGCCATGGCGGTCATGGTGCCTGAGAGCTTCAACGACAAGAACCCCATCTCCGAAGACCTCAAAGCCTTCTACGAGTACCATTCCATCCTGATGGAACCCTGGGACGGACCTGCCGCACTGCTCTTCAGCGACGGACGCTTTGCCGGTGGCATGCTCGACCGCAACGGTCTGCGTCCTGCGCGCTACACCATCACCACCAACGACATGATGGTGGTGGCATCAGAGGTGGGCGTGATGGATTTCGACCCCTCACAGATAGCTGAGAAAGGGCGCCTGCAGCCGGGCAAGATTCTGCTCGTAGACACCCAGGAGGGGCGCATCTACTACGACGGAGAAATCAAGGAGCAGCTCGCCCACGAGCATCCCTACCGTCAGTGGCTCAGCACCAATCGCATACAGCTCGAGAAACTGAAGAGCGGCCGTCACGTGCCCAACGCTGTCGACCGTCTGCTGGAAAAGGAAATCATGTTCGGCTACGGTCGCGAAGACATCGACGACACCATCGTGCCGATGTGCGTCAACGGCCAGGAACCCACGGCAGCCATGGGCAACGACACGCCGCTCGCCGTGCTCTCCGACAAGCCACAGGTGTTCTTCAACTATTTCCGTCAGCAGTTCGCACAGGTCACCAACCCTGCCATCGACTCCATCCGCGAGAACCTCGTGATGTCGCTCACCGAATATATCGGACGCGTGGGCACCGGCATCCTGAACCCCGACGAGACCAACTGCAAGATGGTGCGACTGCCCCATCCCATCCTGAACAACACCCAGCTTGACATTCTCTGTAACATCCGGTACAAGGGTTTCAACACCATCAAGCTGCCGATGACCTTCGAGACTCATCCGCAGACAGGTGAATCAGAGTATCCTCAGGCCGGCGAAGACCTCCGTGTGGCCCTCGACAAGCTCTGCAAGGATGCCGAGAAAGCCGTCGACGATGGTTACAACTACATCATCCTTACCGACAAGTGCGACCTGCCTTCGGGAGAAGTTGCAGGCGGCTATATCCCCTCGCTGCTGGCCGTGAGCGCCGTCCACCACTATCTCATCTCCGTGGGCAAGCGCGTGCAGACGGCACTCATCGTGGAAAGCGGCGAAATCCGCGAGACCATGCATGCCGCCCTGCTGCTGGGCTATGGTGCCAGCGCCCTCTGTCCCTACATGACGTTTGCCGTGCTCGACGACCTGGTCAGCCGCGGCAAGGTGCAGGAGAACTACGAGACTGCCGAGGCCAACTACATCAAGGCTATGAAGAAGGCACTGCTGAAGATCATGGCCAAGATGGGTATCTCCACCATCCGCAGCTACCGCGGTGCCAAGATTTTCGAGAGCATCGGACTTTCCGAGAGTCTGCTGAAAACCTATTTCGGCACCAGCGTCAGCACCATCGGCGGCATCGGACTTGAAACCATTGCCCGCGATGCCTTGGCCTTCCAGGAAAAGGCAGCCGAATACCGTCGTCAGGCCGGCAGCAACGCCGCTTCGTTCCTGCCCGACCTCGGACAGTTCCACTGGCGTAAAGACGGCATCCGCCACGCCTGGAACCCCGAGACCATCGCCACCCTGCAGCTGGCCACCCGCACCGGCAACTACCAGAAATACAAAGAGTTTACCCGACTGGCCGACCAGAAAGACGCGCCCATCTTCATCCGCGACTTCTTCGACTTCAAGCGCAACCCCATCGACATCTCCGAGGTGGAGCCCGTGGAGAGCATCGTGAAGCATTTCGTGGTGGGTGCCATGAGCTTCGGCGCACTCTCCAAAGAGGCCCACGAGGCCATCTGCCTAGCCATGAACAAACTGGGAACTCGCAGCAACACCGGCGAGGGCGGCGAAGACAGCGAGCGATTCCACGCCACCGTCGACGGCATCTCTCTCTCCAGCAAGACCAAGCAGGTGGCATCGGGACGCTTCGGCGTCACCACCGAATACTTGGTGAACGCCGAGGAGATACAAATCAAGGTGGCCCAGGGCGCCAAGCCCGGCGAGGGCGGACAGCTGCCGGGCTTCAAGGTGAACGAAGTGATTGCCCGGACGCGCCACAGCATTCCCGGCATCTCGCTCATCTCGCCGCCACCCCACCACGACATCTACTCCATCGAAGACCTCGCGCAGCTCATCTTCGACCTGAAGAACGTCAACCCCAAGGCTGCCATCAGCGTGAAACTCGTGGCCGAGAGCGGCGTGGGCACCATTGCCGCCGGTGTGGCCAAGGCCAAGGCCGACCTCATCGTCATCAGCGGTGCCGAGGGCGGCACGGGAGCCTCGCCCGCCAGCAGCATGCGCTTTGCCGGCATCTCGCCCGAGATAGGACTCGCCGAGGCGCAGCAGACACTGGTCAGGAACGGTCTCCGTGGTCAGGTGCGCCTGCAGACCGATGGTCAGCTGAAGACCGGTCACGACGTCATCGTGATGGCCCTGCTCGGCGCCGACGAGTTCTCCGTGGGCACACTGGCACTGATTGTGCTAGGCTGCGTCATGATGCGTAAGTGCAACCAGAACACCTGCCCCATGGGCGTTGCCACCCAGAACCCCGAGCTGCGCCGTCATTTCATCGGCCACTACGAATACCTGGTCAACTATTTCACCTTCCTTGCCCAGGAAGTGCGCGAGTATCTTGCCGAGATGGGATTCACCCGTCTGACCGACATCATCGGCCATACCGAGCTGCTCACCGAAAACCACGCCGCCACCGGCAACAAGAAGTTCAGCACGTTAGACCTGAACCGACTGCTCTTCAAGGAGGGCGACGGCAGCGCTGCCCTCAGCGCCAGGCAAGACCACCCGTCGGCAATGTCCGACACGCTTCTCAGCGATGTCATCGACACCCGTCTCATCCAAGCTTCCCGGCGCGCCATCGACGCACAGGAGGAAGTCAACCTCGACTTCACCATCCGCAACACCGACCGCGCCGCGGGCGTGATGCTCAGCGGACGCATTGCTGAGAAATACGGTGCCGCCGGACTCCCCGAGAACACCATCAACGTGAAGTTCAAGGGTGCTGCCGGCCAGTCGTTCGGAGCCTTCCTCGTCAACGGTGTCAGCTTCAAGCTCGAGGGCGAATGCAACGACTATTTCGCCAAGGGACTCTCCGGCGGACGCATCGCCATCCTGCCGCCCGTGCGCTCCAACTTCAACGCCGAGGACAACATCATTGCCGGCAACACCGGACTCTACGGAGCCACCTCCGGCGAACTCTACGTCAACGGCAAGGTGGGCGAACGTTTTGGCGTGCGCAACTCTGGTGCCATTTCCGTCATCGAGGGGGCTGGCGACCATTGCTGTGAATACATGACAGGCGGACGCGTAGTGGTGCTCGGCGAGACCGGACGTAACTTCGCCGCCGGTATGTCGGGTGGTGTGGCCTACGTCTGGGACAAGAACCACAACTTCGACTACTTCTGTAACATGGACATGGTAGAAATCAACCTCGTCGAAGAAAACTCCTATCGCAAGGAACTCCACGAGCTCATCCGCCAGCACTATCTCTACACAGGAAGCAAACTGGCCCGCACCATGCTCGACGACTGGAACCGCTACGTCGAGGATTTCATCCAGATAGTCCCCATCGAGTACAAACGTGTGCTCCAGGAAGAACAGGTGAAGAAGCTGCAGCAGAAGATTGCCGACATGCAGCGCGACTACTAGTTTTATTGGACGATTGGACAATTTCACGATTTCACAATTGGCGTTAAATACAAATTGTAAATTAGTAAAATAGTGAAATAGTAAAATAGTCCAATCGTAAAATAGTAAAATTGTCCAATCGTAAAATCGTGAAATAGTAAAATAGTAAAATTGTCAAATATAAACATGAAAGAGAATACTGCATTTCTGACCGTTCACCGCAAGGAAGCGGGATACCGCCCACTCAACGACCGAATCCACGACTTCGGCGAAGTTGAACAGACGCTCAACGAAAAAGACCGTCGCGAACAGGCTTCGCGCTGCATGAACTGCGGCGTGCCCTTCTGCCACTGGGCTTGTCCGCTGGGCAACAAAGCACCCGAATGGAACGCTGCACTCTATAAAGGCGACTGGGAGATGGCCTACCGGCTGCTCAGCGCCACCAACCCCTTCCCCGAATTCACAGGCCGCATCTGTCCTGCCCTCTGCGAAAAGGCCTGTGTGCTCAATCTCATGGAACACGAACCCACCACCAACCGCGAAGACGAGTGTTCCATTGTCGAGCATGCCTTCCAGGAAGGATTTATCGAGCCGCATATCCCCGAGCGTAATGGCATATCGGTAGCCGTCGTCGGTGCGGGTCCTGCAGGACTGGCCGCCGCCAATGCCCTCAACCAGATGGGCTATCACGTGACGGTGTTCGAGAAAAACGAGGCCGCCGGCGGACTCCTCCGCTATGGCATCCCCAACTTCAAACTTAACAAGAACGTCATCGACCGTCGTCTGAGCTTGCTCCAGCAGGAAGGCATAGAGTTCCGGTATGGAGCCCCCCTCCAACTCCCCCCGAAGGGTGGAGAGACAGACTGCCTTACCATTGATGATTTCAACAAGGCTCTTGGCGACCAAGCGCCCCTCCCCTCGGGAGGGGATGGGGGTGGGTTTGCCGTCGTCATAGCCACAGGCACCCCCACGGCCCGCGACCTCAGCATCCCCGGACGCTCATTGAAGGGTGTACACTTCGCGCTCGAACTGCTTGCCCAGCAGAACCGAGTGCTGGCAGGCGCTGAATTCTCGCGCGACGAGCGAATCACGGCCAAAGGCAAAGACGTGCTCGTCATCGGTGGCGGCGACACGGGCTCCGACTGCATAGGCACGGCCCATCGTCAGGGATGCCGCAGCGTCACCCAGATAGAAATCATGCCCCAACCGCCCGTGGGTCCCGAAGACCCCGCCAACCCTTGGCCCAACTTCCCACGAACGCTGAAGACCACCTCGAGCCACCAGGAAGGCTGCACCCGCCGCTGGAACATCAATTCACTGGAGTTCATCGGCAAGGACGGCAAGCTGACGGGCGTGAAAGTGCAGGAAATAGAGTGGAAGCCCAACCCCGAGGGCGGTCGTCCGCTGATGGTGGAGAAAGGCAAGCCCGAAGTCATCAAGTGCGAAATGGCCCTGCTCGCCATGGGTTTCCTCAAGCCCGAGCATCCCGTCTATCCCGACAACGTGTTCGTCTGCGGCGATGCCGCCAGCGGTGCCTCGCTCGTAGTCAGGGCCATGGCCAGCGGTATAAAAGCCGCCGCTCAGGTGGACCAATTTCTCAAGAAAAAAAGTTAATCAACCAGTTGGTACACAAACTTGTGGTCCACAAGTTTGTGTACCAATGCTTTTTGGTATATTTGCTCTGGTGGAAATGATTTTCCATAAGGAAAAGGGGCTGTTTCAGAATCACCAGTTTCACTTTCTTCAACTTACTGAGCATCAGACGTTTGCCGATGATACTGCACTTTCATTTCAGTATCACTTTCGTCACACAAGAAAAAGCAGGGAATCGGTTTCACCGGTTTCACTTTGCATAAATATCAGAATTTCAATGTCTTCGCGATGAAACCGCGGTTTCACCATGGTTTCACCGGCATGCTTCCTTTAGTTCATCTGCAAAAGCCCTTTGTTTGCTGGGCAAAAACCCTTTGTTTGCGAAGTGATTAGGGCCTAATCACTCGGCAAAAGCCTATCAAATGCCCACCCAAAGCCCTCCCTTAGGGAGGGAATCATCGATGAAACCGAAGTGAAACCGCGGTTTCACCCGTAATTTATCGGGAGCCAATCAGATACGCCAAATGAAACCGGTGAAACCGAAAACAATTAATAGAAGAAAGAATTATCATGATGAAGGAAGTGAAACTGAAGTGATTGTGCAGTTTCACTTGCATCTTACTGTCGGTGTGCCGTTTATGCCAAAGTGAAACTGTGATACTGATTGTAGGAATAAAAAAAGAGGCTAATTTGTTTGTGCGTATGATTTTTTCATATATCTTTGTAGCGAATAATAAAAAAACACCTGACTTATGAAAAAGATTCTGATGATGACTCTCTTCGCGATAGTAGCAATGGCTGCTTACTCGCAGGAATACGTGACTGTTATCGTGGCCGACGCGACTGGAACTCCGACCAACATCCGCAATGCCCCTAATGGTAAGGTGGTTTGCCAGCTGGATCCGGATGGGTCGTACACTGTCGACCTGATCAGCGTGAAAAACGGATGGTGGAAAATTGCTCCGGAAGTGGAAGAATGGGGCGACGACGAGAAGACCATCCCCCTGAAGGGTTCGACGACGGGCTACTGGATTCACAGTTCCGTGCTTGATTTCGGCATTTCCGGAGAACAGGACAATGCGGTGCATGTTGCACCATCGGAAAAGTCGAAGCTGGTGAAATTACCGTGCAGCCTGTTCGATATGACTATCACGCCCATCGAGAAGAAGGGCAAATGGCTAAAGTTTACAGCCAAGAGCGGGAAGAACACCATCACGGGATGGATTCACAACGACAGAATCTGCTTCAATCCGCTGACCACTTGCCCGTAAGATAGTGTTCTTCCGCATTCTACCGTTTAGGCGTATGCCTGTTCGTGGACTCCGCTGACGGCACGCCCGCTGGGATCGTTGAGTTTCTGGAACGCCTCGTCCCACTGCAGGGCAATGGCCGTGGAACAGGCCACGCTGGCCTCCTGCGGCACCGAACGGGCGGCACTCTCCGATGGGAAATGCTCGGCGAAGATGCTGCGGTAGTAGTATTCTTCTTTGTTCAGCGGCGGGTTAATGGGGAACCGCTCGGCGGCATGAGCCATCTGCTCGTCGGTGACCTGACTGGAGGTGATTTCCTTCAGCGTGTCTATCCATGAGTAGCCCACTCCGTCGGAGAACTGTTCCTTCTGCCGCCATGCCACCGCCTCGGGAAGCATGTCCTGGAAAGCCTCGCGCACAATGCCTTTTTCGATGGTTTTTCCGGGGCACATCTTCAGTTGGGGGTTCAGTCGCATGGCAACATCCAGGAACTCTTTGTCGAGGAAAGGCACGCGTCCCTCAACACCCCACGCCGACAGACTCTTGTTGGCGCGCAGACAGTCGTACATGTGCAGTTTGCCAAGTTTGCGAACGGTCTCGTTGTGGAATTCCTCGGCATTGGGCGCCTTGTGGAAATAGAGATAGCCGCCGAAGATTTCGTCGGCACCTTCGCCCGAAAGCACCATCTTGATGCCCATCGACTTGATGACACGTGCCAGCAGATACATGGGCGTAGAGGCGCGCACCGTGGTCACGTCGTAGGTCTCGATGAAATAGATGACGTCGCGGATGGCATCGAGTCCCTCCTGGATAGTATAGTTGATTTCGTGGTGCACGGTGCCGATATAGTCGGCCACCAGCTTGGCCTTCGCCAAATCGGGCGCACCTTTCAGTCCCACGGCAAACGAATGGAGCCGCGGCCAGTAGGCAGCACTCTGGGAATTGTCCTCGATACGATGGGGAGCAAAGCGCTGGGCGATGGCCGAGATGACCGACGAGTCGAGACCGCCGGAAAGCAGCACGCCATAGGGAACGTCGCTCATCAGCTGACGACGGACGGCCGACTCGAGTGACTCGCGTACAGCTGCGGTGGCCTCCTCGCGCGAGGCAATAGAGGTTTCGGGTGCCGCCACATTATCGTAGTTCATCCAGTCGCGTACGTAATAGCGGCGCACGCTGCCCTCACGACTCCAATAGTAGCAGCCCGGCAGG
>JAFWQT010000164.1 GCA_017508965.1 Prevotella sp. | reverse complement strand
GGTCCTACCACCAGCATGATGAACGAACCGTTCTTGTATTCCAGCGACCTGCGGCTCAGCTGCCCGAGCTTTCCCTTGATGTTCTCGTCGGTCAGCAGGGGAGTGAATTCCGATGCCAGCACCCCTAATTGTGCAGAAATGGATTCTATCTTCTTTAAATTCGCTTTTTCGCTCATACTCCTAATGATGATGAATGGGGCAAAGATAGGGATATTTCTTGGAAAAAGCAAAACATGTTTTGTTTTTTCCGTTCATTTAGATAATTTTTCACGCTCAGGTAAAAATATACGTATACTTTCTCTTCGCTTAATCAAAAAATTGCACTAACTTTGCACCCAAAATATAAAGATATGGCATATTTGTTTTCATCAGAATCAGTTTCAGAGGGCCATCCCGACAAGGTGGCCGATCAGATTAGCGACGCTTTGCTCGACCAGTTCCTGGCCTACGACGATAAGGCCCGTTGCGCAATCGAATCGTTTGTAACCACCGGTCAGGTGGTGATTATGGGCGAGGTACGCAGTGATGTCTACATCGACTTGGAGACCATTGCCCGCAACACCATTAACCGTATTGGCTACACAAAGAGTGAGTATAAGTTCGACGGCGACTCGTGCGGCGTTATGACGGCTATCCACGAGCAGAGCGGCGACATCAACCGCGGCGTGGACAAAGCGGAAGACGACGAGCAGCACGACGGACAGGGTGCCGGCGACCAGGGCATGATGTTCGGCTATGCTGTGAACGAGACCGAGAACTACATGCCCGTGAGTCTTGAACTGGCACACCGGCTAGTCTACGAACTGGCTCAGATTCGCAAGGAAGGCCGTGAGATGACCTATCTGCGTCCCGACGCAAAGAGTCAGGTGACGGTGGAATACAGCGACGAGGGCATTCCTCAGCGCATTCATACCATTGTGGTGAGCACGCAGCACGACGAGTTTATCACGGCCGAGGAAGCCGGAAGTCAGGAGGAAGCCGACCGCCAGATGGTTGAGCGCATCCACGACGACGTTGTGAATATCCTCATCCCTCGTGTCAAGTCGAACATCCACAGCGATAAGGTGCTGGCCTTGTTCGAAGGCGAAATCAAATATCACGTCAACCCCACGGGTAAGTTCGTCATTGGCGGACCTCATGGCGACACAGGACTCACCGGCCGTAAGATTATCGTCGACACCTACGGCGGAAAGGGAGCCCATGGCGGCGGCGCCTTCTCGGGCAAGGACTCGTCGAAGGTGGACCGTTCGGCAGCCTATGCTGCACGCTGGATTGCCAAGAACATGGTGGCTGCCGGCGTGAGCGATGAGATGCTGGTGCAAATCAGCTATGCCATCGGCGTGGCTGAGCCCATCAACATTTATGTCAATACTTACGGCAAGAGCCATGTGCCTTTCACCGATAGCGAGATTGCCGACCGCATCGGTAAACTGTTCAAACTGACCCCGAAGGCCATCGAGCGCCAGCTGAAGTTGCGCCAGCCAATGTTTGTAGAGACGGCAGCCTACGGACACATGGGCCGTAAGAACGAGGTGGTGAAGAAAACCTTCACGTCGCGCTATCACGAGACCCTGACCATCCCCGTGGAACTGTTTACCTGGGAGAAGCTCGACAAGGTCGACGAGATTCGCAAGGCATTCTTTGGAAAGTGATTAACGCTATCTGAAAACCCGATTTGAAGAGCGAGTGGATACAGCAGACCGACAGTCTGCACAAGGCAGCTGCCCCCACGACAGAGGGGGGCGAGGCAACGGAACAGCAGTCTCACGAGAGTGGGGCCGCTATTTCTGTTAACCGCCAGTCTGCGGCCAAGCCCAAGCATCCCTACCAGGTGCTGAAACAGCTGCCGCCCGACGCCACGCCGGCCCAGCAGGATTCTGCCATCCAGGCCGCTTTCCAACCCGAGAACACCCACCTCAGCACGCGTCCCGACACGCTCCACCTGCCCGGCCACGACAAAGGCAAGAGCTACAAAGACGTGTCGCTGCCGCAATATTACCGCGAAACGTTTTTCGCCAAAGACACGCTGCTGCATCCCGAAATCGACGGCGGCCGCTACGGCGTGGCCGGCGACCCCGTTCCCTATACCATACGCGGCGACAACACCGTGACCCTGCTGCTGCTGACCATCGTGGTGGTGGCCCTTTTCTCCTTTGCCCGCAGCCGCGATTTCATCATCTATCAGGCCAAGGAGTTCTTCAAGCCGCCCCGCAGCGGACAGACCACCGAGATTACCGAGACCTCCAGCGAGTTCCGCTTCCAGTTCTTCCTGGCTGCCCAGACCTGTCTGGTGACCAGCATCATCGCCTTCTTCTACACCCAGCAGAACGTGGCCGACACGTTTATCCTGAAGTCGCAGTACATGCTCATCTGGATATTCTTCGGCTGCTTCGTGGTCTATTTCCTGCTGAAGTCGTTGCTCTATGCCGTCGTCAACAGCATCTTCTTCGACCGCAAGGATAATTCGAACTGGCAAAAATCTTTACTTTTTCTGGTAAGTGCCGAGGGTGTGGCCCTCTTCCCCCTCGTAATGTTGCAGAGTTACTTCAACTTGAGCCTCCAGAATGCCATAGTTTACGTGTTGGTGGTAGTGGTTTTGGTGAAATTGCTGACTTTTTATAAGTGCTATGTTATCTTTTTTCGCCGAAATGCCGCGTATTTGCAAAATATTTTGTACTTTTGCGCCCTAGAAATTGTTCCGATGTTCTCCCTGTGGGGATTTTTGGTGATAATTGTTGATTATTTGAAAATAAATTTTTAGGACAGAAATGATTAAGAAGATCCTGATATCCCAGCCCAAGCCAGCGAGCGAAAAATCGCCTTATTATGATCTTGCCAACGACTATGGCGTTGAGCTGGTATTCCGTCCGTTTATCAAGGTCGAGGGACTTACGTCGAAAGAGTTCCGCTCGCAGAAAGTGAGCATTATGAACCACACGGCCGTAGTGTTCACCTCGCGTCATGCCATTGACAATTACTTCAAGTTGGCCAAGGAAATGCGTATCGAAATTCCCGAGGATATGAAGTATTTCTGCGTCACCGAGCAGATTGCGCTTTATATCCAGAAATATGTCATGTACCGCAAGCGCAAGGTCTTCTTCGGAAATACCGGCAAGATTGTCGACCTGGTGCCGCAGATGGTGAAGCATAAGACGGAGAAATACTTGATTCCCATGAGCGACGTGCACGACAATTCCACGGCCGAGCTCTTGGATGCCAAGAAGCTGAACCACACCGAGTGCGTGATGTATCGCACCGTGAGCAACGACTTCACCGAGGAAGAGGTGAAGGATTTCGACTACGATATGTGCGTGTTCTTCAGTCCGTCGGGCATCAATGCTTTCGAGAAGACGTTCGGCAACACCAAGAACGACAGCGTGGTGGTGGCCACCTTTGGTCCCAGCACTACGAAGTCGGCCCACGATGCCGGCCTGAAAGTGGTCATTGAGGCTCCCTCGAAGGAGTTCCCCTCTATGACGGCTGCGCTGAAAAACTATTTGGAGAAGCAATCGAAATAATGCCGCATGTCTGCATCCAGACCTAACAGCTTGGGGAAGGAAGAGCGGATATCGAGCATGAAACTCATCGACAAGCTCTTTCAGGGAGGTCACAGCCGTTCGATGACTGCCTTCCCGCTGAGGCTTGTATATATGAAATATGTACGCGAGGGCGCCTGTCCACCGGCTCAGATGCTGGTGAGCGTGCCCAAACGTTGTTTTAAGAGGGCAGTGAAGCGCAACCGCGTGAAGCGCCAGGTGCGCGAGGCCTATCGCCGCCACAAGCATATCCTGTGGGATGCCATTGGTGAGAATGGCGGCAATGCAGAATGGAACGCCGTGGCAATGGCCTTTATCTGGCTCGACGACAAGCTTTACGATTCAGCCACGGTGGAGCAGCGGGTGAAGTCGCTGCTGGAGCGGGCGGCCGAAAAGCTGAACGCACGACCTTTACCCGAGAATCAGTCAACATCCGATAGCCTATGCTGAGGAAAATCGTTCGGGGCATTTCGTGGTTCTTCGTGACCATCCTGCTGGTTCCCATCTGGTTCTACCAGAAAGCCATCTCACCCTACACGCCGCCTTCGTGCCGGTTCACACCCACCTGTTCCGAGTATGCCCGTCAGGCTCTCATCAAGCACGGCCCCATAAAAGGCCTATATCTGGCCATCCGCCGCATACTGAGATGCCATCCCTGGGGAGGCTCCGGCTACGACCCGGTGCCGTAGAAGACCCACCCCGGCCCTCCCTGTGAGGGAGGGAGGAAATGATAAGAGATAAGTGAAAGTGAATAATAGAAAACGATAATATAAAAATGAAGAACTTTGTAGAAGAACTGAAGTGGCGCGGAATGCTGGCGCAGATCATGCCCGGCACCGAAGAAGCCTTACAGAAAGAGATGATGACAGCCTATCTTGGCACCGACCCCACGGCCGATTCCCTCCATATCGGACACCTTTGTGGCATCATGATGCTGCGCCATCTGCAGCGCTGCGGCCACAAGCCCATCATCCTGGTGGGAGGAGCAACGGGTATGATTGGCGACCCCTCGGGCAAGAGTCAGGAGCGCAACCTGCTTAACAACGAGACGCTCTATCACAACCAGGAGTGCATCAAGAAGCAGGTGGCCAAGTTCCTCGACTTCGAGTCGAAGGATGCTAATGCTGCCGAGCTGGTGAACAACTACGACTGGATGAAGGATTTCACCTTCCTCGACTTCGCGCGCGAGGTGGGTAAGCACATCACCGTCAACTACATGATGGCCAAGGAAAGCGTTCAGCAGCGACTCAACGGAACTGCCCGCGACGGACTGTCGTTCACCGAATTCACCTACCAGCTGCTGCAGGGCTACTACTTCCTCTATCTCTATCAGCACAAAGGCGTGCGCCTGCAGTTGGGCGGCAACGACCAGTGGGGCAACATGACCACCGGTACGGAACTGATTCGCCGCACCCTGGGCAACGATGCCGAGCCCGCCTTCGCACTCACCTGTCCGCTCATCACCAAGGCCGACGGCAAGAAATTCGGCAAGACCGAGAGCGGAAACATCTGGCTCGACCCGCAGCGCACCACTCCCTACAAGTTCTATCAGTTCTGGCTCAATGTCAGCGACGACGATGCCGAGCGCTACATCAAGATATTCACCTCTTTGGACAAAGAGACCATCGACGCCCTCGTCGAGGAGCACCGTCAGGATCCCGGCCGCCGCGTGCTGCAGCGCCGTCTGGCCGAAGAAGTCACCGTGATGGTTCATTCACAGGAAGCGCTCGACACGGCCATCGAGGCTTCGAGCATTCTCTTCGGCAAGTCCACCAAGGAAGGTCTTGAGAAACTCGACGAGGCAACCTTCCTCGATGTCTTCGACGGAGTGCCCCACTTCGATGTTTCTAAGGACGTGCTCGGTCAGCCCGCCGTTGAAATCTTCACACAGGCAGCTCCCGTGTTCCCCTCAAAGGGCGAGATGCGCAAGATGGTGCAGGGCGGTGGCGTAAGCCTCAACAAGGAAAAGCTCACCCAGTTCGACCGTCCCATCACTGCCGACGACCTCATCGACGGCAAGTATCTGCTTGCCCAGAAGGGAAAGAAGAACTACTTCCTGCTGACCGTGAAATAGC
>JAFWQT010000163.1 GCA_017508965.1 Prevotella sp. | reverse complement strand
GTTGCCCTGCAACTGATATTCCACGACGACGGCATTATGGGCATCGGCGGTAAAAGTGAAATCCTGAGCTACTTTTCCTCCGGCAGCCATCAGCCGTCCACGCACCTGGAAGGTGCTGTCGGTAGTGGTAAACTGCGGTTTTCCGCTCAGCCGGGTCTGCGCATTGTTATAACAACCCAGGAAATTGCCCGTACCTTTATATTTATAGGGAATGATAATCTTAGAATCCTCCACCGTGTTCGGCACGATGATGCCCGTGGCATTCTTCAACCCTTCACTCCATGAGAAGCTGACAAAGCGGTCTTCCGAAATCGCGCGAACAATCTGCTGACAAGGAAATACCTTGGTCTTGGACAGTCGTTGGCGGAAATCCTGCCAAGTAGATGGAATGACGGCGCCCATTTTCAAATAATCGGTCATTCCGTTGCGATGGTCATCAGCAAATTTCTCAGAACGTAGATCCTCTGTGGGAAACAGCCTATGCAAGAACCAGGTCATCATCACACGATGAGCCGTTACACCCATTCGCCGGGAACCTATGTCGGGATTCAGCATATAGGAACCATCAGGAGTAGTATGCTGCCGCTTCAACAATTGGTCAAGGCAACGCATTTCAAGCATCAAAGCATCAGGATTACGCTTGATACATGCCATCGCCGCATAGGCTGGAAGCTGGTCGTAGAGAAACATACTCCAGTCGTTACCGTTAGGCATGGCCAGTTCACCGTCAGCCAAGGCCAATTGGGAAAGAACCTCGTTCCACACTTCCTGCCAATGCCACGTCAGTGACTGATGAAGTTTCGGCGGTCTGTATTCCTTAAGATAATAGGTAGCCAGAATTGTTTCGGCTTGTTCTTGCATCACCACATTTTGATAGGAAGTATGGAAATAGTTATGGTTCTGAAGTGTATAGTCTGGATAAAGATTGGTACCAACATACCATTCCCGCGCCTGCTTTCCATCAATCATCGTTGTATCGTTAGCATCGGCATCTACGGTATAGCCGTTAAACCCATATCGAATCATCGCTTCCTGCCATTGCGGAGAATGCGGATGCGCTGTGAGGTTTGCCCAAGCTACTGCCAAAACGTTGGATTCCCACCCGTTTTCTTCGGCTTTCGTGTCACCCTGGAAACCGAAAGGAATGGGACGTGACAGTTGGAAGTCTGCTTCGCTTGCCATCAGTTTGGCAATCAGTTCTAGTTCCTCTTTGTCTAAGCCGTCAAAATCTTCGATGAATTTCTTGGTAAATGCCAAGCTAAGCACCCACAGCGAACTCTCCCACTGGTGATGCCATTGCCCCAGCTCGTCCTGATAAGTGCCCCAGTACTTTCCGTCTGTACATCTCATCAACCTGACAGCCTGATGTGTACTGTAAGCATAGCGCAAGGCATAACATGCCATTTGTCGCAGGTTGTCCTTGTTAATACCATGGGGAAGATTAAATACAGAGCCATTGAATTCTATATAATTGTAGAGGAAAGCGCAGACCATTGCGATATCCAGATTGGTGCGAACGCCGTCCTCATTACTCTGTCCGGCACTGACTGCCTTGAAATAGCCGACGGCATCACCACGGCTGTTCTTTCCTGCATCGGTATAGATGCTTTTGGCATATAATGTAAAGTCTGCCAAAGATTGCAGGCATCGCTGCTGAATCAAACTGTCTTCCCGTTCATCTGCCTGCACCTGAACAGCCGCCAACAGAAAGAAAAAAGCTATCAGATGTTTCATGGCTGCGGGGTTGACAGGGTTACGGTGAGCGGAGACTTCACCGCTTCAAGGAATTCTTCAATTCTGAGTTGCCATTCGCGAAATGTGCGCACATCGTAGCAACTCCAGGCCGAACCGGCATAATAGGTGTAACGCCGTCCGACGGTTGCCTTTCTGACGATGCCCAAGGCATGTCCGGCTATCTCGCCCTGAGGCTGCTTGAGCATCAGCGTCTGCGTCTCGGCACCTTCGGGGAAAAGTGCTGCCACATAGAGTTGATAGCCATGATGGCGGGGCTGGTCGGTGGGATCGGCGTAGGCCACGAAGTCTTTTCCCGTCACAACCGACTTGGTATCAGCCTGATGAATCACCACACCGGCGACAAGGTCGGCCCGCGCCGGGATGCTGTCGTACCAAACCGTAATGCGGTTGAAGTTGCTGCCTTTGTCGAGCGATATGATGCGGTGCTCGCCGCGGGCATAGGTCAGTTCCACGGTGAAGCGCAGCGGACCGTTGTCGAGAATCTGATAGGTCTGGTAGCACCATGGCATCTGCAGTTGTCCGCCTACCATCAGGGCCAGTGCGCCACAGCCTAACGATGGTCCCACACCATAACAGTCGAGTCCGTTGCCCTGATCGTAATGGAAAGAAGTAACGATATCAAGCCTCCGAACCTCTTCCTTTTTCCCCTGAAACTGGAGCATAGCTTCCTCAACATTGCCCTGATAGTCTTTATAATAGCGGTCGGCCACCACCAGTTCGGGGGTGTTTTTCGTCCAAACATCAATGCCATACGCCTTTTCGCCGGTGCGCTGCAGGGCCGGGCCGTAGATGCGATAGGCCCCGCGGTCGTTCTCCCAGGCAACATCGTCCTTTCGCAGGGGATACATGGCACCCCTCACCCAGGTCTTCATCTCGCGGGGCGTTCCTTCTTTGATGGTAAAAGTGGTCGTGCCGTGAGGGGTCACGCAGGCGTCGATAAGCAGTTTTCCGTCGTAGCTGACCTGATAATCCACCTGCTGTCCCTTTCCGTTCACAACTACGAAAGGCGTCTCCGCCTTCACTCCAATCTGGTTCATATCCACGGCAACCAGTTCCTGCCGCTGCATATCGGTGGGATTGCTCACCGTCAGGTTCACGGAAAAAGCCGCCATCATCAAAAAACTGCCAATAGCCATAGTGTCTTATTTATAAATGCCAAAATCGGGAAATCCCGCCTGTTATCGTTTTTCTGAATGCAAAAATAGTTTTTTCTCTCCGAATGAACAAATAAAACGGGCATTTTTAGGCCATACGCCCGTGTTAAAAAAACAAGAATACGGGTTTTGCCGCCAACCAGTGCAAAAACGGCTGATACGGACAGTCCGAAAATTCTCTAGAAATATTTCTCGAAAAGATAATGATTCGGATAAATTTTTCTAGAAAAATTTTCGCAAATAATAATCATTTGATTTAGTCCGCCGGGAAAACCGACAGGCAGAGAATTGAAAATTCGGAAGGCAGAGAGAACAAATTTAAACTTCATTTATTTGCTTTTGTGCTCGCTTATGCGTAACTTTGCAGCCATAATTGCAATTATATTAAATTCTTATGGGGAAAAAACTCATTTTAGCGGCCTTGATAATGGCAACCGCAGCCAGTGTCGAGGCACAGACTTTTAACGAATGGCAGAATCTGCTCGTCAATCAGGTGAATCGCATGGAGAGCCATGCCAGCTACGAAACCGACGAACCGAAGGTGACGCTCGACGGCACTTGGAAATTCAACTGGGTGGCCAACGCCGACGAAAGGCCCACCGATTTCTTCAAACCTGGTTACGACGACTCGCAATGGAAAACCATGCCTGTGCCGGGTATGTGGGAACTCAACGGCTATGGCGACCCGGAATACGTGAACATCGGATTTGCATGGCGAGGCCATTTCCAACCGCTCACCGTGGACGAAGTGAAAGCCAACGAGGAGACGGGAAACGTGAGAGTTCCCGTAAAGGATAACCATGTGGGCAGCTATCGCCGCGTGGTGAACATTCCTTCGGGATGGAAAGACAAGCAGGTCATTGCCCACTTCGGCAGCGTCACGTCGTGCATCTATCTTTGGGTAAACGGCAAATTTGTGGGCTATTCGGAAGACTCAAAGGTGGCCGCTGAATTCGACATCACCCCATACTGCAAGACCGGCGACAATCTGATTGCCTTCCAGGTGTTCCGCTGGTGCGACGGTTCCTGGTGCGAAGACCAGGACTTCTGGCGACTTTCAGGCGTGGCCCGCGACAGTTATCTGCTGGGGCGCGACAAAGAAGCCCATCTGAACGACCTGCGCACCACTACGACGCTGGTCAACGACTACAAGGACGGTGTGCTGACGCTGGATCCCCGTCTGGTGGGAACTGCCAGTCTGCAGATTTCTCTTTTCGATGCCGACGGCAAAAAAGTGGGCGAACGCAACGGCAATGTCATCACGGTGAAGGACTGCCACAAATGGTCGGCCGAACAGCCTTACCTCTATAACCTGGTGGTGGTATGCTCTGTCAGCAAGTTCCTCTACGGGCGCATGAGAGTGGTTCCCGTTCAGACCATCTACCAGAAAGTGGGATTCCGCTCGGTGGAGATTAAGAATGCCCAGCTGCTGGTGAACGGACAGCCCGTCTATATCAAGGGTGTCGACCGCCACGAGATGGATCCAGACGGCGGCTACGTGGTCAGTCGCGAACGCATGCTGCAAGACATCCAGCTGATGAAACGCTTCAACATCAATGCCGTGCGCACCAGCCACTATCCCGACGACCCCATGTGGTACGACCTCTGCGACAAATTCGGCATCTATCTGGTGGCCGAAGCCAACCAGGAGAGTCACGGATTCGGCTACAACCCGAAGGATGCACCCAGCTTTCAGCCGCTCTTCGGCAAGCAGATTCTGGAGCGCAACCAGCGCAACCTGAAGGTGAACTACAACCATCCGAGCGTCATCATCTGGAGCTTGGGCAACGAGACCATCAACGGCCCCAACTTCACCGCTGCCTACCAATGGATTAAAAGTCAGGACAGCCAGCGCCCCGTGCAGTGGGAGCAAGGTCACGGCCGGGAAAACACCGACATCTTCTGTCCGATGTATTTCTCGCAGAAAGGCTGTGCCGACTATTCTTCGAATCCCGCCACCACAAAGCCGCTCATCCAGTGCGAATACTCGCATGCCATGGGTAACTCTTCAGGCGGTTTCAAGGAATACTGGGACCTGGTGCGCAAATATCCGAAATACCAGGGCGGTTTCATCTGGGACTTCGTCGACCAGGCGCTGCATCGCGACGGCAAAAAGTCGAAGCGCGTCTATACCTACGGCGGCGACTACAACGATTACGACCCTTCCGACAATAACTTCAACTGTAACGGACTGGTCTCGCCCGACCGTATTCCCAATCCGCAGATGTTCGAAGTGGGCTATTACTATCAGAACATCTGGAGCGAACTAAAGGAAAGAGAAGGCCAGGACGGACAGAAAGAATACCTGCTGACCGTGAAGAACGAGAATTTCTTCCGCAACATGGATTATGTAACGCTCGACTGGACACTCATGGCCGACGGCAAACCCGTGCAGCACGGCACGTTCGATGACTTTAAGGTTGAGCCTCAGAAAACCGTCACGCTCAGACTGCCGCTCAAGACGGAGACCGAGGGTGAGTTGATGCTCAACGTGGACTTCAAAATGAAAGAATCGGAACCGTTCCTGGAGAAAGGGCAGACCATTGCCTACCAGCAGTTCCCCATCAGCGAATTCCAGGCACCATTGCTGGAAACATGGGCCAAGAGCGCACGACTGTCGATCATTGAGCAGGATGACAACTCGCAGCTCCGTATCAAGGGAAGAATGCTGGATGCCGCTTTCGACACAACCAACGGACTGCTCATCCGCTACAAGGTGGACGGCAACGACATGATAGCCGACGGCGGAAACATGCATCCTAACTTCTGGCGCGCCGTTACCGACAACGACATGGGTGCCCGCATCAACAAGCGATACAGCGTGTGGAGGAATCCCACCATGGAGATTACCTCGCTCGAAGCCAAGAGAGGCAAGACGCAGTATGGCGACCCCTGTGTGAACGTAGTGGCCGAATACGACATGCCCGACGTGAAGGCAAAGCTGAAAATCACCTACACCTTCACCAGCAACGGCACGCTCATGGTACACATGAAGATGGATGCCAGCAAGGAGGCCAAGGTGAGCAACATGCTGAGATACGGCATGGTGATGCAGATGCCTTTCAGCTTGAACAAGAGCCGCTACTACGGACGCGGTCCGGTGGAGAACTACAACGACCGCAAGTTCTCGCAGCGTGTGGGCATCTATCAGCAGACGGCCGACGACCAGTTCTATCCCTACATCCGTCCGCAAGAGACAGGAACCAAGGGCGACATGCGCTGGTGGGAGCAGACCGACAAGGAAGGCAATGGATTCTGCATCTACGGCGACCAGCCTTTCTATGCCTCGGCCCTGCACTATAACCAGGAAGACCTCGACGACGGCGATGAGAAAGAGCAGCGCCACTCTACCGATGTCCCGCAGTCTAAGTTTACCAATCTTTTCATCGATTTGGAGCACGCCGGCGTGGGTGGTGTGAACAGCTGGAGCGACGAAGGTCAGGCACTGCCTCAATATCGTGTGAAATACGGCGACAAGGACTTTGGCTTCATCATCTCTCCCCTGCAAAAATAAAACCCCGCAATGAGAAAAATCCTTTGCGCCTTCGGGCTGGCACTTTGCTCACTGGGCGTCACGGCCGGCGACATCTATGTCGACAAGAACGGTTCGGTGGCCGATGCCCTAAAACAGGCCCGCGAATGGCGGCGCCTGAACAGTCAGGAGATTGCCGGAGGCATCCGCATTCATCTGGCCGATGCCGTCTATCCTCTGCAAAAACCGCTTTTCATCCGGCCGGAAGACAGTGGCACAAAGGATTCTCCCACCATCATCATGGGCGGTACGCTCTCTGGAGGTATCGCTATAACCGGATGGAAACGCGAAGGAAATCTGTGGGTGGCCGAGGCGCCCCGTGACGGCAACCGTATTGTCTATACTCGCCAGTTGTGGGTAAACGGCAGGAAAGCCCAATTGGCCCGCGGACCTTTTGTCCGTCTTTCCGATTTCGATAAGGAGTCCAAAACCATCACGCTCAACTCTCCTCTTTCCTCTCTCC
>JAFWQT010000162.1 GCA_017508965.1 Prevotella sp. | reverse complement strand
TGACACCCTCCTGACACCCTTGACACCCTTCCGAACAGGGTGCAAGCCCAGTGTTTATCGGCATTCTGACACCCTTGCACCCTTAAATCAAAAATTTCCTATGTAAAAAGCATGCTCCCTTATTCTTGTTACCACCAAATATTCTTCATCAGAATGAATCAAAAACTGATTCCTTCCCTTGCATCACATGGCAGATGCCCGTGCCGTTTTTCTCTCGCTTTAATCTCACAGGGGGTCTGTCCCCCTGTGAGCACTCCGAAATCCATGCTTTATCACCGTTGCCCGCTAGTATGTTATTAGCGTAGTTGGCAAATACTATCATGCAGATAATTAGAAATGTTTTTCTCATCATGTTGAACTACTTTATATACCAACCCCAGATTTCATGTATCTTGGGATATGACTGATTTGATTGTGAACTAGATAAACGGGAATAACAAGTGTTTTATGAAAAGGAAGGGCAAAACTAACAAAGACTCAATGCCGGTCAGACATTTGCCATTCGGGCCATCAACCCGTTGACCGTTCTTGTCAATATAAAACCACTCATCGCTTTCCCATTCGCTATGCTCATCCATACTGTTCTTCTTTCCATGATAAGCCACACGCGCACGGCCACCCTCAAACGGATATGCACACTGGAACTGGGGTTTAATGACTACATTGCCCAAGGTGTCGGCATAGCCTATCTTCCCATCATCGTCTAAGATTCGGTAGAGTCCTTCACGGACATCATCCGCCTGGAAATTGTCTATCGTCATTACCTCGAACAACTTTTCCCCCTTACTGTTAATCATAACGATTCCGACATGAGGTTCCGCCACGATGCCAATAGGAGCAATCGAGTCGAATCCGCAATACTCATATTTGCCGTAGGGTACAATGGTGTCGCCCTGTTCGTTCAGATAGCATACAGGATTGAGAAATTCTGATCCTTTAGCAGCAAACAATTTCTTACCTTTCCATCCTCGGCACCTGCCTGCCTCGATAAAGCCGCAGGGCTCTGGGTTCTGAATAACACTTATTGTGGACAATATCTTGATACGGCACAGCGTATCTTTGTCGAAATAAAAGTATGTCTTGCCGTAAGTGGGATAAAAGCCTACAATCAACACGTGGAAATTGGGGACTTCTTCCTTCATGTGCAGTTTGCTCAGAACACTGTCTCTTGTTTCACCCACATGAATTCCCGACTTCAAGACAATTCGGGGATCTGTAATATTCGCATAAATGACAGTATAAAACGGATCATCGTATGATTCTTCCTGAAGAATGATCTGATTATCTTGACTGCTAAATGTATAATAGTTCTGAATGCATTGATAATCAGATGTCTTATTCTCTTTAAGGAAAGAAAAATCTTTCCTGTAATCAGCAAAGGGCTTCTGGAATCCAAAAGGATATGGTGCCATGCAGTCACCATTCACGGGTTCAATCGTCAGCGTGTCGTTGCTGATATAAAAGGTATTAACGTGATCCCCTTTTTCTTCGCTGGATGTTTCCTGGCGACCAACACAACTGGTCGTCAACAAGGCCGCAAATATGAAGATTATTGCTTTGTTCATATCTTTCACATACAGGGTTAAGTGGTTATTTGTAACAGCAATTTCCGAATATCATCGAACTCATCTTGCCTGGTGTACGAAATGGTTATCAGATAATACGATGTACCTGATACTATATTACAAACAGCCATAAAGAAATCATCACCGCCTTCCTGACATTGATTTACAGTTAATAACGCTTTCCCGTTTTCTACATCAAACTCTTCACGATAGAGATGTTCCTTATCATCTAACGCAGGTTTTTCCACTTCTTTGTCTAACTCAAACATCGTAAGTCGCCAAACAGAACTGCCGGAACTGGTATCGCTCCAAATTGTTATTGGCCAATCATTGTTGTTATATTCAAAATGTCGAATGTATGAACCTGGAATTGTTAAGGTCAGCCTGCCAATGGTTTCCTTTACCAATCCTTTTCGGAACCCTGGCTGATATTTGTCGTCCATGCGGATTGCCGTCTCAGGAATGATAGGTTTCTTACCATCCAGATGGCAAATCTCACAATAACTGTCGTAAGGGAGGGGTAGAAGGGGGGCGAGTGAATATGCCTTTTCAAGATTCCCAATGACTTCTTTGTTGTTCTTCTCGTCTGTTTCACTTCTGCCTGACGGTGCATAGTAACAATCTTCCCAAAGCGTCTTCAATGCACAGTTTCTGTAAAAAGTGGCATCTTGCTGCTCATGAGGCCAAATGAAAAAACGGTCGGCGAATGTTTCGATGCCTTTAGCCTTCACCAACTGACAGAGGGCACTAATATCCCACAATCCTGTAGGCGTAACTATCTTTGCATCATGTACATCAGGTTGATATTGCCCTGTTGACCAGCAAACCAAGACTGGACTATTTGCGTCTGTTTGCCGAACACGCTCAACAAGCGTTTCAAGCCATCGGTAAAAATGGTTCCTGCATAGTTTCGTAAAATCCCGGTTGGCAGCATATTCTGTGTCATCTTCATATATAAGGCCATCTATTTTAAGGGCATCAATGAAATCGACAGCTGCCTTATGGAATCCCGGACCCGCCGGCGTACTTTGAAAATGTCCTTCTACTTTTCCCTTTTGAAGGAATCCACCTTCGGTAATATGGAAAATAATCTCACCAGTAGGACATAAAGCGACAATGATGTTATCCTCTTGGTCTGCATACACTTCACAAGGATAACGCTCTGCTATCTCTGCAATCTTCTCAACCATTCTTTTACGGCTCTTTATCCGCCCTGTAAATGACAATTCTAAACTCATGGCTAATACTTATCTTCTTAAAACAATTATGGCTTATATGGTGATTCCTGTCCAAACGCCATATGGTTGATGCCTGTACTACTTTTCTTTCTCGTTATATTATTATTACGATAAGGTTTCATAGTTATTAATATGTTTGCTGCAAAAGTAGGCAATTTAATCCAATTCTCCAAAAAATCTACTTAACAAAACTGTGAACGCGGTTCCCCGTTCATGTGGCAGATGCCAGTGCCGCTTTTCTCTCGCTTTTGTCGTAGCATAGAATGCTTGTTTCCGTTATATAGCGCAAAGATATTTATTTTTCTTGTTACCACCAAATATTCTTCATCAGAATGAATCAAATTGATTCCTTCCCTTGCATCACATGGCAGATGCCCGTGCCGCTTTTCTCTTGCTTTAATCTCACAGGGGGTCTGTCCCCCTGTGAGCATGAAAAGATTTAGGGAACTCCCCTATCCTATTTATATCAAAGGAGCATCCGACTGTTTCGGGTGTTCCTTTTTAGATATTAAAGTAAGAGTGTCATCTCTATCGACTCCATAGTTTATGAATTTTAGATAAATCCTACAAACTCTGCAAATTGAAAGTAAACTTTCTTTGCCCTCGCTTAATCAGTATTTTGGTGTAAGGGTGATTATTATATTTTCAAATGAAACTTTGATAAATCTTGAACAGTAAGACGGGGTGGTGATTTACATATAAACCTGTTATTTGGGGAGATAAACATTCCAACTTAAACAATGTAAAGCGCCACCTTCTATTGCAATCTCCGGCATGTCTATTTGACGGATATTGCAATCATGGAATGCACCTTGGATGTATTGTTTGGCTATTGCATCTTCTTCAATGTTGAGTTTGGGCATTATGATGTTTTTTCCAACTTGAAGGAAGTTGATATATGCCCAGTTGAGATTATAACAAGGTGAATCAACTTTGTCCTTGAAAAGCATTTCAGTTACTTCAAAGCCATAACTCTCAAGAATCCTACGGATGGATGCAGCTTCTTCTGGGTAGCAATCTCCATGATTACCCATAAGTATGCGATTATCACCACACCACTTGATAAAGCCATCCGAATGGCCATAAACATCGTCTTCATGCGGAGTCCATGGAATAATGATGACAGGATGTCCAAGTTCTGATTCCAACAAAGCCTTAAAGTCAGCATCATCTTTCTTTTTCCTGTTTTCTGTAAATACCTTATCTGTCATCACAATATATGGTCCACAAGGCACCATATTACCACCATCAATGATAAGAGTAGTTGAACGATAACTAATACCCATACCTCGTAACACTTTTGTGGCATTGGTTATAGTTTCTATATCACTCTTTTTCTTGCTATTCACAAGATAATCGGGATAATAGCGATATTTCAAGAACTCATTTTCGCCCAATTGAATTGGCATATAGTCGCGAGCCCAATAATCATTTGTTGATTTCAGTTCCTTGAACTCAATTCCTATTTCATTAAGCACGTCCTTCAGATGGTGATAAAACTCAGGATGCCCCTCTTTCTTGTCTTTTAGCCACGGGGAGAAAAAGACAATGTTTGTGTCTTTATCGTGAAGCAAGCTATCGGTTTTCATATCCATAAAGTTTATCTTTGAAGTTTATGAAATCTTGATATAAAGAATCTTTGGAAGGTTGTACATTGTCATGATATTGGTAAAGGATATTGTTTACCTTACCCACTTCGTTCTGTTTTGGACTCAATAAATTGACACGAGGTTCACGGATATAGCCCATCATACCATTATCATGCTCTACAAGAACAGGAAAATCATGGTCAACACCAGTAGCATCATAGCATCTGAACAATTCAGCACAAGCCAATGGACCTTTCAGAATCTCGCCGCTTTCTACTTCTTTCAACTGGCGAATTAAGACACCCCCAAAATATGCACTTTCATCCAGTACATACTTCTTGACATTCTTCCCTTTACTATTAAGTCGGTTTTCAAACTTAATCTTACTCTCGAAATTAAGATCTATACCTCCAAAGTCATTAACATACCAACATAAAGGTTTTGACACACGTGGATGAGTGATAATATCGCGATGATTCTTATTGTAGAAGTAAAATTCAATCTCTTTAAAAAGATACACCGTCTCACCCTTTTGAATAGCAAAATCTTCAAACAGCATCTTTGCTATTTGTTCAAAACGCTCCTCAATGCCTATTGCATTTATGTTGGCACCAAGAGTCATTAGTTGTCGGAACTGTATAATATTCATACTTTAGGTTATTTACAAAAACGAATTCTTTTCCCGATATTCTCATGAAAATGAATTATGAATCCACTTTTTCTGTAATTATGAGGACATCATCAAGAGAAACATATCTACCATCATAGATGATTGTTGGTTGACGGTGGTCCAGCTTACTATTCTTTACTTCAATCTCCATATTCCATCGTTTGTTACAGCATGACACGCCACTCGGATCAAGACAAAAAATCTTAGATATCACATTGTTTTCCTTTTCAAAGCCTACTGCCAATAAAGCATGCGCCCACTTCTTTTGAGACACTGATATAATTATTGGCTTGTCTTCAACAATGGTTTTCTCTATATAATCCAAGGAACGATTACCGTTACTATTATAGTGTACACATTCAACTTTATTGAAACTTTCTTTCAACATTTTCTTAATCTTGTAATATGACTGTCCATTAATATGCATACCATAATCCATCATGAAAGTCTTGATTAATTTCCTTGTTGCTCTGTCTCCAGACTCCTCATATACTCTTGTATCTTTATCTTTTATCAACTGGAGTATAAGAAGATTCATTATAACACAATAAGTTGCACACGCTCCATCCAAATCTCCTTGTTTTTTGAAAACGACATGCTCTTTTCCTGTCTTGTCTTTACACACGATTCCATCTTTATTGGTATGTAATTGTGAAATTATTTTCCTCATACTATATCTATTTTAATAACTTGTACATGTTTTTATTACTTTAATGTTTTCCTCAGTTCATCCACTTCCTCTTGCAACTTCTTCGGATTTTGCTTGGCTAGTTTCTTCAGATTGAGGAGCTTCCATTGTACAGATGGATAGTCCTTAAAGTACTTAAATTCATATCCATCCCATTCGGGCTGACCTGATTCGAAACTAATCAGGAACTTTTTATCCGCTTCAGTTATCAACGACTTTACATCATTAATGAGTTTTGCACGAGTCTCTTCAAACTCTTCGTAAGAAAAAGGAATGTCTGTCATTCCGGCAAACTGATTTTCCATTGCTTCACGTTGATCAATCAAACTTGGGGCGAAAGACTCATGTATAGGTCTGTCGCTGCCAAGCAAGCAGAAAATGAGTCCCTCCCGGCATTCACTCAACGGAATATCCATATATTTCACATCAAACAAATCACGAGGATGCTGACGTGAGAGTGCTGCTGCAATCTTGCCACCATACAATTGAGTTAGGGGCACAACATTTGCCTCACAAAAGAGAGAAAACTTTTCCTGTGCCTTCTCACTCAATGGTATAGTTTGCACCTCGCCTCCTACAACACCTCTCTTAGTTTGATTGACCTCTATCTTCACCTGCTTGCCTCGATACTCGCACAACAGCTTGCAGGTACTGAAGTTGGGTACAATATGCATCCCTTTGAAAGTTTTCTTTGCTTTTTCCGCGATAGCCTTCAGATGCAAATTAATGTAATCCAAACTAGTCTGACGGTCAGCCAATGGGATATAGGTTAAATCAATATCTACTGAATAACGTGGCAGGTCCTTCAAGAACAGATTGATGGCGGTGCCACCATGTATGGCAAACACCTCCTCTTCCATCACAATCGGAATAAGACGGAGCAGCAACTCAACCTTCTGAGCGTAAACACTTGATCTTATATCATTCATATTCTGCAAGTTCTTTTGAGATTGTCATATTATATTTATTGATGTACTTCCCTGTTGGCGTGATCATATACCTGGATGTGCCAAGATTGATATTCTCCAATTTCAAAGCCTTAAACCAAGGATGGTTTGCCTTCTCTGCCATATAGAGGAACAGACGCTTCGCTTTCTGAGACGTGCATGCCTCCAACAATGTCTGAACCAACTTGGGTCGGAGGGTTGTCAAGCTCTCCATGATATAATAGATATCGAGCAAAGAAGACGATGCATCCGGCAAGTTCAAACACTCCAATATGGCACGCTCTGGAGATGACACAAGCAAATCATGTTGATTGACTGTCATGGTTTCTACACCCAACAGTTCATCACCCAGAAAAGAGGTGGTCATATATTTTATAGTCATATCCCACTCCTCTTTTAGCAACCACGAAGGCAACTTATTGCTTTTGTTTGAAAACAGATAAGCCTTAGGCTTCCCCATTGACAGGTAATGGGAGTATCCTCGAAGTTCCAATGCCGTATATGCACCTACTATACAACTCTTACTGAGTTGCGTGTTATATGACGATACTGCAGCCAACAAGGTCGGTTCTGTTCCATGTATCTTATAAACCCCTTTCGATATACGGTCAAGCCATCCGCTTTTCATATAAGCATACTGACCACGTGCATCCAATCCATGACTTGAAAGCCATGAACCAAACAGGACTGATTCATTAGGTGCCGTCTCTAATATTTGCTGTATTTTTGTAGCCATCTTCGTTTATTTTATGAATACCAGCCTAAATTTGTTGCAAAAATACTATTTTTTCTTTTATTCAACCAAACTTGTTCTTCAAATATTGGCGATTCTTATATAAATTTGTCTTCAAATTCGTATTATTAGCGAATTTAAAAGCAAAAAGTACGCATATAACTATAGATAAAGATACGATTGCCTACTAAAGGAAAGGAAGGGGTTAGAGGTGGTTGATATTCTACTATTTGTATCCGAAATGATTCATTAATGGCTTGAATGATTTGGCCGTTTGAAATTAAGTTCGTAAATTTGCCTGCATGTTGGTAAAGACTCAGGCAGTGGTGCTGCGCACGATAAAATACGGTGAGAATAAACTCATTGTTGACTTTCTGACGGAACAGGAAGGGCGGCTGTCGTGTGTGGTGGGCATCCCAAAGACACAGCGGGGAAAGCTGAAGAAGCAGTTTTTCCAGCCGCTGACGATACTCGACCTGGAACTCGACGTCAGGCCGAAACAGCAGCTGCACCATATACGCGATGCGCGAATCGGCATTCCCTTCACCTCCATTCCCTTCGACCCCACGAAGCTGAGCATACTGCTTTTCCTCGCCGAGTTTATCTATCACGGCACGCGCGACGAACAGTGCAACCCGAACCTTTACCAGTTTGTGGTGAACAGCCTGCAATGGCTGGACGGTTGCAGCGAGCAGTTTGCCAATTTCCATCTGGTGTTTATGATGAGGCTGAGCCGTTTCATCGGCTTTTTCCCGTATGTGGAGGACTACCACGAAGGCGACATGTTCGACCTCCGCGCTGCCTCTTTCACCCAGAAAGTTCCTTTGCATAACGACTACCTGACGGCCGTGGATGCAGCACGCATCAACAACCTGCTGCGCATGAACTATGCGTCGATGCACCTGTTCAAGATGAACCACGACGACCGCAACCGGATTGTGGATGTCATCGTGAATTATTACCGCCTGCATGTGCCTGCTTTCCCGGAGCTCAGGTCGCTGGATGTGATGAAGGAACTTTGGCGGTGATGGGGTGGGGGTTCTGCGGAGAACCGCAGAACACTTGGTAAACGCATCCCTATAAAAACTCGAAATCCCGAACAGCTTCACAGCGTTCGGGATTCCTGTCATTTATGATGAATAATTGTTATGATAAAAGCTTTTTGACTATTGCTGAGATTTTTCCTCCTTCGGCGCGGCCGGCCATCTGCTTCGAGGCGATGCCCATCACGCGGCCCATCTCCTTCATGCTGGTGGCTCCCACCTGAGCGATGATTTGTTTCACCTCAGCCTCGATCTCCTCCTCGGAGAGCTGCTTGGGCAGATAGCCCTCGATGACTTCCACCTGAGCCAGTTCGGCATCGGCAAGGTCCTGACGGCCTGCGTCGGCGTAGGTCTTGGCGGTCTCCTTGCCCTGCTTGGCTAGCTTGGCAATGATTTTCAGGGCGTCGGCATCCTCCAGCGTGTCGTTGGCACCCGGAGCGGTCTTGGCCTCGAGGAATACTTTCTTGATGTTGCGAAGGGTCTCCAGGCGAACTTTGTCGCGGGCCTTCATGGCGGACTTGATGTCCTCGCTTATCTGATCGAACAGCATATTGATTCTTATTTTAAAAGGTTTATGGTTTCACGGGATATCATGAGAACTTGATGGTTCCCTGAATGGCTTCGCGGCGGTCGTCGTCGCCCGACTTCACCTCGCCGGCAGCCTGGTTGCGGATTTCGTCGAGCACGGCACGCGTGCGCTTGTAGGTGGGCGTCTGCTCGACAGAAGAAATGACGTCGTCGTTGTCGAGGTCTTCCTGGCGGAAGATGAAGATGTGCGGACGACGCTTGTACTGCGAGGTGCTTCCGTCTTTGCCGTAGTAGCGGTTGCGGCGGTCCTGGCGCTCGGCAGCCTTCTCTTCCTCGGCGGCAATGCGGTCGGCCTCTTCCTGTGTGCGCTTGGTGAAATGGCCGTTCATTCCGTCCACGTCCTCGATGCCGAAGCCCGTAGCCAGGATGGTAACCTTCACCTTGTCGCCCAGTTCGGGGTCGGTGGCCAGTCCCCATTTGATTTCGAAGTCGCTGCCGAACTTCGACATGAAGTCGTTCACGTCGTTCATTTCTTCCATCATCAGGCCCTGCTTTGAGTTCTTGTCGGAGCAGAACGAGATGGAGAGTAGGATTTTCTTCGAGTTGAACACGTCGTTATCGTTGAGCAGCGGCGAGTGGAGCGCATCGTCGATGGCTTTCTTTACGCGGCCCTCGCCCTCGCCATAACCTGTCGACATGATGGCCACACCACCGTCTTTCAGCACGGTCTTCACATCGTTGAAGTCGAGGTTGATGAGTCCGTGCACGGTGATGATCTCAGCGATTGACTTGGCAGCCACGCTCAGCGTGTCGTCGGCCTTGCCGAAAGCGTCGAGCACGGTCAGCTCGGGATAGATTTCGCGCAGGCGCTCGTTGTTGATTACCAGCAGCGCATCCACATGCTTCGACATCTCTTCCACGCCGTCGAGTGCCTGGTCGATCTTCTTGGGACCCTCGAAACGGAACGGGATGGTGACGATTCCGACGGTGAGGATGCCCAGTTCCTTCGAGATGCGGGCAATGACAGGCGCAGCACCTGTGCCAGTTCCGCCGCCCATACCGGCAGTGATGAATGCCATCTTGGTGCCGTCGCTGAGCATCGTCTTCACGTCTTCGATGCTCTCTTCGGCAGCCTGGCGGGCTTTCTCGGGCTTGTTGCCTGCTCCGAGTCCCTCCTTGCCCAACTGCAGATGGATGGGCACGGGAGAGTCGTTGAGTGCCTGGTTATCCGTGTTGCACAGCACGAACGACACGTCGTGGATGCCTTCGCGGTACATGTGGTTCACGGCATTGCCGCCACCACCACCAACACCAATCACTTTGATGATGCTATTTTCTTTCTCGGGTTCACCGAAATCCAATATATCGAAATCTGGTTTCATATTCTTCTGTTTTTAATCTTGTCACTTATCACTTATCACTTCTCTCTTATCACTTCTTTCCCACTTACTCTTCGGCAACCATCTTCTTGATGAAGTTGCCGAGTTTCTTGCCGAAAGCCTTCAGTCCGTTGTCTTTTTCCTCTTCGGCGGCCAGTGCAGCGGCTTCGGCAGCAGCCTTGGCGGCAGCCTCTTCTTCCTGGCGGCGCTTCTCTTCCTCGGCCTTCTGTTTTTCGGCCTCGGTGAGCACCACGCCCTGTCCGATTTCGGTCACCTTGCGCGGTTCGCGGTGGATGTCGGCAGTAGTAGTGGTGGTGGCAGGCTTGGTCTCAGTGAAAAGGTCGGCAGTGGGGTCTACTTCTTCGCCGGCGCAGTTCATGTCGCCCTTGGCAAGTATGCCGAGCACGGTGTTCATCTTTCCATCGCGGGCAGTGATGATGGGGTCTTTGGCCGTTATGGTCTGCGTGACGAATTTGGCAGTACGTATTTTCTCGATGTGGGTATGGTTGCGGAAAGCGGTCTCGATGTTCTTCATGTTCGAGCCGCCGCCCGTCAGCACGATACCGCCCAGCAGACGGTCGGCATATTCGCTGGGCACCTGATACCATACATTCTCTACGATTTCCTGGACACGTCCCTCAACGATTTCCACGAACTTACGGCTCTCGATAGAGCGGTCGTTATCGATGGAGATGCTCATCGAGTTGTCGATGTCGCTGTTGTCGGTGAAGGCAGAGCCGTATTTCAGTTTCATCTGCTCGGCGTGGCTCTCTTCCATCTGCAGCGAAGCGATGTCCTTGGTGACGTTGTTGCCGCCAAGGGGAATGACAGCCAGGTGGCGCAGCACGTTCTTGAAATAGACCGAGACGGTGGTGGTGTCGGCACCCAGGTCGACGAGCACGCATCCCGAGCGCTTCTCGGCATCGGTGAGCACGCTGTCGGCCAGCGCCAGCGGTGCCAGATACATGTCGGCGATGGCTACGCCGGCCAGGTTGAAGCACTTGTTCAGATTGCGGTAGAACAGCTTTCTCCAGAGGATGTTCAGGAAGTTGCCCTCCAATCGTGTGCATTGAATGCCCACGGGATCCATCTGGTACTGGTTGTCGACCTTGTATTCTTGCGTGGCAGCATCCAGGATTTCCTGGTCCTGGTAGCTCATGTTGCGGTTGCCGTCCATCAGTTCGTTCACCATTTCCTGCGTGACGATGGTGTCTTCGGGAAGGTTCTTCACAATGTTGTTCCTTACACTGCGAATCGACTGTCCGCCGACACCCACATAGACATAGGCTATCTCCGTCTTGAGCGTGTTGGTGAGTTTCTTCACAATGTTGGAAATGCACTGTGCGGTTTTGTCGATGTTGTAAACCACACCTTTGCGGATGAAGCTGCTCGATTCTTCCGTGACCACTGCCAGCACGGTGATACTGCCGTCGAGGTTCTTCTTTCCTGCAATACCTGTCATCTTGGATGACCCCAGTTCGATTGCTACGATAAATTCCTTTGCTGCCATACCGTTTATTGATTTACTATATTATTATTCTGATTGATTCTTTCTCTGTGGACTCTTTTCTTGCAGATAATCTGGTTGTCGAACTCCAGGTTGATGTACGAGTATTTGTTCCAGCCTGCCTGACTGAGTCCGTATTTGTAGAATTTCTCCAGCCGGGTGAGTTTCTTGTTGATGAAGTCGCTGACCAGTTTCGGGCGCTCGTCGATGTATTTCGTCATGGGCAGACTGCCAACATAGATGATGTGGTCGCCAACGCGCGGCACGAGTTCGATGCCCAGGTCGCTCAATACGTTTATCTGCTCAATCTGGTTACGCCATAAGGGATTCTCCATCAGCGCCTTGGTCAGGTGTGAGATATAGTTCTTGGCAAACCATTCGTTGACGTTGCCGGTGGCGATAATCAGGTCGCTGGTGTATTTCGAGTTGGGCATCACGCCGCCCTGGTCGTCGACGTAGAAATCCTGTCCCTTGTTGTTCTTGATGCGCACGATGGGCAGCCGCTGTGTGATGTTGATGACCACGTGCCCGTCTTTGGTCTTATAGCACTGCGAGGTGTTCACGAACGAAGTGCTCTTCAGCGCCTCTTCGATGGAACGCGGGTTGATGGCAGCCATGGGCTTCTCGTAGGGATAGAGCTTCTTCTGTTCCAGAATGTTCTTTATCTCCTTGGCACTCAGGAACCCGTTGGTGGTCTCGTCGTCAATCTGTATACTCACGTTCGAGCATGCCTTCATCGTCTCGTCCGGATTGTTGAACGAGGTAACGGCAAACCCGAGATATACTGCGAGCAGCACATCGAGCAGCACGATGATGGTTTTCTTGACGCTGACCTTCATTATTTATTTATACTGTTATATGTTTTTACGTTACTTACTGTTTGCCCCGTACCTTTTCTCCAGCACCTTGGCCATTTCGGGCACCATGTTGTCGAGGTCGCCGGCGCCTAACACGAGGAGAACCTCGAAGTCGTGCTCGCTGACAAACTGCATGACATCCTTTTTCTGGATGATGCTGCGCTCGACGCCCGGCTTCAGATTGTCGTAGATGAGCTGCGAGGTGACACCCTCGATGGGCTCTTCGCGTGCCGGATAGATTTCGGTGAGAACCACCTCGTCGAGCTGACTGAGGGCATCGGCAAAGTCGCGATAGAAGTCGCGGGTGCGGGTATAGAGGTGCGGCTGGAAGATAGCCGTTATCTTCTTGTCTTTGTAAAGCTGGCGGATGCTGCGGGCACTCTGGAAGATTTCCTTCGGATGGTGGGCATAGTCGCTGAGGAAGGTGATGTGCTCGTTTTTCAGCTTGAAGTCGAAGCGACGGTCAACACCGCCATAAGTCTTCATGCCATAGAGCAGTTCCTCGCTGTTGCAGCCGTTCAGCTGTGCCATGGCCATGGCGGCAATGCCATTCTCGATATTGATGGGGATGGGCTGTCCCAGCTTCACGTTCTTAATGCTTTCGATGGGCGAGATGAAGTCGAAGGTGATTTCACCGTTGTCGATGACGATGTTCTCGGCATGGAAGTCGCCCTCGTTGAGGCTGTATTCATAGACCTTCACCCCCTGCTGCACGTCGGCCTTCATTTCGAGTCCCTTGTGGATGATGAGGGCACCGCCCGGCTGGATGAGTGTGGTGTAGTGGCGGAAACTTTCCAGATAGGCCTCTTTGGTGCCGTAGATGTCGAGATGGTCGGGGTCGGTGCTGGTGATGACCGTCATCCAGGGGCGCAGCCAGTGGAACGAACGGTCGAATTCATCGGCCTCAATCACCACGTAGTCGCTCTTTTCGGAGAGGATATAGTTGGTGCCGTAGTTCTTGGAGATACCTCCGAGGAAGGCGTTGCAGTCGATGCTGCTTTGGTGCATGATGTGGGCGCACATGGTGGAAGTGGTGGTCTTGCCGTGAGTGCCTGCCACGCAAAGACCTTTGTGCGAGCGGGTGAGGATGCCCAGCACCTGGGCGCGCTTCTCAACTTCGAAGCCGTTTTCACGGAAATATACCAGTTCGGCATGCTCTGCCGGAACGGCCGGAGTGTAGATGACCAGCGTGGTACGGGCATTGCGGCAGGCCTGCGGAATAAGATTCACGTTCTCTTCATAGTGAATCAGCGCACCCTCTTTCTCGAGCTGCATGGTGAGTGCAGAGGGTGTCTTGTCGTAGCCTCCCACGATGGCACCTTTGTGAAGGAAATAGCGGGCAATGGCGCTCATGCCGATGCCGCCGGCTCCCACGAAATAAACGGCCTTTATATCTTTTAGTTCCATTTTCTATGTTTCTTGCAGGCTTTTGGATTGCCTATTTATTATATGATTTTGCCAGCCTGATGACCTCGTCGGCAATAATGTCGGCAGAGTTTGGCAGGGCCAGTTTCAGAATGTTCTCGCTCAGTGAGCGCAGTTTTGCTTCGTCCTGGACGGTCTTCAGCGCCAGCGAGATGACCTGCTCGGGCGCATCGGCGTCTTTCACGTAGAGTGCGGCGTCCTTGTCGACCAGCGCCATGGCGTTCTTGGTCTGATGGTCTTCGGCTACGTTGGGCGACGGCACCAGGATGACCGGTGTTCCCAGCAGGCAGAACTCAGAAATGCTGCTGGCTCCGGCGCGGCTGATGACCAGGTCGGCTGCCTTGTAGGCGGCACCCATGTCGCTGATGAAGTCGAGCACCTTAACCATTGGCAGGTCGCGGCCTTTAAGCTGTTCGTTGATGTCGGCATTGTAGTATTTTCCTGTCTGCCATATCACCTGCACGCCACTTTCGGCGATTTCATCGAGGTGTTGCATCACGCTTTTGTTCACCGTGCCGGCTCCCAGCGAACCGCCCACGATGAGGATGGTCTTCTTCGAAGGGTCGAGTCCGAAACTCTTGATGGCCTCTTCTTTCGACATCTTTGTGTCGAGCAGCGCCTGGCGTACAGGGTTGCCCGTCATGATGATTTTCTCGGCAGGGAAGAAGCGTTCCATGTTGTCGTAGGCCACGCAAATCTTGTCGGCCTTCTTGGCCAGCAGCTTGTTGGTGACGCCGGCGTAAGAGTTCTGTTCCTGAATCAGACAGGGGATGCCCATTGCCGCGGCCTTGTTGAGGGTGGGACCACTGGCATAGCCGCCAACGCCCACGGCTGCCATCGGACGGAAATCGCGAATAATCTTCTTGGCCATGCGCTGACTCTTCCAAATTTTGTAGAGCACCTTGAAGTTCTTCAGGAGGTTCTTGCGGTCGAAGCCTTGTATGGGCAGGCCTTTTATTTCGTAGCCTGCTGCCGGTACGCGCTGCATCTCCATTCTTCCTAAGGCACCTACGAAAAGGATTTTTGCATCGGGGCGTTTGGCCTTGATGGCATTGGCAATGGAAACAGCCGGGAAGATGTGTCCTCCGGTGCCGCCGCCGCTGATGATGATTCTTAATTCTTCGTCCATTTTATACCTTATTTATTTTAAGGGGCAAAAGTACTTATTTTTTTCCTCTTTCGAGCACGATAAATGTTATTTTATGTTATGCTGTGGCCAATGCTTGTCTTACATCGTTTTTTCGGTCAGCGTCGTCCTTCTTTTTGGCCCAGTAACTCACGCTCAGAATGATACCGATGTAGATGCAGTTCATGATGGTGGAGGTACCGCCTCGCGAGATGAGCGGAAGCGGCTGGCCCGTGACCGGTGCCAGTCCCACGGCAACCATCATGTTGAAAAACGCCTGTATGGTGAGCATCAGCGCGATACCCATGATGAGCAGGGCGGGGAAGGCGTTGGCACACCGGTTGGCAATTGTGGCCGTCCGGAATAGTAGGATGATGTAGAGCAGGCAGACGAAGGCCGCTCCCCAGATGCCCATTTCCTCGATGATGATGGCATAGATGAAGTCGGAGAATGCCTGCGAGAGGAAGTCGCGTTCCACCGAGTTGCCCGGACCCTTGCCCACGATGTTCGACGAGGCAATGGCAATGTTGGCATGGGCCACCTGTGCATCCTTGTCAAGGTCGTACTGTTCGGGCGATATCTCCTCGTTGTTCAGGAATTTCTGGAATCGTGCCTGCCACGTGCCGAAACGGTGGAAGATTTTGCTGAGAGAGCCTGTCTTTTCAGGCGTCGGCTGCTTTTCCGTCAGCACCATCTTCTCGTTGTTCAGGTTCTCTTTCGATTCCTGGCTTCCGAGCAGCATGATCAGTCCGATGCCTACGGCAGCTAGTAGCACGACAACACCGATCGTACGGTTGAGCTGGCTTTTGGGAACACGGCCTATAAACATCATGAGGAAGATGGTGATGCAAATGAGCATGGCCGTTGAAAGATTCTCGACGGCGATGAGCATGACGTAGGGCAGGCTCAGCCAGAAGATGAACTTGAAGGCACGGCGGTCGGCTCCGATTTCGGTCTGCATGGCACTCAGTATCTGCGCCTCGGCAAGAATCAGTGCTCCCTTGGCCAGTTCCGAGGGCTGGAACTGGATGCCGAACAGTCCTATCCAGCGGGCGGCCCCGTTGGTGCTTTGTCCCATCATCAGCACCACAATCAGCATGGCGAGTGATATGACAAGTGCAAAGGGCGTGACTATCTTAAAGTATTTGCATTTGATGTTCATCGTGATAATCATGAACAGCACTCCCACCAGCAACAGGCCTGTGTGGCGAAGCACCGGCCCGTAGTAGCTGCCGCTCTTAAAGGTCAGTGTGCTGGAGGAACTGTACACCTCCACGATGCTGATGATACACAGGAAGAAGAACACCATCCAGATGATGCCGTCACCCTTAATCTTGATTTTCAATAGCCGGTCGATCAAAGCAAATATCTTTTATGAAACCGCCGAAGCGGTGTGGTTGTTACAATGTTTCTATTCTCTTTAAGGTTGGCCCAGTCTAAAGATTCCTGGCCAGTGTCTTGAATTGCTCGCCGCGGTCTTCCATGTTCTTGAAAAGGTCGAACGAAGCACAGCAGGGTGAGAGCAGGACAGTCATTCCCGGTTCTGCCATCTCGTAGCAGGCCTCGATGCATTCCTTCATGGAATGTGTGTCGCGGACGGGGAGTCCTAACGGGTCGAAGAAGTTGTGCAGCTTGGTATTGTCGGCTCCCAGATACACGAGTCCTGCACATTTCTGCAGCACCAGGTCCTTGATAGCCTCGTAGTCGTTGCCCTTGTCCTTTCCACCGATGATGAGGATGGTCTTGGTCTTCATGCTTTCCAGGGCATACCAGCAGGCATCCACGTTGGTGGCCTTTGAGTCGTTCACATAGCGGACGCCGCGCACCGTGGTGACGTATTCCAGACGGTGCTCCACACCGGGGAAGTCGCTGAGACTCTTGCGGATAACCTCTTTCTTGATACCCGCCACGTCTGAAGCAATTCCGGCTGCCAGCGAGTTATAGATGTTATGCTTTCCCGTCAGCGAGAGCGCCTCCTGCTCCATGTTGAACGGTGTGGGCTGCTCGATGGTGTATTGTCCCTCTTCGATGTAGCCGATAGAACCTTTTTCTTTCAGTTCCGAGAAAGGCAGCTGTATGGCCTTGATGTCGTATTTCTTCAGTTCCCGTTGGATGATGGGGTCGTCGTTCCAGTAGATGAAGGCATCCTCGGGTGTCTGGTTCTGGATGATTCGCATCTTCGAGTCCACATAGTTCTGCATGCAGTTCTGGTAGCGGTCCAAGTGGTCGGGCGTGATGTTCATCAGAATGGCTACATTGGCACGGAAGTCATACATATTGTCGAGCTGGAAACTGGACAGTTCGATGATGTAGTATTCGTGCGGGTCCTCTGCCACCTGGAGTGCCAGACTCCTGCCTATATTGCCGGCCAGTCCGGCATCGTAGCCGGCCGACTTGAAGATGTGATAGATGAGGCTCGTGGTGGTGGTCTTTCCGTTCGACCCCGTGATGCATATCATCTTGGAGTTCGTGTAACGTCCGGCGAACTCTATCTCGCTGATGATGTGGATTCCCTTGGCGATGATTTTCTGGATCATCGGTGCCTCGTCGGGAATACCCGGACTCTTGATTACCTCATCGGCATTGAGAATCTTCTCTTCCGTGTGGTGCCCCTCTTCCCATTCTATCTGGTGGTCATCGAGCATCTTCTTGTAGCGGTCCTTGATGGTTCCCATGTCGGAAACGAACACGTCGAACCCTTCCTTCTTTGCCAGTACGGCTGCTCCTGCGCCGCTCTCTGCGGCTCCTAACACAACAATTCTACTCATTTTACTTTTATCTGATCTTCAGTGTGATAATCGTTAATGCGGCTAATATGATGGTTACAATCCAAAAACGGATGGTTATCTTCGACTCGTTGAACTGCCGCTGGGGCCAGTTCTTGAACACATAACGGCTGGTGGGGTCGAGCTGTGAGTCGAGTTTGCGGAAATTGTCGTGAATCGGTGTTGCACGGAAGATGCGCACGCGCTGACCTTTCCGCTTGTAGTATTTGAAGAAGAACGTCTGAATCATGACGCTCAGGCTTTCCACGAGGAAGATGCCGCAGAGAATGGGCACCAGCAGTTCCTTGTGGATGATGACGGCGCAGACGCCGATGATGCCTCCGATGGTCAGCGAACCCGTGTCGCCCATGAATATCTGGGCGGGGTAGGCATTATACCACAAGAAACCGATCATGGCACCGATAAAGGCACAGAGGAACACTACCAGTTCCTGTGAACCGGGTATGAACATAATGTTCAGATAGGCAGCATATTCCAGGTGGGAGCTCACATACGCCAGTATGCCAAGCGCCACACCGATGATGGCCGAGTTGCCTGCCGCCATGCCGTCCATGCCGTCGTTCAGGTTGGCACCATTTGAAACGGCCGTCACCACGATGATGGTCATCAAGACGAAGAGCACCCATCCGGCTGCCGTCTTGTATTTGCCCAGGAATCCGAAGGCTTTTCCGTAGTCGAGGTTGTGGTTTTTCACGAACGGAATCGTTGTTTTCAGCGATTTCACCGGTTCAGATTTGTGAATCACCTGCGTCTGCTGCCCCTTGTGCATGATCTCCACATTCTCGCGGACAAGCGCGTCGGGACTGGCCCAGAGCACAAGTCCCACGATGAGACCGATGCTGACCTGTCCCACAATCTTGTATTTACCCTTCAGTCCTTCCTTGTTCTTGCGGAAAATCTTGATGTAGTCGTCCATGAAACCGAGGAATCCGAGCCATACGGTGGTGATGAGCATCAGGATGAGGTAGATGTTGCGCATGCGGCCAAACAGCAGGGCAGGAACCAGGATGGAAACGATGATGATGATGCCGCCCATGGTGGGAACGCCTTTCTTTGCAGTTCCGAACGGGTCGATGGTTTCGTCGCGCTGCGTCTCGGAGATGTTTTTGCGCTTCATGAACTTGATGAACCTTTCACCGAACCAGGCCGAAATAATCAGCGCCAGTATCAGTGCCAGCAGCGCACGGAATGAAATGTATCCCCATACATGGGAACCTGGAATTCCGAATTGTTCTAAGAATCTGAAAAGGTAGTATAGCATAATTCTTATTTCTTATCTCTTAACTCTGAAAAATCTCCTTCACCACTTCCTTGTCGTCGAAATGATGCTTCACACCCTTGATTTCCTGATAGTCTTCGTGCCCTTTGCCGGCAATCAGTATGACATCGCCTTTCTGGGCCAGCATGCAGGCCGTGCGGATGGCTTCCTTGCGGTCGACAATACTCACCACTTTCTTCATCTGCTGCTTGTCGAGTCCGGCAAGCATGTCGTTGATGATGTCCTGCGGCTCTTCAAACCGGGGATTGTCGCTGGTGATAATCACACGGTCGCTCTGTTTCACGGCTTCCTGTGCCATCAGCGGACGCTTGCCTTTGTCGCGGTTGCCGCCAGCGCCGCATACGGTGATGACCTTGCCTTTGCCGTCGAGCACCTCGTGGATGGCTTTCAGCACATTCTCCAGGGCATCGGGGGTGTGGGCATAGTCAACGATGGCCGTGAATCCTTCAGGTGAATGGATAGGCTCCAGACGTCCGCTCACGCTCTTCAGCGTGCTCAGCACCACCAGCACGTCCTCGGGTTTCTGTCCGAGCATCACGGCAGCGCCATAGACTGCCAGCAGGTTGCTGACATTAAACTTGCCGATGAACTGTACGCCCACCTCGCGGCCGTCCACCTCGAGATACATGCCTTCGAAGTGGCATTCCAGGATGCGGGCACGGAAATCGGCCATCGAGCGGGTAGAGTAGGTCTTCACCTGTGCCTTGCAGTTCTGCACCATCACCATGCCGTTCTTGTCGTCGGCATTCGTGATGGCAAAGGCTGTCTTAGGCAGTCCGTCGAAGAAGGCTTTCTTCGCGTTGCGGTAGTTTTCCACGGTCTTATGGTAGTCCATGTGGTCGCGCGTCAGGTTGGTGAAGATGCCTCCCGCGAATTTCAGTCCGCCGATACGCTTCTGATGGATGGCATGACTTGAACATTCCATGAAAGCATATTGGCAGCCTGCTTCAACCATGCGGCTTAGCAGCTGGTTCAGTTCGATGGGGTCGGGCGTGGTGTGGTCGGCAGGGATGGCCTCGCCTTCAATATAGTTGCAGACGGTGCTCAGCAGACCGCACTTATAGCCGAACTTACGGAACATATTATATAATAAGGTGGCGATGGTGGTCTTTCCGTTGGTACCGGTCACGCCCACTAGCTTCAGTTTTGTGCTTGGGTCGCCATAGAACAGGGTAGCCACTTTTCCCACGGCGTCTTCGGTGGATTCCACCTGAACGTAGACTACGCCTTCCTTGCGCTCCTCGGGCATGTCCTCGCAGAGCACGGCTGCGGCACCCAGCTCGAGTGCCTTGGGAATGAAGGTGTGACCGTCGACCTGGGTACCTTTCATTGCTACGAACAGGTGCCCGGGCTTGATCTTTCGGCTGTCGATGTTGACACCGGTGATATCGATGTCGGCATCACCTGCTATCTGCAGAGTCTTGATGCCCTTTGTCAACTCGTTTAGTCTCATATCTCTAATCTTAAGTTACAAATTTCTCCCACCTTAATATTATGTCCGGCTGGCAGACTCTGTTCCACCACCTTGCCGCGACCGGCCAGACGAACTCTTACGCCACGGCTTTCCAGCATAAACACGGCATCGCGGGCGCCCATGCCAACCACGTCGGGAATCATTCCGTTGGGATAGACCTTGGTCTGTGCCAGTTGCACGGCATTCTTGTCGTGAGTGGCCTTGCCCCAGATGGGGTTGCCTTCGGCATACGAACCGTTCCATCCTTCGCTGGTTTTCACTCCCAGGTGATTCAGCACATAGTCGGCTGCCAGTATGTTTCCGCTCTTCACGTCGGGAAGCATCACCGACAGAGAGTCGCGGGCGTCGGCAACTCTCATCTTCACGTCCTGTGCCATGATGCCTTCTGCAATGTTGTGGAATACCACACCGCTCATGCCGCCACCCGATGCGGGAAGTCCGCTCTTCTGGATACATACGATGCACGAATAGCGAGGATCGTCGGCGGGGAAGAATCCGGCAAAGCTCAGCAGATATGCGGCCGTGTTACCGAATCGGTTCCATATCTGGGCCGTACCTGTCTTACCGGCCACCTTGAAGTTCTTCGAACCTGCCTTTTTACCCAGTCCCTGGCTCACCACATGCGTGAGGATGGTCTGCATCATCGGGATTGTTTCGGGATTCTTGCAGATTCTCTCCTTCAGCACTTCTGGCGGGAATTCCATCAGTACCTGTCCGTCCTTCGTTATCTGTTTCACAAAGCGCGGGCGCATCATCCGTCCGTTGTTGGCAATGGCGTTGTAGAACGTCAGGGTGGAGATGGGGGGAACCTGTGTCTCGTAGCCGATGCTCATCCAGGGCAGTGCCGTCTTGCTCCAGTTGAGCCATTGTCCGCGGTCGTTCTTCTTCGGCATGCGGATTTTTGCAGGCGTAGCACCCACCAGTGGGATGCCCAGGTCGCTGGCAATACCTGTGCGGTAGATGCCTTCCACGAATTTCTCGGGGTTCTTGCCGTAGTGCTCGTCGATAATGCGGCTTACGCCGATGTTAGAACTAACTTCCAGCGTGCGGGGCAGTGAAATTCTGCCATAGCCGCCGCGGCGCCAGTTGTGGTCGCGCATCTTCGCGCCGTGCATGTCCATCACGCCGCCGTAGGTGTCAACCCAAAGGCTGGTGTCGCATTTGTGGTCGTCAAGATATACCAGTATGGAAGCCGTCTTGAATACGGAACCCGGCTCCAGCAGGTCGCTCACGGCATTGTTCTTCACCTCGCGGTATTCGCCGTCGCTGCACTTCGTCATGTTCACTATGGCCTTGATGTCGCCGGTCTTCACTTCCATGACGATGGCCACGCCCACGTTGCCGTTGATGAGTTTCAGTTCGTCAATTACCGAGCGTTCGGCCAGATCCTGCATATTTACGTCGATGGTTGTCACGATGTCGGCACCGTCGATGGCGGGTTTCTCGGTGATGCTCAGGTATTTGTTCATCACCTTCTTTCGCTGCACATATCCCAGTTTTCCGCGCAGGGTGGAGTCGAACGAGAGTTCAAGTCCGCAGCGGGCCGTGTCTTTCGCACCAAACATGTCGCCCACGGTTCGCTGCGCCAAGGTGCCGAACGGACGCTGGCGCGAGTTGAATTCCTCGGTATGGAATCCGCTCTTGTATTTGGGCAGGTTGAAGAAAGGCAATTTCTTCACTTCCGTATAGACGTCATAGCTGACGCGCTTGTTCCATATCGGCCAGTGGCGGCTTCCCTTGGTGTCGGGATTGTCGTTGCGACCTTTCACGATTTTGTTGCGTCCGGCCTCCAGGTGTTCCTTGAATTCGGCAGCGCTCTTTTCAGGGAAAATGTCGTGCAGTCCTTCGCATACGCTGTCCACCTTGCTTTCCCAGATGGAGTCGCGGTCGGCGTCGCCTGCCTGGAAGTCCATGTACAGCTTATATTCAGGCAGCGAAGAAGCCATCAGTCGGCCGTCGCTCGACAGAATGTTTCCACGCACGGGTTTCACGGGAACCGAGTCGTTCTTCAGACGGTCGGCAACCTTCATCCAGTAGTCTCTTTGTACGGTTGCAATATACAGGGCCTTGCCCACAATCAGCAAGCCCAGCAAAAGCATCACGTAGGCGATGATCTTGTAGCGTGGTATGATTTTCTTTCTGTCAAACAGACTGCTCATATATCTTTTCTATTGTTATTCTGTTAATTAATAATGCTGTCTTTCTCAGGGTACCTCTATTATATAAGGTGGTAGTGTGGGAATCTTCAGCGTGCTGTCTCTGTTGTTTCGCAGCATCTCCAGCACATTGCTCTCGCGGCAGCGTTCGGTGAGTTCGCTGGCACTCGAGAGCGACCTGTATTTGGCGTCTTGCAGTTCCACGTTCAGCTTGTCTATCTCCAGCATCTTCTGCTGACAGCTGTAGCGGTTGCTGATATAGATGATGACGAACACCACGATGAGCAGAATGACGCCTATCTGCCGCCGCAGCATCTCGGCGGTCAGGAAGTCGCCGCCAAGAATCTTGCGGAGCGTGAAGGTCGTCGACTGTGCAGCCTCGTCCTCACGCGCCTGTTCCTTTATGGCTTCTTGCAGCGATGGTTGCGGAGCGGTCTCCTGCTCTTGCTGCTTCGGCTCTTCTTCTATCTTGTCTTCCTTCATTTCTTCTCAGCTATTCTTAGTTTTGCACTACGGCTGCGGGGGTTCATCTGCTGCTCTTCTTCGGTGGGCACGATGACCTTGTTGTTGACCAGTTGGAAAGGCGACTGTATCCTTCCGAAGAAGTCGGTCTCCTGCTTGCCCTCTGCATTACCGGCTTTCATGACGTTTTTCACGATGCGGTCTTCCAGCGAGTGATAGGTAATCACGGAGAGGCGTCCACCCTGACCAATCAGTTCGGTAGCTGCCTTCAGCATTTCTTTCAGGGCATCCATCTCGTGGTTCACTTCTATGCGCAGGGCCTGGAACACCTTGGCCATGTCTTTCTTCTCGCGCTCCTTCGGCAGCAACTGACTGGCTACGTCTGTCAGGTCTTGTGTGACAGTGAACGGCTTTTCTTCCCGTTTCTTCACGATGGCTGCTGCCAGTCGGCGCGCCGTCTTCAGTTCCCCATACAGGTAGAAGATGTCGGCCAGTTTCTTTTCGTCGGCCTTGTTCAGCAGGTCGGCGGCCGTTTGTCCCGAACGCTTGTTCATCCGCATGTCTAACGGGGCATTGAAGCGAAACGAGAACCCGCGGGTCTCGTCATCGAAATGATGGCTCGACACGCCCAGGTCGGCAAGCAGTCCGTCGATATGGTCTACTCCATAATAGCGCATCCAGTTCTTCAGGTAGCGGAAATTGCTTCTCACGAACGTAAACCGCGCGTCCTGCTCCATATTCTGTTCTTTGCCTTCTTCCCCAATCCCTCTGATGTTCAGTTCTGCATCGGCATCCTGGTCGAAACTGTACAGACGACCGTCGGGTCCTAACCGGGAAAGCAACTCCCTGCTGTGGCCACCTCCCCCGAATGTGACGTCCACATAAACACCGTCGGGCTGGATGTTCAGCCCGTCGATGCTCTCCTTGAGGAGAACGGGAATATGGTAGCAACTATCAGTCATTTCACTTCTTGTTAATGCTGCCGGGTCACTCTGCGTTCATAGTGTTTCCCATGACTTCTTCCAGTGCCTTTCCGAAATCGTCGGCATCCATGAACGGCTTTTCTGTCTTTTCCAGTGCCCATATCTCGATGGTGTCGTCCATGCCGATGAATTTCACGTCGCGGTCGATTCCTGCCATCTGCAGGTAGCGTTTCCCGATGAGGAAACGGCCGTTGCCGTCGAGCTCGATGCGTTCGGCATCGCTGACGAACTGGCGCAGAATCTCCTGATGATGACGATTGTAGCGGTTCAGCCGTAGGCGGAGCATATCCAGCTGCTCATTCCACACGCTTTCGGGGTAGAGTGTCAGGCAGTCTTGAAAGGCATCTTTGCGCATCACCATCACTTCCTGGCCCGATGCTTGCAGCACCTTGCGGAAAGTGGCCGGCAGGAATACTCTTCCCTTAGCGTCTGTTTTTGCCTCAATATTACCTAAAAATCGCATGCGTTCATTATTAAAGTTGAATTCGTTGGCAAAGATAATAATTTTCCTCCACTTTCAACCACTTTCCTCCACAAATTTTCAAAAATAATTAATTTTTCTGTTTTTTAACAGTTTCGGAGGCCTTTCTAATGCTTGTTCCGATTTTGTCTTCTGGGTGCAAAAATCTGGTTTTAGGTTTTGAAAAATGATGTTACAGGGCTCTGCGTGCCGGATAAATTGTTACTCATTTTGTGAAATCTGTGTGAAAAAGCATTATTTTTGCACATTTTTTTGACTTTCGTGCACGTTTATCGAAAATATGAACTATTTTTGCAGATGTTTTACAGACCTCATGAAAGAGATAACAGAAAAGACAATTGATTTGGAAGAAATACTTCGCTCCAAGATGGGAGCGAAGGCAAAATACGTACCGGGATTTGTTGTCGGGTGGCTCAAGCGTATTGTCCATCAGGACGAAGTGAACCGTTTTCTCTGGGAATCACGCGGACTGACCGGGACCGATTGGCTTGAAGAATGCGTGCGTTATCTCGACATGACGCTCAAGATTGAGGGAATGGAAAACCTGCCCGACAAGAACGACGGCAAACTGTACACCTTTGTCAGCAACCATCCGCTGGGCGGGGCCGACGGTGTGGCATTGGGCAGCATCATCGGAAGACACTACGACAGCCGTTTCCGTTATCTGGTGAACGATTTGCTGATGAACCTTCCCGGACTTGCCCCCTTGTGCATTCCTATCAACAAAACGGGTAAGCAAAGCCGAAATTTCCCCGCCATGGTAGAGGCTGGCTTTCAAAGCGACAACCACATACTGATGTACCCGGCAGGACTCTGTTCCAGAAAGATTAACGGAGAAATCCACGACCTGCCCTGGACTAAGACGTTCATTGCCAAGAGTGTGCAGTATCAGCGTGATGTCGTGCCTATTCACTTCGGCGGGGGAAACAGCAACTTCTTCTACCGGCTTGCCAATTTCAGCGACAAGCATCTGAAATTCAATCTCGCCATGCTCTTCCTGGTCGACGAGATGTACAAGAATGTCCACAAGACTTTCCGCGTGGCCTTCGGGAAACCAATTCCCTGGCAGACTTTCGACAAGTCGAAAAAACCGGTGGAATGGGCAAAATTCGTAGAAGACATGGTCTATAAACTCTAATAAACAGTCGATAAATCTAAATGGATAAAGAAATGGAACTCCCCATCATCCCTCCTGTTGATAAAGCACTTATCAAAAACGAACTGACACCCGACAAGCAGCTCCGGATGACGAACAAGAGCAACAATGAGATTTACATTGTTACTGCTCATAACGCGCCTAATACGATGCGCGAAATTGGACGTCTGCGTGAGGAAGCATTCCGTGAAGCGGGTGGCGGCACGGGTATGGAGATTGATATCGATGAGTTTGACACCTGCGAGAACTGCTACAAGCAACTGATTGTCTGGAATCCCGAGACCGAGGAGATTATTGGCGGATACCGTTACCTGTTAGGAACCGACTGGGAAATAGCAGCCGACGGACAACCCAAACTGGCCACCAGCCACATGTTCCATTTCTCAGAGAAGTTCCTCAAGGAATATATGCCCTATACCATTGAGCTGGGCCGTTCCTTCGTTTCCTTAGGCTATCAGAGTTCACGCATGGGCGCCAAGAGTCTCTTTGCGCTCGACAATCTTTGGGACGGACTGGGTGCGCTGACCGTCATCATGCCCAACGTGAAATATTTCTTCGGAAAGATGACCATGTATCCTTCGTATATCCGCAAGGGGCGCGACCTGATTCTTTATTTCCTGAAGAAGCATTTCGACGACAAGGAACACCTGATTACCCCGATGAAACCGCTGAAATTGGACACCGACGTGGCCGAACTTGAAGCCATTCTCACCGAGGACGATTTCAAGAAAGACTACAAGATTCTGAATCAGGAAATCCGCAAGATGGGCTACAATATCCCGCCGCTGGTGAATGCCTATATGAACCTGTCGCCCACCATGAAGCTTTTCGGAACAGCCATCAACTATGGTTTTGGCGACGTCGAGGAGACGGGTATTCTCATTGCCGTCGACGAGATTCTGGCCGAGAAGCGTGTTCGCCATATCGACACGTATATCAAGGAACATCCCGATGCGCTGAACATCACGTCGGGTGTTAACAAGATTATCTACAAGGAGAATTCCTGACCAGCGATTTTCATTTCTTTTTTCCCGGAAGTGTCCTGCCGCTAAATTATCGGCAGCGATATTCCATTGATTTTCTGATAGATGTCGAGCGCATAGACATCCGTCATCCCCGAGATATAGTCGATGATGGCCATGATGCGTGTTTCCAGGTTGGGCGAGTCGATGTCGTACTGGCTGCTGACGCGCTGGATGAGCTGCTGCGAATAGAAACGGTCGGGGTGTACGGCGGCTTCAATGAAGGTTTCCATCAGCGTGGCCATGATCTTGTAACCGGACAGTTCCACGTCGAGCACGGGTTTGCTCTTGTAGATACGCTTGGCCGACATGCGCGTACATTCTTTATAGGCCAGGCATTGTTTTTCTGCGATGTGGTCGATAAGGCTCCCCTTGAAAGTTCCTTCCAGTATTTCCTTTTCGTGTTCCATAAAGGTGTCCACACAGCAGTTTTCCAGTTTGCCAATCACACATGCCCGCAGATAGGTCACCTTCTCGTTATTGTCGGTGATAACCTCGTCGGCGATGCGCTTGATGATTCTATTTTGGTCGGTTTCATCGAAGAATTTCAGCATTAGGTCCTGCGTTTCGGCATAGGAGAGGATCTTCAGTTTATGGGCATCCTCAATGTCCATAATCTCGTAGCAGATGTCGTCGGCTGCCTCAACCAGATATACCAGCGGATGACGGGTGTGGGCGGGCATCCCTAATTCGTGGGTTATCTTTTCGTAGATATGCTTCTCTTCCTGAAAGAATCCGAACTTCCCTTTTTCTCCTGCTAATGTCGATGGAATGGGGTATTTTAGAATGCTGGCCAGCGTTGTATAGGTCATCACGAAGCCGCCTTCCCGTCGACCTTTGAAACGATGGGTAAGCAGTCGGAAGGCATTGGCATTTCCTTCGAAGTGGGTGATGTCGGCCCATACTTCTGGTGAGAGCATCTCTTTCAGGTAAGCACCTTTCCCTTCGGTGAAATAGGTCTGGATGGCCTTTTCTCCACTGTGTCCGAAGGGTGGGTTGCCCATGTCGTGAGCCAGACAGGCCGTACTGACGATGGTTCCTATCTGTGGAAACAGCGTGTCTGTCAGTTCAGGACTGTCCTGCAGAACGCGGTGTGCCACGTCATTACCGAGCGACATACCCACCGATGCCACCTCCAGGGAATGTGTCAGTCGGTTGTGGACAAATACGCTTCCCGGCAGCGGGAACACCTGTGTTTTGTTCTGCATGCGGCGGAATGGCGCAGAGAAGATGAGTCGGTCGTAGTCGCGTTTGAACTCCGTCCGGTCATCGTGCCGTTCGGCATGGCGGTTTTCCTGTCCTAACCTTTTATTCGATATCAGCTGTTTCCAATTCATATTGTTTGCAAAGGTAGTGCAAATGAGTGGAAAAACAAAATTTATTTTGATTTTTCCCGAATGCAGCCTACCTTCATGGCCCAATGTGACATAAAGGTAGTGCAAATGAGTGAAAAAACATTTTGAGCCCCTTGATAAGGGGCGGCTATAAAGCAGGGTTTACTGTAGGCTCAACTCACAATTCCCAACCTTGGAAAAATGTAATTTTTATACTATTATTACCTTGGAAAAGTGTAAGAAATCCTTAATTATTACCTTGGAAAAGTGTAATTTTTTCACTATACATACGGCATCGTTGATGTTGATGTCGCCGCTGTCGTCCACGTCGCCGGGAATGTAAGACTTCACGGTCAGCTCACAACTGGCCGTCGCAGGTATATGCGCCACTCCGTTTACGTCGGAGAGGATGATGTTCTTCACCTGAATCTGGTAGTTGCCTTCGGTTACAGACTCATCCACCTGAAGCTCCACGTTGACGATGGCACCACTGTTGCCCGTGAACGGTGTGCTCTCCATCGATAGGCCGGTCACTCTCACGCTGCCGTCGTCCATTGTGTTGCTCAACAAACTGTAGCCTTCTTCCATCCTTTCAGTAACGGTGATATCGTTCTTGCCGTTGGCTTTCTTTGCCATGGTTACGCCCTCGGGCAGTACAAGGTCGAACTGCAAACCGGTTATCTGCTGCTCATTGTTCATCAGGATGGGCAACGTCACGGTCTTACCCATATAGCCCGTCAGATTATCCATTGCTAACACGTTGTCGGTAGAAACATCGAGTTCGATGATGTTCGTAAATTCGTTCCATCCTTCGGTAGCTTGGTATTTGCTTTTAGAGCCTACGGGAACATAAAGGGGAATGTCCTTGTTAACGTAGTTCCAGCAATATTTTGTCGCATAGGGCTCGCTAATCATGGAATAAATTTCTGTCAGGCCGTTGCAATTAGAGAAAGCAGATTCTCCAATGCTAGTCACGGAATTGGGAATGGTCACAGAGGGCAGGCCGCTACAACCGGAGAATTTGCAACTCGTTGTATTTCAATTAATTTTGCTTTAAACGGTAGAAAAGTGATTCCATGGATTCTTAGGATGGTGAAAACGATAAAAATTTAACGTTTTTAACTTTCCGTAACATGGACGGGATTCAAATTAATAACGCAACAACTTTAGAATTGCCTTATTATCTGATAATCTTGACAATTGCAATCTATCTCATCATGCAAATCTGCTATTTCCAGCATTTTCCACTACACATTTTCCTTGCTTCCTTCAGATGGGGAACGCGATATAATCGCGTTTTCTCAAGACAAGGTGGCACATTCCTAATCATATATTAATTCCGTAGATTTTCTCCAACCAGTGATTAACCTCCTCCTGTCTTTCAAGGGATAACAGTTCATCTTCTTGTTCTTCTGCTAATATAGGCAGTCCGAAATGCTGAATGTATCTTTTCTCTAATGAGAAGAACCCTCCTCTATATGGTTTACTGGTCTTTGTAATGTAGTACCAAAATACATTAGATGATAATATCCTTCTCACGATTTCAAGTTTCCTAGGCGATTCTGCAAATATTGAGTAACCATCATAAAACAGCATAGATTTGTGGATACAGTGTACGAAGCAAGAAGTATCACAAATCTGAGGAACTAACAAACGTTCTCCACATAGATTCAAAGCCTGTGATCGCCCGTATGCATACCATTGGGGATATGTCTTATGCCCATTATCCCGCTTTGCAAGTTCGTCTTTCTTGGATATTAGGTAATTATAGGCCAAGGGGTATTTTTTTTTAAATACTTCTTCACTTATGACCTTCTGCAATCCGTTTTCCAATCTATATGGAAAGATTATATATTCACACAGGTTCTTTATGTCGCTCTCTTTCCTAACGATATTGGCTTTAACTATTTTCCGACAAATGGCACGCTCAATAATGTGTACTGCACCATCTTTTTCGAAATAGATATATCTTCGGTCGGTACGTAGTGGTTTTATCAGATATATGTCATTGCGTAAAGTTGCTAAACCATTTTTGATAGCAACAACCTCCCCCAAAGGCTTACCTACAGACTCTATAGTTCTTATTTTTGATGATGTTTTTTTGTCTTTTAAAATCCAGCCTTTCTTGTTGTCGAGCGAGCTATAGAAAATATCTTCAAATAAGTCGTCTTTTAGTTCTAATAAACCATCACTTGTAGTTTCTTGATAGTGAATCAATCCCGTGGGATTGTCGCTTATAACACAAATGCAGGTGTAGGTAGAGCAGCCTTTGAACAATTGCTCTGCTCCAAAGTCAATAATAGTACTGTCGAGTCCTTTAGCTGACAGGTAGTTTCTAAAAGCACTGCCGTTCAGACTGCGATAGAAACTATTGACTGTGATATACCCAAGACTTCCGCCATGTTTCAGACTCTCCAAGCCTATTTGAAAGAATGGTAGATACAAATCAGACTTGCCGGTTTTTGATACAGCCCAGTTCTTTACATATTTTCTATTCTCTTCTGACATTTTGGAAGATGCCACATATGGTGGATTACCAATGACGACATCTATTCCTCCATGTTGTTGTACAATGGAAGATGTGATAAATGTGTTGCTCAATGTGTTCTGACAAAGTATGTTAAACATGCCGTCTTGAAGTTCCTCACCCTCTTGAAGTGCATATAATGACAATAGTATTTTTGTTCGCTCTATACTGTACTCTTTTATGTCGACACCGAGAATGTTTTCTCTGACAAAGTTACTGATGGAAAAATCTCTTGATTTCTCTTTGATAATTTTAATCAACGAGTAGAAAAAGCCTCCGCATCCACATGACAGGTCAGCATAGAGCATTGAACACCAAACCGTAGAATCATATTTTGAAAGGATTCTTTGAATAATAGCCTCACGTATATAATCGGGAGTATATACTGCCCCGTTGATTTCTTTGTCAGCTGGTGAAATAACGAACTCAAAAACTTCAACCAATTCTTCAATTCCATAATTACATGGAGACTGGTTGATAATTTTATTCAATTTATCAAGGACTTCATCATTTGCAGTTATCAAGTATCTGTATAAATAATTATTCCTATCAACATTTAGACGATGGTATCTCACGAAAGAGCTGACTATCAGATTATTGATATAGTCAGTTCTTTTATCTTCAATCTTCATGAAAAAAGAAAGAATATCTCTGTCTATACTGTCAGATACGGACATAGTGCTTCGTCAGACTTTGTAACTGATCCGTCAACCCACGGAATCTTTGACAGACTTTGATAATAGGGAGATAATATATGTTGGGCAGAAACGCGACACAACCCCATGAAATTGCCATCTTGGAGCAATTTATTGTATCCAGTTTGATTATAGTTGGCATATACTAACAGTATTCCTAGCAATACGTCTACAGGGTGGTGCATCAACCGGGGCACATCCATTGCCAGCACCTCCGTTCCTTCTATCAAACTGTCATTGAGGAAATGAACATGGTATAGCGGATGCATCTCTGATGGGTCGTCTTTAGAATCCATCTTATCTATATGAAAACCTGTCTGAAAAAACTTTTGGGCATCGTTCTGATTCTTCTCCAACACTTCCACTTTAAATCGCAGGCTCTTGATACAATCCTTCTTCTCCTTCCATTCTTTACCACTGCCTTCCATGCTTATGGATACAAACATTTTCAGGTTACCTGACAATCTCCCAGGCTTTAGGTGTTTGGGATTCTCTATGGGCATCTCCATGTCGCCAATCTGTACCGACCAGTCATCACCTTTACAGTTTGCACGTATAGACGAAGCTGCCTCTGACAGTTTATGAAGCCAAGCAACATCTCCCAAAGTTCTTCTCAAGAAGCCAACGGCCTTTTCCAAACTCGATGCCTGTGACAGAACAACACTATTGTACTTAATCTTTGCCATCAATCGTCAAGTGCTGCTAAATCCTCGTTGTATCGTTCCTGTTCGGATGGAACAAGGCGAATGTCGCCCTTGTTTCCCGATTCTATAGTATCGAAAGACAAGAAACGCGGCTCCTGCCATGACTTTAAGCCACCTTCTTCTTGAATCATGTAGCCGGTGGAAGAGTCTAACGGTTTTTTCGTTACCTCATCTATAGCCCAACAATAGGTACTTATATCCTTGTCTGAAGGCTCATATGCAACCAAATCTTTGGCTTCTTCAGAATAGGTCTTTAATGATGTTACTCGCTGAATTGTAGTCATGGATGCGGCATTTTTCCCCTTTGTTATCTGCACAAACACTTCTTGCGCCTTTTTACTCCAGTAACGTTCCGCTATCCGTCCAAACATGCCCCGATATTGAGCCACTCCTAAATACTTTGTCTTGAATTTATTCCAAGCAGTTCCAGATTTATCCATATCAACACCATAGCGGGCTGCCAATAATTCTTCTGATATCAATAGACCAGGATGGATGAATAAATCGTTCAACACAAAGGAAGCAAATTGACTCACATTAAAAACTGCAGGTTCTAAAAAAGGAGCAAAATAGGTTGAAGAAGTATCTATTGAATCGTTCTGAAGAAGTTCTGAAAGATTCTTTTCCTTACTCTGGTTCAACTCATCGTAGTCATCTGCTAAAACGGCTAATTTACGAGCAAATTCTTTCCAATCTAAACCACCACTACGCTCCAAGACCATATCAAAAAGGTCATGACTGGTAATGTCGGCCTTAAAGTTGGCACATTGCAGGTCGTTAGACAGCAATACGATGGGTTTAGCCTCTTTATGATCTACAACCACATATGATGAAATCCATTGAGCAAGACTGGTAGCGGTAAACTTTGTGCTGTCATCACCACCGCCATTAAGCTTTAAATCCAGTATAAGTCCGTCTATATCGTTCCACTCGTTCCTCAGTTTCTGGGTCAATTTGTCAAACTCCTTAAACTTTGCAAGTGGGAACACATCCACATGAACCACATTGCTCTCATTGATGCCATCCGCTATCGACTTGATGGTATCAACCTCGTCATCTATGTAATAATATCTTTTCATCAGTTTGTGGGTATTGATATTTGAAATGTTGTTTTATAATCTTCGTAGGGATCAACCACGAGTATGTCCCCACTATAGCTTGTCACTATTTCCTTGATGATGGTTAGGCCTAGGCCAGTTCCTGAATAGTTATCATTGCCTCGTCCGACAGGAGAAGAGGTGGTGAAAAATGCATTAAAAACGTTTTCCCTATCTTCATCAGGAATACCTTTCCCTGAGTCTGAGAATTGCAAATACACCTTTCCATCGGACTTCCAGCATCTTATAAGAATTCTCCGGTCATCTTTATCCTTCATTGCCTTCTTGGCATTGGTGTATAGATTAAACAAAATTGACATCCATTCCGACGGATGCATCGGTACAGTTACTAGACCTTTTCCTTCATATAAGGGTTCTGACATAATGATGTGCGACCGCCGGAGGTCATTCTTAACACTCTGATAAAAGGCATTTACCTGTTCTTTGATATTGATAGGTTCAAGCTCACGGATTACATTGCGAGAAATTGTTCTGTCAAAATAGGCAGTATAAGAATTGAAGGCATTCAGTTTCTCCTCCATTTCATCAACCCTCTCCAGTAAAGCACCATTTCCTGCCAACCTGCTTCTCAGAATACTGATATCTGCCGAGAATGACGGTTCGAAACGTTTGATTTCATGAATGAACTCTCCTATCACAAGTCCTGTTCCTCCAAGAACGCGTAGCATGTTGTTCTCGTCTATTAGCTTCTGCGTCTCTTCCTTTTCTTCACTACGCGCATTGACAATGGTTTCAATAAGGGCGCTTGCCTGATTATAAAACTCACTTTCGTCTTTGGCATCCTCGCCTCTTGTTTCACCACTCTTCTTCTGTTCCACAATATTGCGGAGTTCCTCTATGGCAGTATCAATGCGAATAGATGAATTTTTTTTCTTCCAGTCTTTCTGACCTGCACTTCCCTTACGGCCACGAAGTTCTGCTATTTTCAGGACTGCGGAAGTAATGACGCGGAAAAGATAGTCGACGAGCTCGTCATATGCCTCATCCTGGATAAGACCCTCGCGACTTGAAGTCTCTTCAAAAATTTCCGCTCCTTCATTATCTATCTCCACGAGTCCAAAAAAACTGATATTCTGATGAGGTGCTACTATAGAGCGACGTCTTGCAGACTCGTCAAGTCCCAGCCAATCATCTCCTTTTTCACCATATGGAAGGACACGAAATCCTTTACGATATAGTCTGACACCACCCTGTTCCTCAGCTATTGCCTTAATATCATTGCGCTTTTGGCCTGACAATAGTGAAGCTTCGTAGATAAAATAATATATTCTGGCACGGACACCTCGCACGTATGCCATCTTAGATGATTCAACATCAGGGTCTTTTCCTATTAGCAACTCCTTATAATAGCCCAACTGATTGCTCTTCAATGTCCAATGTGCCTGACCATCATCATCCACATAAGTGTCAATGACAGCCAAGGCAAATTGTGTTATTTCAGACACTTCATCAACAATTTTATGGGCTTCATCTTTGACATCCCTGTAAAAATATGTTTTAAAGCCTGGGTCTTCGTCGCTACTGAATGGTTTAGATAGAGGATAGGGTTGTAAAAGGGTGGAAACATTACGGTATATCTTCTTCACATACCCGTCAGACCATCCTTCACGCAACTCTTCAATCTTTAGAAACGTACCCTGTTCTTTCTCCTTAGGCAGGGTTTCTATTTTACTTTCAATCGCATTCAAGTCTTTGTCTGATTCAAAGGCATCCCAACGAATCTCTACCTTGAGTGCTGTATCCGCATCTTTTGTCTGAGTAATGATTGTCAGATATTTGCCTAACCGTTGAGCAGCAAAACGCCCAATTCCCTTTCTGCCTGCACGTATACGCTTGAAAAGTGGAGATACGGGATTGTGAATTTTATCAGCTGACGACAGACGCATAAAGCCGTCTGTCAGCTGTTCACGCGTCATGCCAAGACCATTGTCATCAATTATAAGAGTACCTCCGGCCGACCAAGCATTTTGGAATATCACATCTACTTCCGTGGCATCTGCATCGTAAGCATTCTTTATAAGTTCAGCGACTGCTGTATCTCGTTTTCCTACCAACTCCTCACCCAGTCGGCTTATAATGCCTGCATCTACCGAAAAACGGACATTCTCACTATCGAACTTAGCAAGTTCATTCGTGAGTATCACCAATTGACCGTAGTCAACAGGGGTACAGGAAAGCAAATCTTGTATTTTAAGTTTGATCTGCTCCTCTGTCTGTAGATTTTTCTGAACGTTTGGCATATCCCAATGCTTATTTCAATTTGCAAAATTACAACTTATTCTTGAAATAACCACAGGAAATCACTAATTCATGCATAATTTAAGCACTTTTGTCTAAAGTCAGCCCTATTTATAACAAAAAGAAACGATTTCTCGCTAAAAGTCACTACCTTTGTACTCACAAATTATAGAACAACAGTAATGTGACCAAGGATAGAAGGATTATATATCGAACTCTCTGTGAGCCACAGTTGAAAGAGCTTTTTAAACCTACACAGAAAGATGAATGATACAGTAACGATTATTGTGGGAGCTGGTGCTGTTTTGGACTTTGACCATAAGGGCATTTCCCCATCTGTAAAAAATATCACGGATGAGGTGCTTAAACTGAGCATCCAGAAGGTGGATGGTGGTGAAAGACCGCTTCTGCGTGAAATTAATGATTATATTGTTGGGAAACTGAATCATGTAGGCCGTCCAGAGATTAATCGCTATATTCCACCACAATTATATTTTGAGAGCTTATTGCATGTCATAGAGATGTGCATTTCATATAGTAGCTGCTGGCATAAGGATTATTTATCATGGCTTGCGCTTCCAGAGTTTGGAACCTTAATTCAACCAGACGATTTCCTGAAAGATATTCAGACATATGATTACATCAGAGCCGCAAATGAGTTGCAAAAGACTGTAATGAGTATTGTAAATCAGTACGATACATCTTTTAGTGAGAATATGATGTCTGAGCGATGGTACCGGGACTTTTGGAAATTCTTTTCAGGAAGATCGAACATATTCAATCTGAATTATGACAATACAATAGAGAATAGCCTTGGCGAATATGAGGATGGATTTCCTCCAATCAAAGATGGAGAGGATTATAGCCGCTTTTCGGCAAAACGCTATTATGAGAACAGAAGAGGAGTTTCAACAATAGCACATCTTCATGGTCAAATATTTTTCAGCGAGGCAAAGGAATAC
>JAFWQT010000161.1 GCA_017508965.1 Prevotella sp. | reverse complement strand
CGACAGCGTGCGCGAGCGCTGGACGGCCTTCGGATGGGAGGTCATCGAGATGAACGGCGACGACATGCAGAGCATTCTCGACACGTTCCACGCTATCGACTATAGCAACGGGAAGCCCCATCTCATCGTTTCACGCACCACTAAGGGTAAGGGCGTCAGCTATATGGAGAACGTTGCCAAATGGCATCATGGAGTTCCCACCCAGGAACAGTATGAGCAGGCAATGAAAGAGATTGACGAGCGCATCAAGGCGCTGGGGTGAGTGTAAACTTGAAATCTGAAACTTGATACTTTAATAATATGGAAGCTTGTAGAAAAGCATTTACAGAGACTTTGCTGGAACTGGCAAAGCAAGACAAAGATATCATTGCCGTAACCACCGACGCACGTGGTTCGGTAACGCTTGGCGACTATGCCAAGGAACTGCCCAAGCAGTTTGTTGAGTGCGGAATTGCCGAGCAGGATGCCGTAGGTATTTCTGCCGGACTGGCCCATAGCGGAAAGAAGGTGTTCTGCTGCGGTCCTGCCTGTTTCTATGTGGCCCGCTCCCTGGAGCAGGTCAAGGTGGACCTGGCTTATTCCGAGAATCCCGTAACCATACTCGGCGTTTCGGGCGGTGTGGCCTATGGTGCGCTTGGTGCCACTCACCACAGTCTGCACGACATTGCCGTGCTGCGCACCTTCCCGGGCATGCAGGTGGTGCTTCCGGCCGATGCCCGTCAGACGCGCCGTTTGGTGAAGATGCTCGTCGATTATCCTCATCCCGTCTATGTGCGCGTGGGGCGTGGAGCCGTAAACGATGTTTATACGGATGACAACTTTACTTTCGAGCCCGGTAAGGCCTATCAGTTGCAGGATGGTAACGACCTCACGATTATTGCTGCGGGCGAGACTGTCTATCACGCTATGGAGGCCGGCAAACAACTGGCTGCCGAAGGCATCAGCACGCGTGTGTTGGATATGTCTTGGCTGAAGCCCTGCGACGAAGAGGCCGTCCGTAAGGCTGCTGCCGAAACTGGCCGTATCATCACCGTCGAGGAGCATTCCAAGTTCGGTGGCCTGGGCGCGATGGTTACCGAGATTATCTCCGAGAATCCCGTTCCCGTACGCATCCTCGGTATCCCCGACGAGAATGTGGTTCACGGCAACTCCAAGGAAATTTTCCATTACTACGGCCTTGATGCCGAGGGCATCGTGAAGGCTGCCAAAACATTTGTGAAATGATAATAGCAATAGACCAAAGCACCTCAGCCACCAAGGCAATGCTCTGGAACGAGGAGTGCCATCTGGTATATCGTGCCAACGTACCGCATCAGCAATATTATCCGCAGGCCGGATGGGTGGAGCACGATGCTGAGGAGATTTACGACAATGTGGTGAAGGCCATCAGTCTGCTGCCGCTCCAGACCGCCGACCGTGAATCGCTTTCGCTAGCCATTACCAATCAGCGCGAGACGGTGGTGGTATGGAACCGCCTGACAGGAAAGCCCATCCATCACGCCGTTGTGTGGCAATGTATGCGTGGAGCGGATTTCTGTAATGAACTGAAAACCAAAGATTATGGTGAAATGGTTCAAGAAAAGAGTGGACTTCTTATCGATCCCTATTTCGCGGCCAGTGGAGCCAAGTGGCTGTTGGATAATGTGCCTGGTGCCCGCGAGTCAGCCGAGAGGGGAGAGCTCCTGATGGGAACCATCGACTCGTGGCTTGTGTGGAAACTCACGGGTGGAAAGGTGCATGCCACCGACCTCACCAATGCCTCTCGTACCTTGCTGATGAACATCCATACGCTTCAATGGGATGACGACCTGCTACGGCTTTTCACCATTCCGCGTTCAATGATGCCCGAAATCCGTCCTTGTGATGCTGCCTACGGCGAAACTACGGTGGAAGGTCTTTTCGAAAAGCCCATTCCCATCGTAGGCGTTCTCGGCGACAGTCACGGGGCGCTTACCGGGCAGATGTGTTTCGAGGAAGGACTCGGCAAGGCCACTTATGGCACAGGTTCTTCTGTGATGGTAAATATCGGCGAGCAGTTTGCGAAGGCTCCTTCTGGATTGGTCACCTCCATCGGATTTGCCGCTAAGGGCAAGACGATGTATGCCTTCGAAGGCAACATCCATTGCACGGGCGCCACGTTGAAATGGCTTGAAGAGCAGTTGCAGATGATTCAGTCGCCTGCCGATGTGGAACCTGCTGCAGTGAGCGTTCCCGATAATGGCGGCGTCTATTTCGTGCCTGCCTTTGCAGGTCTTGGTGCTCCCTGGTGGAACGATCAGGTGAAGGCTGCCGTCTTCGGAATGTCATTGGCTACCACCCGCAACCATTTCCTACGTGCTGCCCTTGAGAGCATTGCCTATCAGGTGAACGACCTCGTGCAGGCAATGGTCCGTCAGGCTGGTATCATGCTGAAGGAACTCCGCGTGGATGGCGGTCCCACGAAGAACAACTTCCTCATGCAGTTCCAGGCCGACTGCTTAAGAGTGCCCATCAACTGCTCTGATGTGGAGGAGGCTTCGGCCATGGGTGCCGTTATCATGAACGGCCTGGGTCGTGGTATCTGGAAGGATTTCGATGAAGTGGCCGCCTTAAGGCGAAGCCGCTGGACGCGTCAGCCGCAGGACAATGAAGCTCAGATGGACCAATGGATAGCTGGCTGGCAAAAGGCCGTGAAGCAGCTTTTAGCCTAGAAATCCTAGGCAATCCTAGCAACCCCGAATTAATAATTAAAAACCAAAGAATATTATGAAGAAGAACAAGAAACAATGCTTCGGTGTCATTATCGGCACCCGCGCCTATTTCAATTCCGAACTTGCACGCGATGTGCGCAAGCAGTTGCTCAAGACGCTCGAAGACGAGGGCTACGACTATGTCATCCTTCCAGAGGATGCAACCCCCACAGGCTCTAGTTCAATCGAGACGCGCGAGGATGGATTGAAGTGCGCCGAACTCTTCCGTCAGCACCGTGATGAGATTGACGGTATCATCGTATCGCTGCCTAATTTCGGTTTCGAGATTGGCATCATCAACGCTATTTCGGTGGCCGACCTCCGCGTACCCATTTTGGTACAGGCCTGCGACGACCAGAACGACAAGGTGACGCTCGACGAACGCCGCGATGCTTTCTGCGGTAAGATTTCCGTTTGCAACAACCTCTATCAATATGGCATTCCCTTCACCGACACCACCCTCCACACCTACAGCATCTACGACCCGCTGCTGGCAAAGGACATCAATAAGTTTGCGGCCGTCTGCCGCGTGGTGAATGGTCTGAAGCATGCGCGCATCGGACAGATTGGAACGCGTCCTCTCGGCTTCAACACCTGCCGCGCCTCCGAGAAACTGCTCCAGGCCAGTGGTATCACGGTGGTGCCCGCCGATCTCTCGGAAATTATCTTTGCCGCAGAGAAGATTCAGGACGATGATCCTGCGCTGAAGGCACACATGGAGCGTGTGGACGGCTATGCCAAGATTCCCGAAGCCTATCGCGACAAGGTGATGAAACAGGCCAAGTTCGGTGTGGCTGT
>JAFWQT010000160.1 GCA_017508965.1 Prevotella sp. | reverse complement strand
GAATGTTTCCACTATTGTTCAGGCCATCCACCATTTCCTTGGAGTGAGCGTCTACCTGTACAACGGCGTCACCTCCATAGAGCAACTGTGCACCAGTCACCCACCAAATCTCATAGTTATCAAATGCTTTCATAATTGTTTGTTTTATATTAAATAGTTATATTGTTTGTTTCCATACTTTAGACGCTTTCTTTCTGAAGTCTGGAAAGGTCGCTTCCAGGCTTTGGAAGCATTCCTTTTAGACTTTGGAAGCATTCCTTTTAGACTTTAGAAGCATTCCTTTCAGACTTTAGAAGCATTGCATTTAAAGCCTAATTGAATTTCGTCAGCTTATTTCTTCTTTTGTCCGTAATAGGCATTGGGGCCGTGCTTGCGGCTGAAATGCTTCTCAACGAGCAGCGGATTCATGGTTGTTCCGGGATTCACGCAGAACGAAACGAAGGCCATCTTGGCCACCTGCTCGGTCACTACGGCATGATAGACGGCCTGGTCGGCATCCTTGCCCCAAGAGAAAGGACCGTGGTTCTTCACCAGAACGGCTGGGGTGTGCACGGGATTGATGTTGTCGCGACGAAAACGGTCAACGATGACCACGCCTGTGTTCTTTTCGTATTCGGGCATCTGCTCGGCGGTCATGTCGTCGGTGCAGGGAATGCAGTCGTGGAAATAGTCGGCATGTGTGGTTCCGATGTTGGGAATGTCCTTGCCGGCCTGTGCCCATGCAGTGGCGTAGGTGGAGTGAGTGTGTACCACGCCGCCAATCTCGGGGAACTCCTTATATAATATAAGGTGTGTGGGTGTGTCGCTCGATGGGTTCAAGTCGCCATCAACCACTTTGCCCGTCTCGAGGTCAACAACCACCATGTCGGAGGCTTTCATCTTATCGTATTCCACACCGGAAGGCTTGATCACGACCAGTCCCTTTTCGCGGTCGATGGCCGATACGTTACCCCATGTGAAAATTACCAGGTTGTGCTTCACCAGGTCAAGGTTAGCACGAAACACTTTTTCTTTCAGTTCTTCAAGCATATCAATGATTGTTTTATTTAATTGTTTTGAGTTTGTCTAAAGTTTGAAGCTCGGATCTTCGAGATACATTTTCTTGTTGAAACGATAGAGGGCTGCTCCGCGCTTGCTCGTCACCTTGTCGATAAGTTCAGTCTTCTCGATGAAGTCGATGCTCTTGATGCGCTTGCGGAAGTTGCGCTTGTCGATTTCTTCGCCAAGCACAGCCTCATACACGTGCTGCAGCTGGGTGAGCGTGAACAAATCGGGCAGGAGATTGAAACTGAGCGGCTCAGTGTTGATGCGCCTCCGGAGCATGGAGATGGCACGCTTCACCATCTCGTTGTGGTCGGAGTAGAGTGGGGGAATCTTGTTCAGTTCCACCCACTCCACGCCGTGCTCCTGCAGCAGCGATTCGTCGTAGTCTTTTACGTTGATAAGGGCGCAATAGGCCACGGAGATTACTCGTTCGCCCGGGTCACGGTCGACGGCTCCAAAGGTGTGAACCTGTTTCATGTAGAGGTTTTTCAGGCCAGTCAGCTCGCAGAGCACCCTGTTGGCTGCCTCGTCGACACTTTCGCCGGTGCCCACGAATCCGCCATAGAGCGCCCATTCGCCACGCCCTGGATCCATCTTGCGCTTGCCTAACAGCAGCTTGAGCTTGTTGTCTTCGAAACCGAATATGATGCAGTCTACCGAGACGAACGCTTTATGTACTCCAGAATAGAATTCTGTCATTTTCTTTTTCAGGCTTTATGATTACCAAAGAATTGCATAGAGCAGGAAGGTGATGGCAGCAATACCGATGGTTCCATAGGTATAGCCGCGGGTCGTGCTGAACAGGTTCAGGTTGATGGGCAGAGCCTTGGTGTCCTGCACCTTGTCCTTGGCGTTGCTCCAGAGCCATACGGCATTGCATCCCACGAGCACACCGAAGAAGATGAAGGCCTGGAAACCGATGTCGTTCAGGTAGTCGATGAAGTTGTTGTCGGGATCTTTCACTGCGTGAGTAGAACCGATGCCAACCACGATGAAGGCTACCACGATGAACAGAATGCCGAGGCAGCCGAGCACCTTGGCCCAGAGCATCATCTTCTGCTGGTCAGCCTGAGTGGGCTGTTCCACGCTGACGTACTTCTTGTCGAGATAGCTCACGAGGATGAAGAACGAAACGAGGATGATGAAGATGTAGCCGGCACGGAACTGGAAGGCCACGTCGGGGAAGGCCACCTTGAAGATCACACCCATCGGGATGGTCAGGATGGCAGTCCAGACGGCAGCCGTAGAGCTGGCGCGCTTCCAGAGCAGGCCGAGACCGAACACGGTGATGATGCCCGGATAGATGAAGCCGGAATATTCCTGGATATACTGGAAGGCCTGGTCGAGACCGCCAAGCAGAGGCTTCACGGCCACGAGGGCGATAACCAGCGCCGAAACGGCCACGATACGGCCGGTGTTCACCAGCTGCTTGTCGCTGGCTGACTTGTTGATGTACTTCTTGTAGATGTCCATCGTGAAGAGGGTAGAAGTAGAGTTGAACATCGAAGCCAGCGAAGAAATGATTGCTGCGGTGAGGGCGGCGAAGCTCAGACCCTTGATGCCGGTCGGCGTGAAGTTGCGGATAAGCCAGGGATAGGCATCGTCGGCCACGTTGATGTTACCGGCCAGATTCATGCTTGCGAACTTGGAGGGGTCCTGCATGATGTAGTAAGCGCAGATACCGGGAAGCACTACGATGAACGGAATCAAGATCTTCAGGAATCCGGCGAAGATAAGACCCTTCTTGGCCTCGTCGACATTCTTGGCAGCCAGACCCTTCTGGATGATGTACTGGTTGAATCCCCAGTAGCCTAAGTTGGTCAGCCATACACCACCTACAACGGCAGCAATACCGGGCACGTTGGCAAAGGCTGAGGCATTATGGCTCTCCTGGATAACCAGGTGGAAGTGCACGTCCTGAGCATGTGCGCCTGTTGTCATGTCGTGATACACCTGGCCTAAAGCACCAAAGGCATCTGTTCCCATAATGCCACCCATTTCCTTCAGAGCCACGTAAGCCGTGATAAGACCACCGCCCACGAGGAAGGTCACCTGCATCACGTCGGTCCATGCCACGGAAGCCAGACCTCCATAGATGGAGTAGACACCAGCCACGATGAACAGGCCGAGGATGATGAGCATGCGGATGCTGATTTCGAAGCCGAAGATGCTGACAGCAAGTCCCTGCAGACCGAGAATCTGCTCAATGGCCAAGGCACCGAGCCAAGCCACGGAGGTGAGGTTCACGAATACATAGAGGAACAACCACAGGATGGAGAAAGCCAGACCCACACCATCGTTATAGCGCTCGCGAAGGAACTGCGGGATGGTGAAGATCTTGCGGTCGAGCATCACGGGAAGCAGGAACTTACCGATGACAACGAGCGTAATGGCGGCCATCACCTCGTAGGCGGCAATGGCAATACCGTCGCGGAAACCGGTTCCTGACATACCGATGAACTGCTCGGCAGAAATGTTGGCTGCAATCAGTGAGGCACCCACGGCCCACCAGGTCAGTGTGTTTCCGGCCAGAAAGTAATCGTTGGCGCTCTTTTCCTTACCGTCCTTATTGCGGCTGAGGAAGAGTCCCAGGCTGACCAGAAGAATCAGGTAACAAACGAGAATGACGAAGTCGATGGTTTTAAAACCAGACGACGCTAATGCTTCAGAGATACTATTCATTTTTAGATAGATTTATAGTTTTTAATCAGTTTATTTTGCTACACCGAATTTGAAGATGCAATGCGAATAATACTTCTGGCCGGGCTCCAGATAGGGTGAGGGCCAGTCCTTCTTGTTGGGAGAGTCGGGATATTTCTGAGTCTCCAGGCAGATGCCGGCATGCTTCTGGTAGACGATGCCCTTCTTGCCTTTGAGTGTTCCGTCGAGGAAGTTTCCTGAGTAAACCTGGATTCCAGGCTCGTTGGTGTAAACCTCAAGACGGATGCCGGTGGTGGGGCAGAACAGGCTTGCGGCCAGCTGTTTGTCGTTACCCTTGCCGTCTTTGTAAGAGGCCAGGCACCAGTTGTGGTCGAAACCGTTAGCATTCTTGATGGGCTTGTAGTCGAAGTTGTTAACGTTCTTGCCTACGGGAGTGGGCTCCATGAAGTCCATCGGAGTGCCTTTCACCCAGGCTGTGTCGCCTGTGGTCATGTAGGTGTCGTCAGTCGGAGTGTAGACGTATGAGTTCACATAGAGCACGTGGTCTTCGATATTCTTGTTGGCATCGCCGCTCAGGTTGAAGTAGCTGTGGTTGGTCATATTGATGACGGTCTTGGCGTCGGTAGTGGCGCTGTAGCCGATGTCAATGCTGTTGTCGTCCTTCAGCTGATAGGTCACAACGGCAGTCACGTTTCCTGGGAAGTTGTTGTCGCCGTCGGGGCTCTTCATGGTCAACTGCAGTGTGCGCTCGTCGGGCTGCTGAGCCTCATACACCTGATACTGCCAGCCTGTGGGACCTCCGTGCAGACAATGGCCGAAGTTGTTCTGTGGGAGCTGGATTTCCTTGCCGTCGATCTTGATCTTACCGTCCTTGATGCGGTTGGCATAGCGGCCGATGGCAGCTCCGAAGTCAGAGGGAGAGTTTTCAATGTCGGCATACTGCTTGATGTTGTCAAAGCCGAGAACCACATCCTGAGGATTGTTATCCTTGTCGGGAACCACGATGGAAACAATACGTCCACCGAAGTTGGTGACGCACACTTCCATTCCGTTGGCGTTCTTCAGCGTGTAGAGTGCCACGGGCTTTTCATTGATTACTGTGTCGAAAGCTGCAGGGTTGAGTCCTGATGCGGTCAACTTTGGCTCGTTCTTTGAGCATGCAGAGAACAGAATGGCTGCCATTCCGGCTCCTAAAAGAATACTTTTAAAGTGTTTCATGTTTGATGATTGTTAGTAATAATAATAATTTGGGTGTAAAATTACTACTTTTTTCAATACGTTGTATCTCCAATATATATGTTATTCAACATAAATAACATACTTTGGTGTGGATTTTACACTTTTTAAATAAAAAAGAGAGGAACGGATGGTGTTTCCGTTCCTCTTTTTAGTTAGGATGCGTCGCGCACCTGCTATTGTTAGTCAGAAATTTTTCTTGAGCCGTCGCCGATCACAACATCGTAAACCTTCGGAAGCTTGCCGTACTTGGCGGCATATTTTTCCTTTGCTGTCTTGATGAAGTTATCGTAGAGTTCGTCCTTCACCAGGTTGATGGTGCAACCGCCGAAACCGCCGCCCATGATACGACTGCCCGTCACACCACATTCCTTGGCGATATCGTTCAGGAAATCAAGTTCCTCGCAAGAAACCTCATAGTCCTTTGAAAGGCCTTCGTGGGTCTCGTACATCTTTTTGCCTACGGTCTCATAGTCACCGGCCACAAGGGCGTCACAGACGGCCAGCACGCGGTCTTTCTCACCCAGCACGAACTTTGCGCGGATATAATCCTCGTTTCCAACCTCGTCCTTCACTTCCTCAAGCTGCTCCCATGTGCAGTCGCGCAGGGTCTCGAACTTGCCTTCCGGATGCTTGGCGGCAATGTGCTTTACCACGTTTTCGCAGGAATTGCGGCGGTCGTTGTAGGGTGAACCGGCCAGTTCGTGCTTCACGCAAGAGTTCAGTAGCACCAGCTTGTATCCTTCGGGATTGAACGGATAGTATTCGAATTCGCGGCTGCGGCAGTCCAGGCGCATCAGCTTTCCAGCCTGTCCGAAGACACTTGCAAACTGGTCCATAATACCGCAGTTCACACCACAATAGTTGTGCTCGGTGGCCTGTCCGGCAAGAACGATGTCCCACTTGCTAACCTTGTTTTCGCCGAAGAGATCGTTCAGACCACAGGCGAAGCAGCTCTCCATGGCAGCTGAAGAAGACATACCGGCTCCGAGGGGAACATCACCGGCAAAGGCAATGTTGTATCCCTTCACGGGAACGCCCAGTTTCTGCATCTCCTTCGAGATACCATAGATATAGCGTGCCCAGCTTGCGCGGGGACCATTGGGGTCGCTCAGTTTGAAGTCAACGCGGTCTTTCAGGTCGATGGCATAGGCCATGATGGTGTCTTCCGTTCCGTTAGGACGCATTTCGGCCATAATACCACAGTCTACGGCTCCCGGGAATACGAAACCACCGTTATAGTCGGTGTGCTCGCCAATTAGGTTGATACGGCCTGGAGAATGGTAGATCTTACCGGTTTTCCCATCAAAATGCTTGATAAATCTGCTTCTTACGAATTCAATTTCCATAATTAATTAGATTTTATAATATAACAATGTATTATTTCTGAACGCCAAATCTGTAAACCGTCTTCTGCTTATACTGCTGTCCGGGACGCAGGATGACAGATGGGAAATATGGACGGTTGGGTGAATCGGGGAAGTGTTGGCATTCGAAGCAGATGGAACTTCTGCGTGGGAATGTAGCACCGTGCTGACCTTTGTAGCCTGTTGCCCAGTTGTCGGAATAGACTTGCATGCCCGGCTCTGTGGTATACACATCAAGCGTGCGACCGCTCTTGGGGTCTCTCAGACGTGCGGCAAACGACAGCTCGCCTTCTTCCTGCTTGTTCAGAACGAAGCAATGGTCGTAGCCGGCACCGTTCTTGATTTGCTCATCGTCGGCATCAATGTCCTTGCCAATAGCCTTTTCCGTGCGGAAGTCGAACGGAGTGCCTGCCACTTTCAGAATCTCTCCAGTCGGGATGGAAGTCTCGTCGATGGGGATAAAGAAATCAGCATTGATCAGCAGTTCCTGGTCGTCGATGGTAGGGGTGGGGTCGGCAATGCCCTGAAGCGAGAAGAAAGCATGGTGGGTGAGGTTGATGATGGTCTTCTTGTTGGCTGTTGCCATGTAGCCGATCATCAGTTCATTGTCGTCGGTGAACGTATAGGCTACGGTGACCTTCATCTCGCCCGTGAAATTCTCGTGCAGATAGGGGGAAACATGGTTCAGAATCAGCGTGTTCTCGCTCATCTGGAATGCATCCCATACCTGTGCGTGGAAACCCGTAGGACCTCCATGCAGGGCGTTAGGACCATTGTTGATGGCCAGCTGATACTCTTTGCCGTTGAGATGGAACTTGCCTTCCTTTATGCGGTTGCCGAAGCGGCCGATAAGTGTTGAAAGATAAGGTTCCGGTGAATTGACGACATCCTGAATGTTGTCGTGTCCCTGGATAACGTTGGCCACATTGCCATCCTTGTCAGGAACCATGATGGCTACGATTGCACCGCCGTAGTTGGTTACGGCAACTTCGTAGCCCGAACTGTTCTTCAAGATGTATAAATCGGTATTTTTCCCGTTAATTGTGGTCTGAAAATCCTTTCTTTCCAGACCACAGAGGCTTGGTGTTTCTGATGTGCTCATAATATTACAGTTTTTAGTTGTTAGAACTTGATAGGTGCAAAGTAAGCTAAAAAAAATGAGAAAGCCAAAAGAAACTTGCTGAAATAATGAAAACGAAACGTTAAAAATTAAAAATTCAGGTATTCCAGCAAATCGGATACGATATAGCTGCTGCCTCCAACGAAGACGAAATCTGCTTTGTCTGAATCTTTAAGTGCGGCCTCGTAAGCATCTTTCACATTGTAAAATACGTTGCCGCTGAGTCCGTGCGTTTTCCCCTTTTCCTGCACCTTTTCGGATGGAATGGCACGCTTGGTCGAAGCCTGCGTCCAATAGTACACGGCATCCTGCGGCAGCATGCCCATCACGGTGTCGATATCCTTGTCGTCGACCATTCCGAACACCAAACGAAGCTGTTTGCAGGGCTGGGCGGCAATCTGCTTGCTCACGTATTGCCAGCCTCCCACGTTGTGGCCCGTGTCGCAGATCACGAGCGGATGCTTCTGTAACGTCTGCCATCGGCCCATCAGTCCCGTCATCTCACAAACGTTCTCCAGTCCTTTTAGGATGGCCTTCTCGGGAATGTTCAGCAGCCGGGCGGTGGTAAGTATGGTGTGCAGGTTGTTTTCCTGATAGTTGCCCTTCAGTTCGAAGTGGGGGAGTAACCGCTTTACTGCCGATGAGATTTCGGCATCACAGAGGGCCTTTTCTGCGAAATGGATGGGAGCGTGACGTTCGGCGGCTATCTGTTCGAATACGGGCTTTGTCTCGGGAGTGGTTTCGCCGATAACTACAGGAACCCCGTGCTTGATGATGCCTGCCTTCTCGCCGGCTATCTCGGCCAGCGTGTTGCCCAGGAACTGGGTGTGGTCGAAACTGATGTTGGTGATGACCGACACTTCAGGGGTAATGACGTTGGTGCAGTCCAACCGACCGCCGAGTCCCACTTCCACAACGGCGATGTCAACCTTCTTCTCGGCAAAATACTTAAAGGCGAGCGCTGTGGTCAGTTCGAAGAAAGAAGGGGAGAGGGGCTCAAAGAAATCACGCTCGTCCCTTACGAATTCAATTACCCTTTTCTTGCTGATACACTTTCCGTTAACCCTAATCCGTTCACGGAAATCTACAAGATGGGGGGATGTGTACAAACCAACCTTCAGTCCTGTTGCCTGCAGCATGGCTGCCAGCGTGTGTGAGCAGGAACCCTTGCCGTTGGTGCCGGCCACATGAATGGTCTTGAAGCTACGGTGGGGATGCCCGAAATGCTCGTCCAGGGCCAGCGTGTTGCTCAGTCCTTCCTTGTAGCCTGCAGTTCCCACTTTCTGGAAACTCGGCACGACGCTATACAGATACTTTACGGTTTGTTTGTAGTTCATAGGGGGCTGAAGAAGGGGTTATCCTTTACGTAAAATAGTTCCGGAACTTGTCGAAGATGCTGCGCTTGGTTTGGATGTCACCCTTGAAGTTGTCGCTGTTCTTCATCTTCTCCAGCATTTCTTTCTCGTCGCGCGAGAGCGTCTTAGGCACATATACGCTGATGTTCACAATCAGGTCGCCCATGCCTCTTCCGTAACCCTGCACGGCGGGCAGTCCCTTGCCTCTCAGGCGCAGGGTCTTGCCGGGCTGGGTGCCGGGCTCTATCTTGATTCTCACTTTCTGTCCGTCGATGGTGGGTATGTCAACCTGTCCGCCCAGGGCAGCCGTGGGGAAGTCGAGCAGCAGGTTGTAGATGACGTCCTGTCCGTCGCGCACAAAGGTGTCGTTGGGCTCTTCCTCAACCAGCACCTGAATGTCGCCGTTCACGCCGTTGTGCTTACCAGCATTTCCCTTGCCGGGCACATTCACCACCATGCCTCCTGCAACACCTGCGGGGATGTTAATCTCAACAACTTCCTCGCCTTTCACCACTCCTTCGCCATTACAGTGCTTACACTTGTTCTTGATGATCTTGCCTTCTCCGTGGCAGGTGGGGCACACGCTCTGACTCTGCATCATTCCGAACAGACTCTGGCTGGTGCGTATTACGTATCCCTGTCCGTGACACGTGGGGCAGGTCTCACTTCCGCTGTTGCCTTCGGCACCTGAGCCGTGACAGACGGGGCAGGTTATGTCCTTGCGCACCTTGAACTTCTTGGTGGTTCCAGTAGCTATTTCCTGCAGCGTGAGCTTCACTTTCAGCCTCAGGTCACTTCCACGGTGAATACGGGTTCCCTGACGCTGTGAGCCTCCGAAACCACCGAATCCGCCAAAGCCGCCGCGACCTCCAAACACATCTCCGAACATGGAGAAGATATCGTCCATAGAGAAGTCGCCGCCGAAGCCTCCACCGAAACCGCCCATCTTGCCGGCATCGAAGCCGAACTGGTCGTATTGCTGGCGCTTCTGGGGGTCGTGCAGCACATCGTAAGCCTCTGCAGCCTCCTTAAATTTCTCCTCGGCTTCTTTGCTGCCAGGATTCCTGTCAGGATGGTATTTGATGGCTATCTTCCGATACGCCTTCTTTATCTCGTCTTCAGAAGCTTTCTTGTCAACGCCAAGAACTTCATAATAATCTCTCTTTGCCATGAATTTTTCTTCCTAAATGAATGAATGTCCGACAGATTGTCAACTTCTCATCACCTTGGCATCATTGTCCGACTGCCACTTTGGCGTGTCTGATCACCTTGTCGTTCAGCGTATAGCCGGTCAGCACACAGTCAATCACCTTGCCTTTGTTCTCGTCGCCCATTCCCGGAACCATTGCGATGGCCTCGTGAACATCCACGTTGAAATCCTGTTTCTCGGTCTCAATCTTCTTCACGCCAAGGCCTTCGAGCACCTTCTGGAATTTCTGGAAGATGAGTTCCATGCCTTCGCGCAGCACAACGGGGTCGTCGGTCTTCTGACCTTCGGCTATGGCACGCTCCATGTCGTCAATCACGGGCAGAATGGCCACCACGGTCTTCTCGGCACCGTTCAGCAGCAGTTCGGCCTTCTCCTTGATAGTGCGCTTGCGGTAGTTGTCGAATTCGGCAGCCTTATAGAGCATCTGCTCCTTCAGCTGTGCTATCTCTTCCTGAGCAGCCTCCAGGGGGTCCTTCTCCTCAGCAGCAGCCTCTTCGGCCTGCTCGGCAGTTTCCTCCTCGGGTGTTGCTTCGGGTTCTTCCACGTCACTGTTTTCTGCGTTCAGTTCGGTGTCTTCTGGTTGTTCTGTGAATTCAGTTTCAATCTTTTCTTCGTTCATAATCTTACGTTTTTTGTTTCTGAAGAACTTCATGGCAAAATCCATGCCACGGGCAAAAGTACCGGCGGCTATTATTCGTTATACATGCGTTGTTTCTGCTCCTTGATGCTCTCGTCGTAGATATAGTCGTCGTAGGTCATCAGCTTGTCGATGGTGCCGCTGGGCGTCAGTTCGATGATGCGGTCGGCTACGGTGTTGATGAATTCATGGTCGTGCGACGAGAACAGGATGTTGCCCTTGAACTGCACCAGGTTGTTGTTGAATGCCTGGATGGATTCCAGGTCGAGGTGGTTGGTGGGCGTGTCCAGAATCAGACAGTTGGCGTTCTTCAGCTGCATACGGGCAATCATACAGCGCATCTTCTCGCCTCCCGAGAGCACGTTCACCTTCTTCTCTACTTCCTCCTGCTTGAACAGCATGCGGCCCAGATAGCCCTTCATCACCACTTCGTTGCCTGCTCCGTATTGCGAGAGCCAGTCCACCAGGTTCAGGTCGCTCTTGAAGAACTCGGTATTGTCGAGTGGGAGATAGGCCGTTGTGATGGTGATGCCCCATTTGTAGGTGCCGGCATCGGCCTCGCGGTTGCCGTTGATAATCTCGAACAGGGCCGTCATGGCCTTGGGATTGTGTGAGAGGAACACAGTCTTCTGGCCTTTCTCGATGTTGAACGAGACATTGTCGAAGAGCACCGTTCCGTCGGCATCCACGGCCTTCAGTCCTTCCACCTCCAATATCTGGTTACCCGGCTCACGCTCCATCTGGAAGATGATTCCGGGATATTTGCGGCTTGAGGGGCGGATTTCCTCCACGGTCAGCTTCTCGAGCATCTTCTTGCGCGAAGTGGTCTGCTTCGATTTGGCCACATTGGCCGAGAAACGGCGGATGAATTCCTCCAGTTGCTTGCGCTTCTCCTCGGCCTTCATGCGCTGGTTCTGAGCCTGGCGCAGGGCAAGCTGTGACGATTCGTACCAGAACGAATAGTTACCGGCAAACACGGTCACCTTGCCGAAGTCGATATCCACCGTCTGAGTGCTCACGGCATCCAGAAAGTGTCGGTCGTGGCTCACCACCAGCACCGTCTGTTCAAGGTTCGAAAGATATTCCTCCAGCCATTGCACGGTATCCAGGTCAAGGTCGTTCGTGGGCTCGTCGAGCAGAAGGTTGTCGGGATGTCCGAACAGCGCCTGTGCCAGCATCACGCGCACCTTCTCGTTGTTCGACAGTTCGCTCATCATCTTGTAGTGCTGTGGCTCTTTCACGCCCAGGTTCTGCAGCAGCTGGGCAGCCTCACTCTCGGCCTCCCATCCGTTCATCTCGGCGAAGGCCATCTCCAGTTCGGCGGCTTTCACACCGTCTTCTTCAGTCATCTCCGGCTTGGCATACAGCGCCTCGCGGTCTTTCATGTTCTTCCACAGCGGCTGGTGGCCTTGCATCACGGTATCCATCACCGTGAACTCATCGAACTTGAAGTGGTCCTGGCTCAGCACCGACAGGCGTTCGCCCGGTCCCAGTTCCACGCTTCCCTTGTTCGGTTCCAGTTCTCCGCTGATGGCTTTCAGCAAAGTAGATTTGCCGGCACCATTGGCACCGATGATGCCATAGATGTTGCCGTTGGTGAACTTCATGTTAACGTCTTTGTAGAGCACGCGCTTGCCAAATTGAATGGCCAGATTTGTTAGTGTTATCATCTTTCTTTTTTACCTTATTATATATTTAGGGTGCAAAATTAGTGCAAACGAACGGAAAAACCAAATTTATTTGGATTTTTCCTGAGTGCAGCCTAATTTCACGGCTCGAAGAGACGTAAAGTTAGTGCAAATCGAAGACAAAACAAAGAATAATTCCTTTTTTGTTGAGAAGCAGCCTAACTTCACGGCTCGAAAAGACGTAAAGTTACGAAAAAAAACGAGCACAAAACAAAAGCCGGGTTATTACTTTCTATTATAGTTTATGACAAATGATTATTAAATGCCTCCTAAAGAGACTCCGATTAGAGGTGAATTATAGTCTGAATGAATGCAAATTTAAGTTTGGTTTGACCATTTGGCAGCACAATCCTTCCATTTTAGGCCTGGTTTTTGAAATTTTGTGTAGCTCATTTGTGCGCCAAAGATGAGGAATAACATCATAATTAGGGGTTCAAACACGACTTTTGGGGCCTTTGAGAGCAGGATTTTGATACATTTTGTGACCTCTCCCAGCCTTTTCATGGTAGGGACAGTCTTCTTTGTTGTGTCGTAAATCATTGATATTCAGCTTTTTAGGTGAATTTGAGTTGAACTGCTATCTCAATCTCAGTTATCTCAATTGTTTTTTCGAGGGGTACCACTTTCCTATTTTTTCTCTTTATTCTTTATAACTTATTGATTATTAATTAGTTATATATATAATATGTAAGGTATAGAGGTATGAGATACCCTTCAAATTACAATTGAGATTTGAGATTTGAGATAACTGAGATGAGCATGATAGCTATTAGGTTACCTTTTCCTAAAGGCCCATAAACAAAGAAAGTGCACAGAAGAACCGTACACTTTCTTTATAGTAGGAATTAGTTTGTGATTACTTCTCGAGCAAGAGGTTCATCATCTCAACGGCAGCCTTGGCAACAGAGGTGCCAGGGCCGAAGATGGCGGCTACGCCAGCCTTGTAGAGGAAGTCGTAGTCCTGGGCGGGAATCACACCACCGGCAATGACCATGATGTCGTCGCGGCCCAGCTTGTGGAGTTCCTGGATGAGCTGCGGGATGAGCGTCTTGTGACCGGCAGCCAGCGAAGAAGCACCCACAATGTGGACATCGTTCTCCACGGCTTCGCGGGCAGCTTCCTCAGGAGTCTGGAACAGCGGCCCCATGTCCACGTCGAAGCCGCAGTCGGCATAACCCGTTGCCACTACCTTTGCGCCACGGTCGTGACCGTCCTGTCCCATCTTGGCAACAAAGATACGCGGGCGGCGACCTTCTTTCTTGGCGAACTCTTCTG
>JAFWQT010000159.1 GCA_017508965.1 Prevotella sp. | reverse complement strand
GACAACACATCGTGGGCGCGCATCACCATTGCCGGCACGCTGGCCCTCTACCTGACGATGTACAGTCCGCTGCAGATGGCTGCCGACTTGCCCGAGCACTATGCGAAGTTCATGGACGCCTTCCAGTTCATCAAGGACGTGGCCTGTGACTGGGACGACAGTAAATATCTGGAAGCAGAGCCCGGCGACTATATCACCGTAGCGCGCAAGGCGAAGGGAACCGACAACTGGTTTATCGGCGGCAAATGCGACGAGAACGGTCATACGTCGGTGGTGAAGCTCGACTTCCTGGATAAAGGCCGCAAGTACGACTGCACCATCTATGCCGATGCGAAGAACGCCCACTACGAGAAGAATCCGCAGGCCTACGTCATCACGAAGCGCACGGTGAAGAAGGGTGATGTGCTGAAACTCACCGAGGCTCCTGGCGGCGGCTTTGCCGTGAGTCTTATCGCGCGGTAGGACCCTCCCCCTGCCCCTCCCTAAATGGCGGGGAGTAGATAGCTAAGGAGCCGATAGAGGACTCCCCTCCCATTGTAGGGGAGGGGAGTTCAAAAGCTTTAAGAAAAAACTCTGTACCTCTGTATCTCTGTGTTTTTTTAGTGAATAAAACGGTGTAATGAATGCGTTTTATTCCTCCTGCTTCTCCTGTTTCAACCCGTCGAGAAAATCTTCCCACTGATCCTGATAACCGTTGAACACATTGATGTCAACATCGCCGCGGATGCCTGCCACACGTCCGTCGGGCGAAAGTTGCCAGAACACCAGGCGTACCTCGGGCTTGTATTCGCCATAGCGGGCAATCCACACGCGGTAGTTGCGCAGAATGTCGCGGGCGTGGGTCAGATATTTGTTGACGAACATCTGGTTAACGTATAGGATGGGTTTCATGCCCGTGCGCTTCTCAACTATTTGCAGCCAGGTGCGCACACGGCTGAACAGCACGTCCTCGCCGCCCATTTCGTTGATTTGGCTGGGGTAGGGCTCAAGGTCGAGCACGGGCGGGAAGTCGCCCTGCCTGATGTCGGCATTCGCTAGGAAATAGTTGGCCTGCTGGGTTACGTTGGTCTTGGTGGAGAAGAAATGGTAGGCCCCCACGTGCATTCCCCGTTTGCGGGCGGCATTGCAGTCGGCCCGGTAGTAGCGGTTCAGCACGGAGATGCCCTCGCTGCACTTGATATAGACGAACGACACGGGATAGTCGATGTTGCCCTCCACGCGTTTCTTCGAGATAGTTCCCAGGTGGGTGATGCGCATTTTGTCCCAGTTGATGGCGTAGTGTTTCTTTCCGATGTCGTGCTGATAGCGCGAGATGTCGATGCCGTAGATGCGCTCGTTGGTATATACCAGCCGTTCGCCCTTGTACTGGTCGTCGTTCCATTCGCCCACGCGGAACCTTCCGGTGCTGTCGACGGCGAATCCGAAACCGTTGCGCATGTTGTTTTCCCACATTCCGTCGTAGTAATCCATGCGGCTCTGGTCGATAAGAATACCGTGGCCGTTGCGCTTGTCGTCGGTTTCCTCTCCGTGATACACAACATTTGGCGTGTGCAGAGGTGAGGTCCTGACGACTTTGTTCACGAAGTCGGAGGTCAGTATATGGTGGTAGATGGCCTGCGCTCCCTTGGGCATGAAATGGCCCACGGTCTGGAGGTAGCACAGGCGGTTGTCGTAGTTGTCGTCGAGAATCTTGCACGGATGCCTTCTGGGAGTTCCTGTGGTGTCATTATATAATAAGGTGTAGCGTTGCAGTTGTTTCAGTTCAACCCGCTGGGTGGGCTTGATGTCCTTCAGTATGCCGAGTGCCCGTTCACGGTTGTTCCTTTCATTGTTGGCCTTTTCAGCCAGGGAGGCGATGGTGTTGTAGCCTTCGTCGCTCACGTTATGCACGTCGAGATAATAGTCCAGTTGCCTGACGATGCGCTTCATTCGTTTACATTCCGTCTCCAGCAGGCCGATGTTGTTGTCGATGACGGTGCCGATGCGGTTGTTCAGGGCTGTGAGCAGACTGTCGGAACCATAGTCGGGATTCTCGGTCACCATTCGTCCGCGACTATAGGGCAGGGCGATGTACTTGTTTATCCAGCAGCCTTTCAGCGTGGTATGGCTCCATTTGATGGAGTCGGGATTGGTAGAGATGGTGGTCCACAAGCTGCCCTGCTCCATGTTGTTAAGGTAGAGTGCCGGTTTTCCGTCGATGACCAGGGCATAGCACCTCTCGTATTCAAGGTCGGCAATGCAGTGTTCCTTTCTCTCATCGGAGGGAGGAATCAGCGGGAGCAGGAAGAAAACAACAACTATCGCCACCAGCAGGAGCGGCAGCGATAGTCTGTAGATGTTTTTCCGTTTAGTCGATTTCTTCATCGGGTTCATAACCGCCCATCTCGCGGATGGCATTTTTCAGCATGGTGTATTGCTGATAGAGGTTGTTGACGGCTTTCTCTCCACGGGTGTAGTCGTGCATCGGAGCTTTCAGGAAGAAGCTGAGGAACCGCTGGATGCCGTGGCGTCCGGCCCGGGCAGCAAGGTCGCTGAGCAGACAGAGGTCGAGCAGCACGGGCGCGGCAAGGATGGAGTCGCGGCAGAGGAAGTTGATCTTAATCTGCATCGGGTAGCCCATCCATCCGAAGATGTCGATGTTGTCCCAGCTCTCCTTGTTGTCGTTGCGGGGTGGATAATAGTTGATGCGTATCTTGTGGTAGTAGTCGCCGTAGAGGTCGGGCTGGTCTTCGCCCCTCAGGATGGTTTCCAGCGTGGAGAGCTTCGATATCTCCTTGGTGTGGAAATTCTGCGGTTCGTCGAGCACCAGTCCGTCGCGGTTGCCGAGGATGTTGGTCGAGAACCATCCGCTGAGTCCCAGGCAGCGTGTGCCGATGATGGGTGCAAAGCCCGACTTCACCAGCGTCTGTCCGGTCTTGAAGTCCTTGCCGGCGATGGGCAGTTGCAGCTTTTCGGCCATTTCCCACATGGCTGGTATGTCGACCGTGGTGTTGGGAGCACCCATGATGAAGGGGGCACCTTCGGCCAGGGCGGCGTAGGCATAGCACATCGAGGGGGCAATGTGCTGGCGGTCGTCGGCCTTCATGGCTGCTTCCAGACTGGAGAGCGTGCCGTGAATGGTCTCGTCTACGGGTACGAAGATTTCGGTTGAGGCTGCCCATGCCACCACAATGCGGTCGCACTGGTTCTGTGTCTTGAAGTTTCTGATGTCTTCGCGCAGCATCTCCACCATCTCCCAGCGTGTGGGAATCTGTCCGCTGCTGTCTTGTTTGATGTTTTCTCCGCTGAGCCGTTTGGCATAGTTCTTGTCGAAGGCGGCTTTCATGGGGACAATCTGCTCCAGTTCGTCGCGCACAGGCTCGATGTCCTGCGGTTTCAGCACTTCGGCATACATGGCTGCCTGGTAGGCATTCTGCGGATACACGTCCCATGTGCCGAACACGATGTCGTCGAGCTGGGCCAGGGGAACAATCTCAGCATATTTCAGGTATTTCCTTTCGGAGCCCCGGCCTACGCGTATCTTGTCCATCTGTGTCATGGATCCGATAGGTTTGGCCAGTCCTTTGCGGGCCATCAGTACGCCAGTCATGAATGTTGTGCTCACGGCTCCACATCCCACCACCAAGATGCCAAGACGGCCTTCGGCGGGTTTGATATGTGTATTCTTCATCTAATCTAATCAATTAAGAGAGTTTACAAAGTTACACATTTCTTTCGATAAACGAATAAAAATCTCATTTTTTTTGGTAAAAGTGGCAATATATGCTCAAAAATATGGGTATTTTGTCAATTTTTACCAATTTAGTTTCGTATCTTTGCAGACGAGAAGAGACAACTATGAAGCAAATAACTGACAAGAGTTTCGGTGGCGAGCGCCCCTTGTTCGCCATCCATGATACCCGACTGGAACGTGTGACGATTACCGAAGGCGAGTCGGGCATCAAATGCTGCAGCAATATCGAGGCCGACAACTGCCGTTTCATCGGGAAGTATCCCTGGTGGCATGTGGACGGTTCGCTCATCACTAACTGCTATTTCGAGGTGGGTAGCCGTTCTGCCATCTGGTACAGCAACGACATGGTGATGCGCGACACGGTGATTGATGCGCCTAAACTGTTCCGCGAGATGAACCGCGTGGAACTGGAGAACGTGCAGTTTAACGATGCCGACGAGACTTTCTGGCGAATCAAGGACCTGAAAGTGAAGAACGTCCGCCTGCACGACGGCACCTATCCGTTTATGTTTTGCGAGAATGTCTATGTGGAAAACCTGGTGAGCGATTCGAAATACGTGTTCCAATATTGCAAGAACGTCGAGGTTCACCATGCAAAGATAACCACCAAGGATTCTTTCTGGGAGTGCGAGAACGTGGAAATCTACGATTCCGAGCTCGACGGGGAGTATCTGGCAT
>JAFWQT010000025.1 GCA_017508965.1 Prevotella sp. | reverse complement strand
GGTGCGGCCGTGGATGGTAAGCGCCTGGATGCCGCAGTCCTGCAGTTGTTCGGCCAGCGTGGTGATGATGAGCTGTTCCTGGTTCCATCCTAACCGGGTTTTCACGGTAACGGGCGTGCTGACGGCCTTCACCACCTCGCGGGTTATTTCCAGAAGCAGTTCGGGTTTCTGCAGCATTCCTGCTCCGGCCCCTTTGCCGGCCACCTTCTTCACAGGACAGCCAAAGTTCAAATCTATCACATCGGGGTGGGCTTCGGATTCCACAATACGGGCAGCCTCCACCATTTGCGGCACGTCGCGCCCGTATATCTGAATGCCCACGGGCCGTTCCTCATCGGCAATGGTCAGTTTGTTGACAGTTGATTTCACCGAGCGCACCAATGCTTCTGCCGAAACAAATTCGGTATAGACCATCGAGGCCCCAAAGCGTTTGCAGAGCTTGCGGAAGCCAATATCGGTGACGTCTTCCATCGGAGCGAGGAAGAGCGGCTGCGGTTCAAATTCTATATTTCCTATTTTCATATTCTTTTCTTCAGCGGTGCGACCGCAGAACATCTGACGGCCCACACCTTATTATATATATAACCACCAACACCCATCACCCAACAACTAACACCCAAACACCATCACCCCAGCAGATGATAGATGCCGCCGGCAAGTGTCTTCACCACGCCCTTAAGTTCGAGTTCGAACAGCACGGCGGTGAGGGTACCCACCGACAGGTTAGTGCCGACGGCAAGCATGTTGATCTGCTGGTCGTTGTTTCGGCTGAGCGCATTCACTATGAGGGTCTCGGTTTCGTTCAACTGGGGGAAGAGCTGGCGCTCGATGCCCTGCTGACGGGCGGAACTGAGGGCGGCATCATCCTGCCAGCCCATGGCCGCCACGAAATCCTCGGCCGAGGTGATGAGCGTGGCCTGATGGTCGCGGATAAGCCGGTTGCAGCCTTCGCTGTAAGGCGCTCCCACGGGACCGGGGAAGGCAAAGGTGTCGCGGTTGTAGTCGCGTGAAAGTCGGGCGGTAATCAGACTGCCGCCTTTTGCCGCACTCTCCACGATGATAGCGGCATCCGACATGCCGGCCACGATGCGGTTGCGGCGCACGAAATTCAGTTTGTCGGCATTGGTCTTCGTGAAATGTTCGGTGAGCAGGCCTCCCTGGCGAACCATCTGACTGGCAGTTTCACGATGACGGGGCGGATAGAGGTCGTCGAGCCCGTGGGCAAGCACGCCAACGGTTTCGTATCCCTGCTGAAGCGCGTTGCGATGGGCGCAGATATCAACGCCATAGGCCAGTCCGCTCACAATGAGCACCTGCGGACAGAGCTGTTTCAGTTCCTGGATGAAACGGCGCACCAGGTCTTGTCCGTAAACCGTGACATGGCGAGTGCCCACAATATTGATGACGCGCTGCTGGTTAAGGTCGGCCGTTCCTTTATAGAAAAGCAGCAGAGGGGCATCGTCGCATTCGCGCAGCCGGCGGGGATAGAGGCTGTCGTTCAGCGTAAGTATCTGTATACCATGCTGCTGGCAGTAGTTGAATTCCTCCTCTGCCCGCGGCATCACCACAGGAATATCCCTGAGCGCTTCCAGCAGTCGCGGCGAGGCATCAGGGATGATTTCGCGCACATCGGCGTAGTTCTCCACGATGACCGTGGCCGACCCCACCGTGTCGTAGAGCAGGCGCAGTCCGGCCAGCTGGAAATAATTGATGCGCGTGAGCGCCAGTGTGCTGATGATTTCCTTTTCGGTCATTCTATTTTTCGTTATTACGTGATGTCGTTATAACGTTATAACGTTAATGGGTCTTCTATAGCCACTCCGCGAAGGCACGGTCGTAGTCTTCGCTGTCGGCAAGTTTCCCGTTGACAAGACACACCAGTTCCACCTTGGCCCTGGTGCAGAGTTTCATATCGCTGGCGCGGACAATTTCCTGATAGAACACGTAGCGGAGCATGCCCTTCGCGATGTGAAGGCGCGAGATGAACTCGTCGTCGCACTGCAGGGGAATCTTGTAAGTGATGTCGATGCGATGCACCACGGCATCGACGCCCTTGCGGTGCATCTCGGCAAAACTGAGTCCGCATTCCTTCAGGAACAAGTGACGGGTGTGCTCCATATAGTGGAGATAGTTGGCATTGTTGACGATACCCTCGATGTCGCACTCGTAGTCGCGCACCTCCATGCGGGTTTCAAAAATCTTGCTCATATTATTTTTTATACCTTTTTACTCTTTTACTTTTTTACTTTTTCTTCAGATATTCATATCCGAAACGACAGCGCAGACAGTCTTTGCGGTCGCAGTATTCCTTTTTCAGTTGCACGAGGGCCTGACTGTCGCCGGCGTTTTCAACCGTCAGTCCGCATTGCTGCCACATCCGCGTGATGTGGTTGTCTTCGGCCTTGAGCTGTTCCAGCAGGTCGAAAGCGCGGTCGCAGAGTTCTTCCTTGGCGTGATGGCGGCCATAGGCGAAGAGCATGGGGATGGCGGTGTTGATCATCAGCAGGTTCAGCGATGCCTTCGAAAGGTTTTTCCGCGTCTTGCACGACGTGGAGCCGAAGGTGTAGTGGGTCTCCCAATAGGGCGTCACATTGGTCTTCAGCACATCCTGAAGCTCGGCTACGGTCGTGCACTCCAACAACTGACTGAGTCCGGCCCGGCGGCTGTAGTAAAGCTGTGCCAGTTGAGAGAGGCGGATGTGGGGGAAGTTCTGCGGACGAAGCCGGAGGAAGCGCCACTGCGTGGGGTCCATGGGCTCGAGGTGGAACTTGTGCTGAAGATAAAGATACTCGTTGCGCAAGCGCGTGAAATACCCCTCGCTGAGGGCATCCTGCTGGTATTGTTCGGGAATCTGACTGACTTCCAGCAGTCCTGCCTGTCCCATGAAGATGGCTTCAATCTGGAAAAGGTCGTCGCGATGATGGGCCACGCTGCCCAGCGGGATGCGGAAAGCCCACTGCTCGAATGCCTCGCTGTTGACTCCGAACCCGTAGTTGCGGGCCAGCGTCACGAAATAAGCCGCTTCCCAAGAACCCTCGCAACGCTTCACACGCTCGCGGATGGCCTCGGTCTTCTGCTCCAGCCGCTCGGTCTGCATGGCACTCATCCACGAGTGAACGGTCAGCCGCGACAGTTCGGGAATCATCCGGTAACAGGGCGGATACTGGTCTTCGTGGAGCAGCTGCTCGTAGTGTTCCTTCACCTCCTGCGGCACCTGCAGTTCCACCTGCGGCAGATATTTGCCCGAGGCGGTAACCACGTCGCGGTCGATGCAGCTGGCCACATGGAGCACTACATTCTCGTAGGCCGGGTCGTGGTCGTGTCCGTGCTGATACCAGTCGCTCGAGCGCTCGTGGATTTCCACATTGCCCACCCAAAGCATGCCGTTGATTTTCACCTTGGCATTAAAGAAATCAGGACCGGCATGGCGGTTGTGCAGTCCAGGGTCGATAACTTCCACGGGCTGTCCGTCGGTGGTCTGCAGCTCTTTGAGCGGAAATAGCCTATGCTTCCAGCAATAGTGAATCAGCAGTTCCATGTTGACTTGTTTTCTTAAAGATGCCACAAAAATACAAAGAAAAAAACACAATGACAGCCTTTGAAGCAAAAAAAACAAAGAAAAAAGCTTAGAACACTTGATTTTACGAAAATTATTACTAATTTTGCTCGCCAAGAATCATTACTCAAGATTTAAACAACTATACTGTGGTTCGCCTTAGGGTCTTATTTTGCTTTATCCTTTTCTCTGTTGCCTTGTCAGCACAGCAACAGCGCCACTACGAGCATGTCAGCACTCGTGGCTATAATGTCTATTCTATCTACAAGGACACGGAAGGCATTGTATGGATAGGAACATCCGACGGACTCTTCACCTACGCCCAGCTGTCTTCTAAAAGTCCACTGTTCTATAAGCGTTCCCCGGCACTCGAAAATATTGTCACCGGAATCCAGGAAGACAATCTACACCGGCTGTGGCTACACCTGCAGTCGAATACCTTCCTTGTATATACACCCCAGACCAACCATGTGATAACCGACATGGAGGAATATCTGCGGCAGCAGGGCATACAGGTCGACCACGGGTTTTCTGCAAGCATCGATGAAACGGGGCGTGTATGGATTTTCCAGAAAGACAAGATATTCGTCCGCGATTTCAAGGCGCAGACCACCCGCCAGCTGCAGATGCCCCCAAAGGCAGGAACCGTTCTTGCCTTAGCCTTCAGGGGCGGCGTGGCCAGTGTGCTGACGGAGCATGGGCTCTATCAGGCCGATGAAAAGACCTTTGCCCTGAAATACCTCAACACCTGCCCCGTTGACCCCAACTCGAATCCGATATTCCTCCGGACAACGGAAAAAGGACAGACCTGGGCGGCCGATCTCCTGCGTGTGTACTGTCTGCAAAACGGCCAGTGGAGCACTTTCGACCAATTAAATGGTGCCGTAAAAGGACTCACGCCCACGAAAGGCAACCTGATGAATGTCTTCACCACCAACAATGGCGTCTTCACTTTCGATGGCGGTTTCGACCCGCAGCACACCTATCATACACTGAAAGCGGCTCCCGGACTCAACGGTCTGGCCAGCAACCATGTGGATGCCATCTATTACGACCAATCATCCGACCATGTGTGGGTGGCTTACCACAAGCACCGTATGTCGGTCTATAAGCAGACGGACAGTTGGTTCTTTAAGCAGCAGTTGGTCAGCGAGGATATGCAATACACGGTGAACGACATTTTCTGTATGGCAGAAGCCCCCGACGGCACCTGGTGGATGGGTACCGAAGACAATGGCAGCTACGCGCTCACCCCCCAGGGCGCCATCCGTCAGCACCTCTTTCCCCGCTCTTCCGTGACGGCCATCTTTTTCGACTCTGCCGGCCGTATGTGGACGGGAGTCTTTGACGGTGCCCTCTACTGCAGCGACGGGCGCAAGTTCTTCGAGGGCATTTCCACTTATAAGATTATCGAAGATGCGCACGGCATGCTCTATGTGGTGCTGTTAGGCAATGGCATCAAACGGTTAAATCCCGCAACCGGCGAGACCACCGACCTGCCTTCCGACTCAAAATGGGTGATGGATGTGGCCATCCACGGCAACACGGTCTATTACGTCACCAACGATTATTTCTATCTTTTCAACACGGAGACCTTGAAAGAGCAGCGTCTCCCCGTCTCGGTTTTCGGCAGCAGTTCCATGAATTACGGCACCAAGACCATCGCCGCCGACAGCCATAACCGCGTTTGGGCGGTGAGTTACCGTCCGCATGCGCCGGTAAGCATCTATGATGTAGACCGCAAGAAAGCCTATTCGGTCGATGAAATGGACAAATATCTCATCTACGGACTGGTTCCGGCCGACGAGCAGACCATGTGGTTTACAACGGATAAGGGGTTCGTCAGCGTGAAAACTACTGAGGGCGACAGCCTTCGTTTTGAGGTTATGAACTATCCCATGACGGGTTCCAATGAGGGAATCTTCAACGATAGGGCCATCACCACGCTGTCCGACCACCGTCTGCTGGCCGGTTCCACCGACGGTTATCAGGTGGTTGACACGAAGTTACTGGCACAGATGAACCGTGAAAAGACCTATACACCGCGTCTCATTGCCACCTCACTGCGTATCAACGGTGTCTATGCACAGCCGGGGGCCGAACTCAACGGACGTGTGCTCTACGAATGCGACCTGCCTTATCTGGAGCACCTCCGGCTGGCCTACAACGAGAACAATGTGCGCCTGGAGTATGCACCGGCCGATTTCACCCCGCAAGTGTCAGCCGTTTACAGCTACCGTCTTGACGATGGCCCGTGGCAATCCTTGGAAGACGGAACGGTCAACCTTAACAATATTCCGTCGGGCAGCCATCAGCTGTTTGTACGCGAACAGTCGTTCAACGGCGAACAGACCAAGACCTACACCCTGCTCACCATCGACGTGGCACGTCCCTGGTGGGCTTCGTGGTCAGCCATCATCATCTATGTGCTGCTGGCCATGCTGTTGGCTTGGCAATTGTGGCACTATCTCAAAAGTCGTAACCGGGAGCGCCTGCGCCGTTACGAACTGCTCGTGGAAGCCGAACATGAGCGGAAACTGCAGCAGATGAAGACGCAGTTCTTCACCAGCGTGAGCCACGACCTGCGCACGCCGCTCTCATTGGTGGTGTCGCCTGTGGAAGAACTGCTCCAGACGGTGAAGGACCCCGACACGCACGGTATGCTGGAGATTGTCTCAAAGAACGCCAACCGACTCTACGACCTGGTGAACCGCCTGCTCGATTTCCATAAACTGGGCGAAGAAGGCGAGCGTCTTCATCTGGTGCGTACCGATTTGGTGGCCTTTGTCAAAGACATTCCGGAAAACTTTGTGCTCGAAGCCGCCAAGCGCCGCATCGACTTTGCGGTGAAATCCACCGAACAGCAGCTGATGGCGGATGTGGATGTGGAGAAACTGAGCCGTATCCTCTTCAACCTTGTCGGCAATTCATTTAAGTACACCCCCGATGGCGGCAGCATCCATATCGACGTCAGCCGCGAAGGAGAGGAAGCCCGAATAGCGGTATCGGATACTGGTGGAGGCATCTCCGACATCGATAAACCCCATGTGTTCGAGAAATTCTACATGTCGAAAACCAAGTATCTCAACCGCCATGTGGCAAGCAGCGGCCTGGGACTTTATATCGTAGGCGACTATGTGAAGATGCACGGGGGCAAGGTTCAGCTTACCGACAATGTGCCACATGGCACGGTCATCACTTTCAAGCTGCCTATCAAACAGCAGAACGAGGTGTGGATGGAGACGGAGGAAGACAGCGACAGCCTCCATCTGAAGGATTCCACTGGCATGGATGAGAACAGTCCGACGCTGCTGCTCGTGGAAGACAACCGCGACCTGCTCACCTATATGGGAACCGTACTGGGCAAGCAATACCACATCATGAAGGCCACCGACGGACAGCAGGCCCTGCAACTGCTGGAACAGGAGCAGGCCGACATCATCATCTCCGACGTGATGATGGATGGGATGGACGGTCTGGAACTCTGCCGCCGCATCAAGGGCGACATCAATCTCTCGCATATTCCCGTCATCCTGCTCACCGCAAAGGCATTGGCAGCCGACGAACTGGAGGGGTTGCGCATGGGTGCCGACGATTACATCACCAAGCCGTTCCACATGGATGTGCTCCGCCAGCGCATCAGCCGTGTGCTGAAACGCCAGCAGGAAAGCCACGCCCAACTGCGGGAGAATTTCGACCTGGAACCTTCAAAAATCACCATTTCATCGCTCGATGAGCAACTCCTGAAGAATGCCAAGCGCGTCATCGAGGAGAACATTGGCAATCCCAACTTCACCATCGACGTATTGAGCGACGAGTTGAACATCCAGCGCAACAAACTCTTCAAGAAGATTAATGCCCTCACGGGCGTTACACCTCTTTATTTTGTACGCCTCATCCGCCTGAAGCGTGCCTGTCAGCTGCTGAAAGAAAGCGGTCTCACCGTTGCCGAGGTGGCCTATCAGGTAGGCTACAACTCCCCCAAGCGCTTCGCCCAGCACTTCAAAAACGAGTATGGAATGACGCCCAGCGAATACATAAAACAGGAAACAAACCAATAAGCGACCGGAAGCTTATTCCATCAAAATCCACGACAAATTCGCTGCAACAATCCGAAGGAAAGTAGCGCGGGATGGATGGTTTACGGGCGTATGTTTGGCTTCCGATGAGCAGAAAACAGGTTTCCGTTCGGCAAAAAATAGGGATTTGAAGTTCAAATAATAGGCTTTTGAAGTTCAAAAGATAATGATTTGAAGTCAAAACAAAAGGCTTTTAGACTGTGATTGGGGCCTAATCACAGTCTAAAAGCCTATCAATTAAAGTTCAGAAGATTATAAAAGGAATTCTGGGAGCGGGAGCAGTTGTCCAAAAGTCTCATTATCAACAATTTGCGGATAATGGCTCAAAACTCGCGTATTTGCCTGCCATCATGCGTCTGATGACTTCCAAGCGATTCTCAGCGCACCAAAATTCAGAATTTTCTTGACGCATCCACAGCTTGCAATCGCAAGCATCTGGCTAATATGCGGTACAAAGATAATGCTGAACCGCCCAATGAGTTTGGACGAAACCCATAATATATAGAATATTAACCCCCTTCATACCTCCCCGAAGGGAGGCTCTTGTGCGCCCCTCCCCTTCAAGGGAGAGGAGTACCTTGGGAGCTGTGTGCGATAACAAAATCGCCTTTTTCCACTTTAAAGGGGTATCGAATTATAATTAAATGGGGTCGTTTTTGTGTAAATTCGTGTTTTTAAGACACTTTTGTTTTCGAATTATTGTTGTTTATACTACTTTTGCGCCGATTTTCTAACCAAGCCGTACAACCACGCGACTCAAGCTTTTATAGAATTTTATCAATTATCAAATATTCATTAACTATTACATTATTTTCTTATTAGTAATTATTATGATTACGTTAAATCGTTACTCAATGAGTGTAAAAGAACTATGTGCAAGACTCTCCGTCTTGTTAGTTATGTGCGCTATTGCCGTGTCGGCAAAGGCAACTCCCACTATCGAGCCTATCGCAGGCGAGGACAAGGGCTACAAAATTACAATTAACGAACCAACAGATTTCGACATTTTCAACTCAGGTGACAATGACTTCTACACAGAAAATGGTACTGTGATTAAAGTCAGTGAAATTAAGGAACTGACTATTGTGACAAAAAACCCTCACAAATTAGACAAGGGCAAGGCTACGACTTTACTGAACAATTGTTCGAGTCTTAACTACTTAGACCTTGAGAACTGTGATGTCGCTGGTGTAACCGTAATTGATGGCGCCAACCCTTTCTTAGGTAACGGTCATCCTAATCCATTTTTGAACAGACTTAAGACTCTCGTATTTCCAAAAACCGCTGGAATGATAATTCCGTCGAGTGCATTCGAAGGAGACAATACCCTGGAGACCGTGGTGTTCCCTGACAACAACGGCACTTATCAAATTATGGCTTATGCTTTCCAAGATTCCAAAGTTAAAACTGTCAGTTTGGGCAAAGGATATACCATTTCTGACTTTGCGCAGCAGAGTGATGGATCATGGGGATCTGAGAAGGGTTCAGGAACTGGTATTTTTCAACATTGTGCACAATTAAAGAACCTTGTTTTTGACAACAGTATCACCAACTTGGGAAAAAGTGCATTTTCTGCGACGTTTGCACTTGAGTATGTTGTTTTGCCAGAACAATTAGTACATATGGGTCCCTTTTGTTTTAAAGAAAGTGCTATTAGAACAATAACTATTCCCGACCATTGTGATCTTTCATGTCCCAACAATAGTAGTCCACAGATTTTTCAGGGATGTGTAAGGTTGACAAATATCTATCTTAACACAGACAATGTCCTTTGTGATGTTCAAGGTGTGATGGAGATGGAACAGACAACGAATTTCAAATGGAACACTGAGGTATCAGAAAACGATCCAACATATTCCATTAATGACTATACAAATTCTGGTGCCGGAACTTGGCATAGTTCATACAACGACTGTCCTTTCCAGGATCAACATTATACAGTGCCTATTCTTCATTATCCGGGAACAAATACCGCGATAGATAATTATCGTATTCCCAAATACATGCATTACTCTAACGTGGATCCAGTGACTGGCACTACCTGGCCGAAAGCAAATGAAATCAACCCATATGAATCATTTACAGTTGATGGAGTTACTTATAGAGGCATTGACCCCTATAATGTAGATGGTCAAAGCGGTTTTGCTGGTTGGAGACAGTTTCCTCTCGGTAACAACACCTTTAAGGAGCAGAAAGTGTTCTACGACGAGCGTATCAAGGAAAGCCGCTGGTATTCTATCTGCCTTCCTGTCAACATGACTGAGGCACAGTTCATGAATGCATACGGTGTGGGTGCAGAGCTTAAGGAGTTCTCTGGTGCTGTTTATGATGAGAATGAGAAGATGATTATTCTGAATTTCAACGAAGATGCTGAAGTTGATGAGAGTACAGGTTACCTTCTTAAAAAGAATGTTCCTTATATGATTCATCCAGCAAAGATTAAGTTCACAAAGAGAAAGGAAGTTGTACTTTCAAATCCGACGGATCCAAATAGCGGAGTGGTATTCGAAAAGATTGAAGGACAAGAGGATTATGTTACAAAAGAGGTAATTGCAACCTTTGATGTGGAGAGTGACCTCTTCGTGAAATGGGACATCGTATTAAACGGTGGTCAGGCTTTCGGTGAAGCAATAGATGCAATTCAGGAAGCAACAACCAACGCTCTCATAGATAAAGCTGTAACGCAAACCTTCTCGCATGAAAGTTTCTCGTCTGTTGATTTCACTTTCAAAGGCAGTTATTTAGGTGCAGAAATCTACGGACCTAAGGATGCCAGCGGTAAATATAAAGTGATGGGCACATCACCTACACTCCCTGTTGGTGCTTATTATCTGGGATATGATCCAGACCATGGCATCAACACACCACAGTTCTTTAAGTCAAAAGGTAAGGCCACATGGTCACCTTACTGCGCATTGGTGGTTTCTTCAGATCCAAATGCAACCAGCGGCGCAAAAGAGTTCAACGTGCTTGATGTCGATTTCAATAAGACTGATATCGTAGTAACTAAGATTGGTAACCCAACCATCCAGATTCCAGTTATCAAGACCGATAATAAGATATACAACCTCAATGGTCAGGTGGTTCGCGAGAACTCGAAAGATACCAACGGTCTGAAGGGTATTTATGTAGTAGGTGGTAAAAAAGTAGTATTCAATTAAAGAAAAGGAGAGCATTAGAGTTATGAAAAAAGCATATATTGAACCACAAACAGTAGTTCTCAACATAGAAGACGAAAGCGCACTTTGCGCAGGAACAGCCCCCGGTGTAGGTGGTCAGATTACAAGTAATGATTATGAAAACGTAAATGACAAGCCTATAAGTGAAGGTGGAGATGACGACTGGGAACCTGCCATTACGGCCAAGGGCGGCGATTTCTTTGAGGAATCAGTGAGCCCGAGTTCCATCTGGGGAGATGAAGATTAAAGCGTTTAGTTATTATATCGAAACAGTATAGTTTATTATCATTTATTGAGTTAGTTATTAAGAAGATTACATCTAAATGAGGAGGCACCACGCTGCGAAGCGCGGTGCTTTTTTGTAGGAAATGCTTTAATATTGCCTAAAAACGTTATTTTAAGTTGAAAACCCGCCGAATATGTCCGATTTTGCTTATCTTTGCACCGTTTTAATTCGAATTAATTATGAAAATAGCTCTGATTGGCTACGGAAAGATGGGCAAAATGATTGAGCAGATTGCCAAAGACCGCGGCCACGAAATCGTTAGTATTATCGACATTGACAACCAGCAGGACTTCGAGAGCGAGGCCTTCGCTTCGGCCGACGTGGCCATCGAGTTCACTGCCCCACAGGCTGCATACGGCAATTTCCAGAAGGCATTTGCGAAGAATGTGAAGGTGGTATCGGGCAGCACGGGATGGATGAAAGACCATGCCGAGGACGTGAAGAAGATGTGCAAGGAAGGCGGACAGACGCTCTTCTGGGCCAGCAACTTCTCGGTGGGCGTGGCCGTATTCTCGGCCGTGAACCGCTATCTGGCAAAAATCATGAACGGTTTCCCACAGTATGATGCCCACATGGAGGAGACGCACCATATACACAAGATTGACGCCCCAAGCGGCACAGCCATCACGCTGGCCGAGGGAATCATAGAGAACCTTGACCGCAAGACCGACTGGGTGAAGGGACAGGAAAACCAGCCCTACGACCCGCAGACGCTGCGCATCGATTCGCTGCGCCGCGGCGAGGTGCCCGGCATTCACACCGTGCGCTACGACTCGGAGGCCGACTGCATCACCATCACCCACGATGCCCATTCGCGCAAGGGATTTGCCCTGGGTGCCGTACTGGCAGCAGAATACACCAAGGAGCATCAGGGACTGCTCACCATTTCGGATATGTTTAACTTTTAAGTAGCCATGATCGACAAGAGTAAGAAAAAACTGAATCCCGCGGTGCAATGGACAAAGTTCATTGTGGTGCTCGTGCTCTATCTGGCATTTCTCTACTGGGTAAAGAGCTGGTGGGGACTGTTATTGGTGCCCTTCATCTTCGACATATATATCACGAAGAAAATCAGATGGCAGTGGTGGAAAGAGGCCGAAGGTCCTGTGAAGTTCATCATGTCGTGGGTGGATGCGTTGGTATTTGCCCTGGTGGCCGTATATTTCATCAACCTGTTCTTCTTCCAGAACTACGTGATTCCATCGTCTTCGCTGGAGAAATCGCTGCTCACGGGCGACTATTTGTTCGTTTCGAAAATGAGCTACGGACCAAGGATTCCGCAGACTCCGCTGACCATGCCGCTGACACAGCACACGCTGCCGCTGTTCGACTGCAAGTCATACATAGAATGGCCGCAGTGGGACTATCGCCGCGTGAAAGGTCTGGGCAAGGTGGAGCTGAACGACATCGTGGTGTTCAACTATCCAGCCGGCGACACCATCTGCACCAACTCGCAGTATCAGGCAGCCGACTACTATCTGATGTGCTATTCGTTCGGCGACCAGCTGGTGACGAACAAACCCAACCTGGACTCGCTGAATGCACAGCAGCAATGGGACTACTATCAGGCCGTATATAACGTGGGCCGACAATACATCCGCGAGAACCAGCCTGAATATGGTGCCATTGACACCCGGCCGGCCGACCGCCGCGAGAACTATGTGAAGCGCTGCGTGGGACTGCCCGGACAGACGCTGCAGATCAAGGACCGCATCATCTATCTCGACGGTAAGGCCAACAAGGAACCAGAAAACGTGCAGTACACCTATCACGTGAAACTGAAGGGCCAGTTGCCCGACGAACTGCTCAAGGAACTGGGCATCTCGATGGAAGACCTGATGAGTCTGAACCAGAACGGCTATATGCCGCTGACGAAGGCTGCCGTGAAAGCCCTTTCGGCCCGCAAGGACCTGGTGGCAAGCATCAGCCTGAACACGAACTCTTTCCCCGGCGAGGTGTATCCTCTGAATGCCCATACGGGATGGACGCGCGACAACTATGGTCCTATCTGGATTCCAAAGAAAGGCGCCTCGGTGAAGCTCTCGCTCGAGAACATTGCCATCTACGACCGTCCTATCCGCGTATATGAGGGCAACGACCTGCAAGTGAAGGACGGCAAAATCTTCATCAACGGCAAGGAAACCACCAGCTATACGTTCAAGATGGACTACTACTGGATGATGGGCGACAACCGCCACAATTCGGCCGACTCCCGCTATTGGGGCTTCGTGCCCGAAGACCACGTGGTGGGCAAGCCAATCTTCATCTGGTGGAGCAGCGATCCCGACCGCAGTGGTTTCGGCGGCATCCGCTGGAAGCGTCTGTTCCGCTGGGTGGATGATATAAAATAAAAAGAAAGACCCTACGGACCCACCCCCCTACCCCTCCCTGGAGGGAGGGGAGTGATTACATCCTAGGCCGAAAGGTATCTGCTCCCCGCCCTATAGGGAGGGGTAAGGGGGAGGGTCTTCTATTATATATATGAAGAATGCGCTGAAGTTTATCTTGGCGCTGACAGTTATGTTGCTTGTGATGCTGGCTGTACGTGCCTGGGCATTCACTATCTATCAAGTTACTACCTCCGACTTTCAACCCCAAGTACGGAAAGGTGACCGCATGATAGTGAACCGTTTGGAGCGTACCTATGATAAGGGGGAACACATCGTGTTTGGCAATCAGGATGCTTTCATCGGCAAAGTGCTGGCCGTGCCTGGCGATACGGTGAACATCAGCGGAAAAGATTATCTTCTGCCCACCCGTTGTCCGCTATGTGGCAGCGATTTCCACCGTTACTATATGGTTTCCCTCGGGAAACAGGAAACGCTGATTCATCAGACCGACATCATTGGAACAGCCTATCGGCTGTGGCCGATACGTTGAGAGTTTAGAATTAAGAGTTTAAAATTTAGAATTAAGAGTTATCGTTAACGTTAACGTTATCGTTAAAATATGAATGCTATTCTTGCTACGACTTATTTCGGACCCGTGCAGTGGTATCAGAAACTGAACCGCTTTGACGGTGTCTTGATGGAACAGCATGAACATTTCCTGAAACAGACCTATCGCAACCGCTGCATCATTGCAACTACGCAAGGATTGCAGGCGCTGACTGTTCCGGTAGAGAAGACCCCCTCCAACCTCCCCGAGGGGAGGCTTGCCTATTCTCCCCTCCCTATGGGGGAGGGGCCGGGGGAGAGACTCATCAAGGATGTCCGCATCAGCAATCACGGCAAATGGCGGAAGGAGCACTGGAACGCCCTGCTGAGTGCTTACGGCGAAAGTCCCTTCTTCGAGTTTTACGAAGACGATATCCGCCCATTCTTTGAAGACCGCTGGGAATATCTCCTAGATTTCAATATGGCCATTACCGAGAAGATGTGCGAACTGCTCGACATCCATCCCCATATTGAATTAACGTCATCCTATCAGAACTCCCTCCCTATCGGGGAGGGTTGGGGAGGGGCCGACTTCCGCACTGCCATCCATCCCAAGCATCCGCAGGAGGATAGCGACTTCAGTCCCAAGCCCTACTATCAGGTATATAAAGAAAGGTTCGGCTTCCAGCCAAACCTTTCCATCCTAGACCTTCTTTTCAATATGGGCAACGAGGCTGTGCTCTATCTTTAGCGGATATCGAACAGCTTAAAGAATCCGGTCAGCGTAAACACCTTGCGGATTTCGTCGTTGATGTTCCTGATTACCAGCGAACCGCCATCGGCAGCTACCTGCTTGCGCAACGAGAGCAGCAGTCGCAGTCCGGAACTGCTGATATATTCCAACTTTGAGCAGTCAATCTCGATGGCGCGGTTGGCCTGTTTCAGCAGAGGTTCCATTTCCTGGCCTACCTGCTCCGAGGTGGCCGTGTCGATATATCCTGAAAGAACACCGGTCAGGATACCGTCAGTTTCTTTTATTTCTAAGTTCATATCTTATAGAATTTGAATTTATACTTCATTAATTCAGTGGAGTGAGCGGCCAAATCAGGTTCACGACCAGCAGGTTGGCAATCCAAATGATCAGGTTCATCGGGATGCCCACCTTGGCAAAGTCGGTGAAGCGGTAGCCGCCAGGACCATAGACGAGCATGTGTGTGGGCGAACCGATAGGCGTGGCAAAGCTGGAACTGACCGAAATCATCAGAGCCACGCAGAACGGGAACGGGTCGTAGCCCATGCTGACGGCCGCATTATAGACAATGGGATAGAACATGGCACCCGTGGCGGTATTTGAGATGAACTCCGTGATGAACGTGCCCACCAGGCAGATGGCCGCCATGATGACGATGGGATTGTTGCCGCAAACGTTCAATATGCCGTTGGCCATCATCTGTGCCAGACCGGTTTTCTCGATAGCGGTTCCCAATACCACCGAACCGGCAAACACCATCAGGATATTCCAGTTGATGGACTTCATGGCCTGGTCGACCGAGCAGCAATGGCAAAGCACCATCATGAGGGCTGCCAGGAAGGCTGCCTGCAACAGCGTCATCACGCCTAACGACGACAGGGCAATCATGGCAACCATGATGAGCGACGACACGAGCGTCTTCCGTCCGATGTTGGGAAGGTCGGCTGACTCGAAGAACTGCAGCTGTTTCTTCACATCGCTGCTCAGGCTGTTCATCTGGGGCGGACATTCCACCAACACGGTATCACCGGCCTGCAACCTGATTTCGCGAGGACTCTGTTCTATGCGCTCACCGCGACGGCTCACGGCAACAAGGGTAAGCTTGTCGCTCGTCTCGTAGCCAGTCTCGCTCCACAGTTTGCCGATAGCCTTGCTGCCGAATCCTATCGATGCTGTCTTCAGCGTCCGGTTTTTGTCCATTTCATCGATGCTAAACACATGGTGGTCGGCATTTACCAGCCCATGCGTCTTCTTCAGTTCGATGATGTCGTTAATCTGTCCGGAATAGACCAGGCGGTCGCCACCAAGGATGAACTCATCGGCTGGAACGGGAGAGATGACCTCCTTGTCGAAACGCACGATTTCGATGAGCTGGCCGCCCTTCACCTCGTTGAGTCCGGCTTCCTCGATGGTTTCGCCTACATGCTGGCAGTCGGTCGGCACCAGCAGTTCCACCGTGTAGTCGCCCGTAGATTCAAAGCCTTCCTCTGGTGACTTGCAGTCAGGCAACAAGCGCCGCATGGCTATCATCGACAGTATGCCGACACACAAGCAGAACAATCCGGGCACCAGCGGCGTGAGCACGTTCATGGCATTTCCGGTCTGTTCGGCATACATTCCCGAGATAATCATGTTCGGCGGCGTTCCGATGAGCGTACAGATGCCGCCCATGCCCGAGGCATAGCTCAGAGGGATAAGCAGTTTTGAAGGCGTGATGTTGAGTTTCTTTCCCCACATCTTCACCACATTGACGAAAAGCGCCACCACCGTGGTGTTGTTCAAGAACGAGGAAAGCACGGCCACGGGCACCATCAGCCGCACGATGGCCTTCGGATAAGAGCCCGGCGTGCCCAGCAGATGCTTAGTAATCCATTGCAGCACGCCAGTATGTACAAGTCCGGCAATCACAATGAACAAGGCACCGATGACCACCACCGAAGAACTGCTGAAACCCGACAGCGCCTCTTTGGTGTCGAGCACGCCCGTCACCAGCAAGATGGCGATGGCGCCGAGAAAAGCCGACTCTGCCGGCACTTTCGTGAAAATGAGCACGGCAAACATTCCCAGCACGGTCACAATCGTAATCCAGGCATAGAGACTGAGTCCCAAGAAAATAATTCCTTCCATAAGCGTCAATTTATAATTTTTGTCATTATCAATACGTTACTGTCTCCTTCTCGCCGATATTCCATGCGGTCCATGATGCTGCGGGTGAGATGGATGCCAAGGCCGCCGATAGGCCGCTCGTCCAATTCGGAGGTGATGTCGGCTTCGCCTTGGGTGGTGGGGTCGAAAGGCTTGCCCTTGTCGATAAGGGTGAAGCGGACAGCCTTAGCCGAGTCAGAGGAGTCTGCAACCGGAGCATTGGTGACGTTCAGCTCTATCTCGCCCACCGTGCCCTCAGGATAGGCATAGTTGATGACGTTCACCACGGCTTCTTCTACGGCCAGGTTCAGACTCAGATGGATGTCATCGGGAATGCCGAACTCCTTGGCCGCACCTTCCATGAACTGCTGCAGTTTGCCCACCTCGCTCTTCTTATTGGTCATGAGAATGGTGCGCTTAGGTGCCTGTTTGCCGATGCAGAGGATGGTCAGGTCGTCGCTTTGCTCTGCGCCGTTGGCAAATTCCTTCACCTTTTCGTTCAGTGCGTTCACTATTTCACGTGAAGAAAGACCGCTCATTTCCTGCATGATGCTGATGAGCCGCTCCTCGCCGAACTGGTTGCGCTGCCCGTCTTCGGCTTCGGTGAGTCCGTCGGTATAGACCAACAGCTTGGTTCCAACGGGGAAGTCCATGCTGTCGCCCTCGAAGTCGAAACGTTCCATGATGCCCAGCGGGATATTGCTTTCAGCCTCCAGCAGGCTGCAACTACCGTCGGGTAGCACCAGCAGCGGCTGGTTATGTCCGGCGTTGCAGTATCCCAGCCTGTTGGTCTTCAGGTCGAGCACGCCGATGAAGGCGGTGATGAACATATTCGACTCGTTGTTCTCGGCCAGCGTGCGCCCCATGGCTTCGGCAATTTCGTGGGCTGAGTTGATGTGATGTCGACAGGCTATGCGGAACACCCTCATCGTCATAGCCATGTAGAGCGCTGCCGGGATGCCTTTTCCCGACACGTCGCCCACAATGAAACAGAGCTTGTCGTGGTAGAGATAATAGTCGTAGAGGTCGCCGCCCACTTCCTTGGCAGGCAGCAGCGAGGCATGGATATCAATGTCGGAACGGTCGGGCAGCGGCTGATGCGTCTTGGGCATCATGCTGTGCTGGATGTTGTTAGCAATGCTCAGCTCGCTCTTGATACGCTCGTTGTTGGCCGTTGTCCTGGTGAGTTCGGCTATATGATGGCGGAGCGACTTCTGCATGTGTACGAACGACTGGCGCAGTTGCCACATCTCGTCCTTAACCCTCAGTTCGGGCACCTCGGCATGCAGATTGCCCCTCGCTATCTCGCTGGTTGAGGCCGTCAGCGTCTCCAGTGGTTTTGTGATTCGCCTGATGGCAATGACGCACAAGACGAACATCATCAGCACACCCAACACCACCGCTATGCCGGCAAACCAGAGAATGCTGGACAACGAAGAAAAGACATCCAGCCGCGAACAGACCAGTGCTACAGACCAGTCGGTAGACTGCAACGGACGATAGACAGCCATCGAATATTCTTTTCCTTTCAGAATCTCCATCATTCCCTTCTCCCTGTTCAGCATCTTGCGCCCCAGCGAGTCGAGGTCAGGATCCTCTGTCGTCACCGCCCTTTGAAAGATGGTTGGCATCCGGGCTGCGGTGGCAGAATCTTTGCCATAGACGGTCAGTCTGGAATCAGGATGCAGCAGATAGTGGCCGGAGGAGTCAAGCAGAATGCAAAAAGAATGTTTATAGGGCTTGATATTCTGGATGATCTGCATCACGGAATCTTGCTTCTCGGTTACTGAAAGCGTCGTATCTCCCACCAGCAGTTTTTCTGCTTCGCAGATTTGCTCGGTGAGCTGCAGCTCTGCAAACATCATCGTTTCATGCTTCACCTGGTCTTCCTGGAAATAGACATATACCAGCAGACCCGCAACAAACACCCCGATGGCTACGCCCAAAACAGACAGACTCAGCCTGACTCCAATGGAATGCCACGGAGAGATACCAGCATACAACTGTCTGTCATCGAAATTATCATTCATAAGTTAGCCAAAAGGATTTTGTGCAAATATACGAAAAATATCTGCACGTGGTTCTTTTCAGGCCAACTTTTTTTATTAAAATGTGTGTTTGCCGCTTCCTACGAACTTCCGTTCTCCGTTCATCTTCACGATTTCTGCATCGCAGCCCTCGGGAACATCAACGGTGATGCGCTCGCGGGTGGCATCTACACGGACGGTACCTGTGGCGGCCATCGTGGTGACTTTCACCCACTGGATATCGCCCACCAACTGCGGGGCAATCAGCAGATGACGCATGCCGTGGGTGCCTTTCTGCTGACGGATGCCACCAATGGTCTTGAACAGCCATTCGTCGGCCTGGCCCATCATGAAGTGGTTTTGCGACGATCCGTTCTCGGGCATCCACTGTTCGGTGAGCGTCGTGGCACCTTTCTTGAGCTGATAACCGTAGCCCGGAGCCTCATCGTGGTTAAGCATTTCAAACAACAATTCGTTAAGATTGTTTTCTGCCAATACCTGGAAGAGGTAACGGTTGCCCACATCGCCGGTGGTGAGCCGCGTGCCGTGCTGCCGGATATCGGCAATCAAATGCTGAACGACGGCTTCCTTGTCAGGACAGATGCCCAGGAACAAAGGCAGGGCATTCGAGCACTGGCTACCAGTTCCGTAGTAGCACGAATCGGGATGATAGAAGGTTTTATTGAACTGCTGGGCTACAAATTCGGCCATTTCATCGTATTTCCGGCTTTCTTCACCCAGTCCTTTCATGCGGGCAGCCTGTGCCACATAGCGCAGGTCCATCAGGTAATGGGCAGTGGCCACGAGGGGGATGGGGGTGTTCTTGGTGAATCCACCGGGTTCGATGCCCCGCTGGTCGTACCAGTCGCCCAGTCCGTGACTCACTATTCCACTGTCGGCACGACTCGTCAGGTAGTCAACATAACGGCGCATGGGTTCGTAGTTGTTCACAATCAGCGTACTGTCACCGTATTGGTCGTAATACATAAACGGCAGGATGATGAGCGTGCTGCCCCATTCGGGCGAATCATCGAAGAGATTGCCGAACGAAACATACTGCGGGGCCGTGGTTGGAACCATGCCGTCTGACTTCTGGGTGTCCACTATATCCTGAATGATTTTGGGGATATAGGTGCGCATGTCGTAGTTGTAGAGCAGCGACGGACCGTTCAGATGGTCTTGTTCCAGCCAGCCCAGCTTCTCACGGTGGGGACAATCGGTCAGCACGGCCTGCATATTCGACCGCTCTGCCCGCTCTATAAGGCGGTGCGTCTTGGTGAACAATTCGTTACTGCATTCGAAACTCGACACCTCGGGGGCGGAATTATACACGAAACAACTCTGCAACTTGTGCAGGACAGGCAGTCCGTCGGGATTGGGCTCCCCTTCCCACACTGCTCCTTCCACCTGGATATAGCGGAAACCGTAGTAGGAAAATCTTGGGTGATAGGTGATGGGTGATGGGTGTTGGTGGTTACCTATCGTGTACTCATAGTAATGCTGGCGACCTGTCTGGCGTTGGTCGCAGGCGCCTTGTGGAGTGAGTTTCTCTGAAACGAGGAGTGTAATCTTCTGGCCGGGTTGGCCGCTGACGGTGATTTCGGGAAAACCTGAGAGGTTCTGACCCATGTCGCAGACGAAAGCTCCCCTTTGGATGGTGCGTTTTGTTGCCTTCGATGCGGACTCGATGGAATCGGGCAAAATGTAATTCCACGACTTCACATCGTAGCGCTCCATAATCTTTACAGGCGGAGCCGTCTGCAAGCGAAGCGTTCCTTTGGGGCCTTCGGTATAGACCACCGGTTTCCATGCATCCTTCTCTTGGGGCGATTCGAGGGTGGCATCGTAGCTCTCGCCGCCGTAAATGCTGTTGAAGGTAATGGGTGAAAGGCGCCATTGCCATGAACCGTCGCTTTCTATAATCTGCTGCTTGCCGTTTTTGTAGGTGATAGCCAGCCGGAGCAGCAGTTGTGGCGGCCCGAAACTCTGCTGCAGTTTGCTGTAGCGTGAACCGCGCTGCACGTTGAACATGCCGTTGCCCAGCAGTGTCTCCAGGCGGTTTTGTCCTTTCCGCAGCAACTCCGTCACGTCATACCTATTATAATATACGGTCTTGTCGTACTCGCTCCAGAGCGGGGCAAACTCGCTGTCGCCCACTTTTTGCCCATTGATGGTCAGTTCGTAATGGCCCAGTCCGCTGACATCCACCACGGCCTTGGCTATCTTCCCTTTGGCCTGAAAGTCCTTTTTCACGATGATGGAACGGGCCGAGAGTGAGTCCACGTCCTGCCACTTCAGTTTAAACGTGTCTTGCTTGAACACGGCATTGCTCCAGCGGCCTGTGGGAATCTTAGCCTCCTGTTTTGAAATTGCCCCAATCCATCGGGCATTTTCTATCTGTGCTGAAAGGCTGGTGAAATGGAATAAAAAGGCACAAAGGCACAAAGCAAAAAGAAAACTTAGAGTCTTTGTACCTTTGTGTTCCATTAAAAAAATACGCTGTCTCATTTCAACAAATTGATTTTTCCGTTATTGATTTCCGCTTCAACAATGCGACCGCCCGTGGCATGCAGTCGGAACTTGGCATTCCACTCCTTCGGCCAGGCCGGGAATAGCAGCAGTTCGCCCTCGGGCGTTTCCTGCAAGAGCATCTCCTGCACGCCAATCATTCCTGCTCCGCCGCGGTTGTGGTCGGGTGCCCAATCGAAACCCGGGTCCCAGAAAGCGGGAAAACGATAGGGACCGCTGCCCAGTTTCTCCAAATTCAGCCGCCGGGCCTCATCGGTCAGCCCAAGGCAAGCAGCCCAGATATTGTCCTGCTTCCAGCCTTTCGACGAGCGCATCTCCAGGGCATGCGGGTCTTTAGCATAGGTGTTGACGGCCGTCTGCAAACCAGGGCGCCCCAATCCGTAGATGCGCCAGGGGAAGACGGGATAGAGCTGTGGCGTCTCCACATTCTGGATTCTTTCCCATACAATGGCCGGAGCAATACAAGTGTCTCCGCCAATGACCCTTGTGGGAATCTCGGGAATGCGTGAAAGCATCGCCGAATCCCTGCCCCATTTCTCCAGAACAGCCTTCAGGGCAGCAATGGTGCATGAAGGATTATAGGCCATCTTATAAGTCTCGCAACCCGATCCCGGGTATATCACCAGTTTGCCGTTGGCATCGAAGGTCTTGGCGCCGCGCTTGTTGGCTTCGCATTGATAGTGTTCATCGAAGAATTTCAGGCATTCAGCGATGAGCGGTTCATATTTATCCCAGTTTTCCCACGGGGCATATTCACGGGCTTGCAAAGCCATCATGCAGAATTCCAGCGCGGTGTCCCACTCGTATTCCAGCCATGCATTACGGCCTACGCCACGGTCTTGACCCGGTTTTGGCTTGCCGTATTCCGCTGGATTCGGCAGTCCGGAGTTCTCAATCTGCTCGGGGAAACAGGCGCCGCCGTGTCCCCAGAAGTGCTGTGCCCATAGTTTTGCAGTGGGCAGCATCCGCAGATAGGTATCCAGTTGTGATTTCAACAAGTCGGCATCGCCGCTCTTCAGCATCGGCCAATAAACCAGTCGCTGGTTTTGGGCGGTCATGGTGCCGCCTCCCCATTTGCGGTAGTCGGGTGTATATGTTTCCTCTGTGGCGGTGGGAGAGGCCACAAACAACGGGTCGAAGGTGAAAAGTCCGCCATTAAACTTTGTCGGCCATTGTCCGCAGGCATTGCAGCCAAGCATGTAGCGGAACAATTCGTAGTTGCGCACCATCTCTGCCGCCTCCTTATTATCGGTCTGAATCCACGACCGCTGCCAGTATTGGTGCCACCACTGGGCCGAGCGTTTCTTGGAAATACTGGTCGAACAAGCGGTTTTTCCAAGACAAATGGAAAAACCTCCCTTCTTCATCTCCCCACAGAAATCCCAGGCGCGATAGTCGGTTTCAGCATATTTCCCTTCGTGCGTACCTTTATATAATAGCCCGGTTGTCTTCATCGTGCCCTCCATGCGAAGTCCGCCGATGGGGTTATAAACCTGCTCTTTCACCTCATCGAGGAACTCCCGTTTCACGGTATAGTCGAAGATCGTCTCTTGCCGGTTCTGATGATAAAAGTGTAGGTTATTGTTTGAAACCTCGATGGAATCGGCAAAAGTAACGGCATCTGCAGGAAGTGTCCATTTATAGCTGGTCTGCTGGCACTCTGCCTTGGTTATGCTGCGGTCGCGATAGCGCCAGCTCTCATACGAAAGGGTGGTCGTCAGTTTCTTTTTTGAAACCATTTCGCAGAACACCACCGGTTCAAACACATCTGCCCAAAGGCGGATTTGCGCATCACCCAGCGTGATATAGATGGCCCCGTCATCAAGACAAAGGCGCTGTTCGAAGGTTACTTTCGCCGGCTGATTATCGAAATGGATGCGCCAGCGCCCCGCTTTCAGCAGGGTATTGTTCTCATCGAACCATCCGCTTTGCGACACATAGAACAGCACATCGCCGTTTTCCACCCACACGTTCATGCCGATATCGTGACCGCCGCAGGGCATCGACTCCGACGAGTTCCGGCTCTGCGTGGTCCAAACATAATCCTTGGGCTTATAATCGGCAGCATCTGCTGCCGAAGGAACTAGGAATTCTAGCATAACTAGGAATCCTAGAATGGCTATATGTCTGATTATTACCATGTTCTACTGCTCCTAAACGAACTAACCGGCAGCCCGTCGTGCATCAGGTCGCCCTGTGCCCAATCCTTCCAGGCATAGCGCACGGCAACGGGTTTCTTCACCTTTTCGCTCTTCAGATACAGGCGGTTGCGCGAAATCCAAGCCTCGGCCTTGTGGAAAACGCCGTCTTCGCCAGCCACCTCGTAAAGGTCGCTGTCCGGTTTGCCGTTTTCAAAATAAACCCATTCCTTCGAGCGGTCGAATGCCACCACGGCAGTATCGCCCTGAAATTCCACGTTGGCATATTCGGCAAAGTCGGGCAGTCCCTTCACGCCGTAGGTATTGCTCAGGGCAAGAACGGCCAGGCGTTCTCCGGCCTGACGTTTCTTTCTGGGATGTATGCCATATTCCAGTCCGGCATCCATCAGACATGCCATACGACTGTTAGGAATGATTTTCTCGGCCATCTGCTGCTGTTCGCGCAGGAACTGACTGCCTTCCCACTGGATGAGCGAATAGTCGTAGGGCGCAATCTGACAGAAATAGAACGGGAACTGGCCTTGCTGCCAGTCGGCACGCCAGCCGTCGACCATTCGTTTCAGCAGTTTTGCATAGTAGCTATAGCGTGGTACATTGTCCTCACCCTGATACCAGATGGCGCCGCGCAGGGCATAACCGATGAGCGGTTTCAGCTGACCGTTATAGAGAGCCGACGGACAGCGCTGGTGAAGTTTTTCCACCATTCCATCGGTAATTGGGAATTTCACATCGGGATAATATTTCGGCCACTCCGCTTTGACGCTGTCTTCCTCCAGCCACTCCCTGGCCATCCAGGCCTCGCAGGCAGAGCCGCCATACGAGGTGACGATAAGACCCACGGGAATGCCAAGCGTCTTGCGCAGCGCCTTGCCGAAATAGTAGGCCGTTGCCGAGAAGTCGCGCACCGAGGCTGACGCTGCTTCGTACCATTGTCCCGTCACGTCATCCTGAACCTGTGGCTTCGGATTCCGTTTCACGGTGAAAAGCCGCAACTGCGGGTCCTTGCAGTTCAACAGTTCTTCGGTAGTGCCTTCCACGGGCTGTCCCTTGAAACCCTTCATCTGCATTTCCATGTTCGACTGTCCGCTGCAGAGCCACACCTCGCCAATGAGGATGTTTTCCAGCTTCCGAATTAAATCTCCGTCACTAAACGAAATATAGTAAGGTCCGCCAGCCGCTGGGGTTTTTACCTTAAGTTCAAACCGCCCGCTTTTGTCGGCCTTGGCCAAATACTCCTTGTTATCCCACGAGGTGACGACGATGACGCCATTCTTCCCGGCATTGGTCCACCCCCACAGGTTGCATTCCGACTGCTGTTGCAGCACCATTCCGTCACTGATGAAATGGGGTAGTCTTACCGCTGCGCGGATAACGATGAATCCGCAGAGTGCGCAAAGCACGCAAATCATTCTTTTCATATCATCTAAGTGTTATTCGTCAATTTTCAGTTCCACCGGTCCGAGCAGTCCTGCCGGCAGCAGATTCTTGCTACTCATGCGGTATTTGGCATTGGTCCAGATGCCGCCGAAAGGCGCTTTTCCTTCGTCGGCGCCACGCAGGGCATTGGCCCAGGTGTTCACCACGACAATGCGCAACTGGTGCTCGTTCTTGTTTTTCAGTGCGTGGGTGATGTCAACCGTATAGGGAGCAGTCCAAACTGTTCCGCAATCGGTGCCGTCCACATAGATATGGGCCACGTCGTGCACCTGTCCTAAGTTGAGCCACACGTGCTGGTTGGGTTTTGTCTTCAGTTCGAAGCCCGTCTCATAGCGGGCCGCTCCCGAGTAGTAGCGTATGCGGTCGTCGGCAGACTGACTCCAGTCGTATAGCGTCTCAGTAGAAGCGCTTACCTTGTTCGACTGGAAGAGGATGCGCCAAGGCGAACTTACAAGCACGGTCTTAGCATGGTCTGACGGTCCAAAGGAACTCAGCTTGAATTCATCGGCACCTTTCTTTATAAGCATGACAAACAGCGAACCATTGGGCTGCAGTGTGATTTCGGTTTCTGTCCCTGTGGAAGTCGATTCGTCGAAAGCTCCCTGATAGCGGTCTGTCAGCGGGTCGTAGAGTATAATGATGTGGCAGTTCTCGCGCATCGAGACCATGAACTTACGTTTCTTGTCGACCTGATTAGACAGGAAATAGATTTCTGCATCCTGCAGGGTGCGGTGCGTATAGGCAATGTCTTTTGGCAACACGATGTCGCGCGGTAGTCCGTAAGCTGAGAAATCCGCCCCGGGATAGGGCTGGTCTATCACAACCACGCCCGCCTTCTTGAACGCTTCCACCTTGTTTCTTACTTCGGCCGAAAGGTTTTTCTGCGGGATGACAAGCACGCGGTATTTGGCTCCGCTGGGCAAGGCGATGCAACTGTCGGCCGTCGTGGTGGCCAGATTGAGCAGCGCGTCGCGGTTCATGGAGTCGTACTGATAGCCGTTCAAAGCGTTCACCCAGTCACGGGTATCCACGATACCTGCCAAATGCTTCACACCCACAGGACTCTCCTCCATGGGATTGCCTTTGTTCTCCAGTCGTTTTGCCTCGGCAGCCACCCTCTCCTTGCCAAAAATTCCCGGCAGCATCGGCACCAATCGTTCGGGCAGCACGGCACGCGAAGGCATCTCCTCGCCCGTGAACACGGCGATATCGGCAACAGGACGACCTTCCTGCAGCATTTTCTGGCACCGGGTGATATAGCTCACAAAATCCTTTGCCTCAGGCATCCAAGTCTGGTCGCGCTGGAAGAAAAGTCCGATTCCATCGAGCGTCATACCCGGACGACGGTCGGTCCAGGGGTTATGCGTATTGACATGGAAGAACAGACGGTTCATGCCCAGCGCGAAATTCCGGTCGAGCAGGGTCTTGATGCTGGCGGGCGTCTCGTCCCAAACGCCGCGAACCTCGGTGAATCCCTCGGCCTGCACGATGTTTTTCCCGTAGACATGGGCTCCGCTGATGGCATCGAGCATGTCGTTGGGCTTGTCGTGAGTAGGCGAGTTCAGCCAGTATTCGCCCATGGGGATGTCCACCAGTTTATAATGCTCCATGCCGTCGCTGACCATCGTCGGGGCTACACTTTCCGACGAAAGTTGCATTCCGCGCTGATGGGCCTCGGCGGACAGGGTGCGGAAGAACACGTCGTTCACCAAGTCATTGATGGTCAGACGTATATCGTAGAGCACCTTCTCCGCATTCTCCACGGGAACACCGGCATAGACCATCAGATAGGGCATCAGGTCGTATCCGCGCCGCTGCTGGAATTCACGGGCAAAATTCGCACTCCAGTTCTGCGAGCCACACTCCCAGGAATCTATGTGCATGTATTTCACCACATCATGATGCGGGCGCTGCATAAACAGGTCGAACCATCCGCCGATTTGTTTCTTTACGGCATCGGCCGAGAACTTGTCGCATTCCAGTCCCTTTGCTCCGCCTGCCGTGGCATTGGTATGACCGGTCGTGGTGTGACCGATGCGGTAGATATGATATGCTTTTCCTGCTGCGGCCAACTGTACGCTGTTACCGGTCAGCTGGAGTGGAATGATGTCTTTCTGGGGGATGGAATAACCATCGTTATATCCAGGTGCAGCGGTCTGAATTCTCCATACCGCTCCCGACTTTCCTTCGAAGCCATCCACCTGAGGGAAGCTGTAGAGCACCACGTCCTTAAGCTTCAGGTTTGCCCTCCATTTGGCGGCATCCAGGTCTTCGCTGCCCGGTTCACTGCCTTCGGGCGTCCAGTACAGACGGATATATCGGGCTGTCGTCTCGGGAAGCGAATAGGTAAAGTCGAAGCCTGTGCTCTGCCATCCCTGCCGAGGCGGTGTCAGTTGTCTGACATCACGGAAAGTGATGCCATCGTCAGAGGCCTGCACCAGCAACCGCTGACTCTGGATATTGTTGCCGCTTGGAATCACTTTTATACTGCGCACCGTCCGCATCCCTTCCAGGTCCAGCAGGATATAGCAGGGATCGTCGCTGCGGAACACGCCGCTCTCGTTTCTCCCGATATAGGGAACGCCGGTATTGTGTGTTGCGATTGTATCGCAACGATATTCTATCATTCCCTCCATTTCCGGCACTGGCACGGCAAACACGGCGACATCCTCGTAGTACTCTCCTTCGGCTACGGGTCGCTTCAGCATCACCATTCCCTCATTGCCGCTCACGATGGTATCGCTCCACACCACTTTCTGCATGGATTCTTCGGGCGAAATCCATGGGCCGCCGGCCAGGGCAAAGCCGTCGCAGATATGGATTCCCATCTGCAGCCCCAAAGAGTCTGCCTGCTGGAAAGCGTAGTCCACCATTTCCCAGAACTTTGGAGTCAGCTGGTTGGCCTCGCCTTTGTATTCGGGCCTTTCTTCGGCGCCCCGGATGGGCATCAGGTAGCAGCCGCCCAGTCCCACGTCTTTCATGCACTTCAGGTCGGCCTTAATGCCGGCCTTTGACACTGCCCCGTACATCCAGTACCAGAAGGTCCAAGGCTTAGTAGTATCTGCTTCCACACCTATCGAAACAAGGCATAAAAGCATTATCACCCCCCTCCTTAGAAAGGAGGGGCTGGGGGTGGTTGATATACAGACAGTTGATATTCTCATAGCAATTCGTCAATATGATATCCCTTTAATAATTCCTTTTTTTCTGCAAAATGCAGAATGCTGTCTATTATGCCCTGCACATTATTAAATACCACATCATTATGGTATCTAAGAACGGATATACCAAGATGGTTCAGATATTGAGTTCTTTTCATATCACGTTCGTAGGCCATAGGGGAGTTATGAACTTCGCCATCCAACTCTAAATCGAGCTTGATTTCAGGACAATAGAAATCAAGGACGAATTCCCCTACACTATGCTGTCTTCTGAACTTCAGTCCCCCCACTTGGCTCTTCTTCAGAAATTGCCAAAGGGTTACTTCTGCAGGAGTGGCTGTCAATCTAAGCCCCTGACGCAGGTCTTTGGTATCTTTGAGATTGTTTGTTTTTTCTTTGTGCAGCATGATGCAGTCTTTGGATTTCTTAAGCGAGAGTTATCAACCACCCCTGACCCCTCCTTTCTAAGGAGGGGGAATGGTTACTCAAAGTGCAGGATGGCATTGATGTGTCCTTTTCCTTTGCTCCAGTAGGGCTGGGCAGAAGGACCGTTGAGGTCGGTGGTGTTCACCTTGTTGCGCACGGCGGGGATGGCTCTGAAAATGCCGATTCCCGTTTCGGGCAGGGTATAGAGAACATGGTCGCGACCGTCGCGGGGGGTGTAGACGCCCACCTTGTCGTTCATGAGTTCCAGTCCGAACTGACCCTCTTGCGTGGTGAATTTCATCCAGGAGACATTAGAGAAATAGCCCTTGAACTCGGGATATTCCCACGACTCGCCAGGAATGGGGTCGTTATAATCGTTGCTCCACAGGCCAACCTGCGGACCTTCCGTGCGGTTCTGCCAAACGCGATAAGGTCCCTTTCCTACCCATTGCTTCGACTTCATCATCTGC